>CAKQUI010000078.1 GCA_934277495.1 uncultured Clostridia bacterium | reverse complement strand
TAAACCACTTCCTTTGAGTTTAAAATTTCCCACTGTCTGGCAGGGACTCTCCTGAGTTTTGAAAACAGCGCTCCTTCTTCATACATAATCCTGCAGCAAGCAATACCGGTCACATATTATTTCAGTGCAAAGCTTATGGATATATCTGTGCTTGTCGCTTTTTTCCCGGTCCTGGAAATAGGATCGCTCAGGTAAGTCTTGACCTGGAAATAATCTCCTGGAGTTTGGGATTTAAGTGTGCTTGTAAAATCAGAAGAGTACATATACAATGTCTTCTTTTTTGCAGAACTGTATCCGCTAATCATTCTTTCCGGACTCCATCCATAGCTCATTCGTTTATTGAGTCCCGAGGAATTATAAGCAAATTTTGCTGCACTCATCACTGCTCCGAGACATTCCTGGCCACCTGCACCTGATACTGCGCCTGCAGTGCATTGTGCTGTTTTATATAAAACATCTATTGCATCTGCTACGTTCACTTTACCTTTCTTAGAAGTATAGCCTTTTGCAGTCTGCTTGTATGCACTCAGATACACCTTGTTTTTCCCCGGGTTGGTTATCCTGACCTTGAATGACGGTTTTTTCACTATAGTATTATTCTTTGATACAGTCAGTGCCCGTTTATACTCTGCTGCAGTAGATGGTGCTTTTGCGCCTTTACCGGATACCATGATCTTTGTATTATATACCATGCGCATAGTACCGTTCGTGAAATTACCCAAAGTTATGCTTTCTGACGTATAGTTTTCAGTAAGATTATATTTTGTAAAATCCCACTGGTAACATGTAGACGTTTTCTTCTCATAGGTCCAGTAATACGTATACGCCCTTTTAGTTCTGTAAACATATCCTATATCCTGCGGAGGCTTTTTATATTTTATCGCATTTGTGAAAGCATTATTTATACTGGATGTTGACGGATTGCTGCAGCTGCCTGAAAATGCTGATACAGGTATGTAAACCACATCACGACCTTTAGTGAATTTATAAGTCCACTTTCCTGATCTTTTTACCGCTGAATATGAACCCTCTGCAACTGTCCTGAACGTATACTCATTCAGACTGCTAAGATTCGAGACAGTGTACGTTGTCGCATTTGCCTTTAACGACGATAACGGAAACATCGTTGCTACCATAAGCATGATAATAAAAACAGATATCAAATTCTTTTTCATTTTTTACCTCCCCATAACGTTAATCTTGTTTTGTTTAACTGAAAATCATACAGATGCTGTATCACATCAGCCATGAGTTCCGAAGATACCGTCCTCAAGGTATCCTGCATCGGATGGTATGCCCAGTATCTTCTTTCCTTTGACTTTTCGATATGCACGTACTTCATACCTGTATACCTTTCCTTTTTTTATATTTTTTTGTGTATACAGGTATTTCTTCTTGTTGCTCCTTGAAATGTATCTTTTGTCCTTCGCATCTATATCCTTTACAAGTATCCGCTTATCATTTCTGCCGTTGTATATATACAGTCTGTATCCGCTGGCTCCAGTCATTTTTTTCCAGCTAATCTGGTTCCATCTTTCTTTTTTGTTTTTCTTTTTGACAATCTTTGATTTCAATGTGTATTTCATCATTGGAAGCTTTGTCTTTACCGTAATATACGAATAACCACTATAGTATTTCTTTCCACCTACTTTGATATATGCTCTCACACGATAACTGTATTTTTTGTTAAAAGACAATTTTTTATCACGTACGATATACCTGCTTCCTGATACAGTCACATCTTTTACTTTCTTATACTTGCTTCCTGACTTCCTGTATACCTGATACGATTTTGCATAAGAATGTGATGCTTCAAAAACAGGCTCTCTGTAGTCCTTCACATAATATTCATTGTAATACAGCTCTGCTTTAGGGACTTTATATGTGCGTGACTTGAGGTCATAGAATCTTAGTCCCTCTTCGTTTGCATAAGCTTCTGCCTCTGTACCGCTATAGCCTTTTATAACAGCATGGTAACCATCCTTATATTTTTTTACCTGATAGTAACTTATACTATCAGCGCTCTTCGGGATAGTTAAGCTTTTGATATTTGGTGAATAAAAAGCATGATATCCCAAAGACTCTACGCCTTCTTTGATTTCAACGTATTTCAATCCCTTGCAGGAAGCAAAGGCTGAATCCCCAACACTTTTTACAGTTCCTGGTATCGTTATTTTTTCAAGCGAATCAAATCCAGCAAAAGCCTTATCCTCTATTTCTGTCAGATCACTCCCGAATTTTATATCCTTTACTTTACCTTTCAGCGACTTATCAAATCCTTCGGGTTCAGGTATAGTTCCAGTCCCTTCAAGATACAGTGTTCCGTCATCATCAAGTATCCAGCTTACATTGTAGCTCCATGAGCCTCTTGATGCCGGAGGTTCTGAAACTTCTCCGTCACTGCAGACAGTACCTGCCGGTGTATAAGTATTCTTTGAAAGATCCAGATTCAAAGCAGGCCTTACTGCAATAACATTGAACTCAGTCTTCCATATACGATCATCATCTGCATACATCGGACCAGTAGCCGCACTAATAGTTCCAGTCTGAAGCACTGCTGTTGAATAAATATCATACATACTTGGTGAACGCAGCCACCATGAACAGCTTCCTATAAAATCATCGTGATACGGCTTGGAACCTTCAGATGTCATAGTTGCAGCCCCCATTGCTTTTGCATATGTCGTCGATTTGCAGGCTCTTGCTTCATCCATTGTTTTATGCGAATCAACAAATCCATATGATATCGCATCATCCGTCTGAGTCGTATCGAACTCAGATAATGCAAAGAGCTTATCATTCGTGCTTGATCCGCAGGAAGTACCGTAAATAACGCTTGCACGTGAATTGTCCACATAAGTGACTTTTATAGAATCCTGTTCCTTTGAATCAAATGCAGTGTCTATAAAATTTTTATTGGTGTATCCTACAGAGTTATAATTGTATGAAGCATCATATCCGTTCATCCAGCTTCTCAACAGGCTTTTGTCCCAGTTCGCATTTTTTGTATCGGATGTCCTCATGTTATAAAGCTGATTGTCCAGTCCCTTGTCTGCCAGCAGCAGCGCATTGCTGCCATCGGTATCAAGGATTCTCCACTTCACAGGTTCATATCTGAAATAATGATATTCCGGACCATCTTCCCATGGATACATACATAATTTATTCATGCTGGAAAGAGTATCTTCCCTTTTTATCCTGCGATATTTAGTATATCCTACGACAGCATCCCCATTGCTGTCATAATCCGCATTCACTATCTTATCCCACCAGTCCTTATTTACCTCTTCGTATTCAATGCCTCTATACAGTTCATCCCTGTTATCCAGTTTCATGACAAAATCATCGTTTTTACAGATAACCTCCGTCTGTGGATAGCTCCCGAAATAGACGCAGTCCCATGTGACTTTCTGTCCTGACTCCATCGAACTGTCTTTCACTATCCGTGGGTTGTTCAGTGTCGCTGCTTCTGCTTTATCGCTGCCAAGTATCATCGCTGCCAGTGAAAAGGCCATTATGAACGCCAGCAGATACAGATGCCTGCGAGGTACTGTTTTTTCATACATGTTTTTTCTCCTTTCATTTGGTTATATCGTGTTATACAAGCGATTCACGTTAATCAAAGTCACCTTTGACGCCTTTTGCATTACTGTCTTTATTGGTTGATTTACTGCTGGAGCTGCTTCCTGAACTGCTGTTTCCTGATCCTGACGAGCGGCTGCCTGAGCTGCTGCTTCCTGATGTCGGATAGTACTGCTGTGTCGGTGTCGATACTGACGGTGATGCTGTCGGTTCAGGCTCAGGTATGTATTCATTGACTCTGACTGTGACCTTCTCCTTGTATCCTCCGCAGCTCATGGTTATGACTGTTTTTCCGGTTTTTTTTCCTTTGACCGTTCCGTTCTTTGTCACAGAGGCTGTTTTGCGGTCCTTTACTGAATACGATATCTTCTCATCCTTGAAACGGTCTTCAGCAGGCACGATCTCCGGAGAAAGCTTGACAGAGTTGCCCTCTGTCAGCGATATGGATTTCTTCACGCCTTTTATATCCTTCACCTTCGGCACCACCTTGAGTGTGACATCTTCGGTATAGTCCATCACGGATATCGTCAGGACAGTCTCTCCCAGCTTGTTTGCTTTGATGCTGCCTTTGTCGTCCACCGATGCTACTTCACTGTCTGACACAGTGAATTTCAGCTGGCTCTTCCTGTCGCTGAATTTTGCAGGCTTTATATCGTAGTCAGGTTCTGTCATCTCGCCTATATAAAGTTCCTGTCCGTCTTCTATCCCCGTTATCTTCCTTATCTCATCAGGTATCAGGAAATATGCTGCGATGACGGCAGCTACAGCTGCAAGAGCTGCAAAGGATATTATGAGTTTTATTCCCTTCTTCTTCATTGGATCTGCTCCCTACTTTATCTTCACAGACTTTACAGATGAAAAGCTGCTGTACACATACTTTCCGCTGACTTTCCTGCACCCTCTGACTTTTACCTTGTATGTCTTGCCTTTTGTGCCAATGAAACGGAAATATTTCTTTTCAGATGATGCTGTTCCAAGTTTCGTATACTTGCTTTTGCCTGGATTCAGTATCCATGTTTCGTAACCTTCTGCACCAGGCGTCTTCGTTACAGGGGTTATACGTGCTATTTTCTTTCCTGTCGCTTTCAGGCTTATCACTGGTTTTTTCAGGCTTATGTTCAATGATACCGATACAGCTTTTGCCTTTGTGCAGTTACTGTCTCCTGCTGACGATATGGTTATCACTGCCTTGCCCGGGTTCTTCACTGTCACTTTGCCTGCTGATGAAACTGTAGCTATATTCTTGTTGCTGGACTTGTAGCTCAGGGGAGCCTTTGACGATGCCTTCAGAGAGAATGGAGTCTTGCCTTTGTCTTCTCCATATGTGATATCGTACTTTACGGTACTGCATGATATCTTTCCTTCAGCCTTTGACACATCCACCTGCACCACTTTGCTTGCCGCTTCATATCCGTTTTCTTCCAGAGCGCTGATGGTTATATATGCTTTTCCTGCGCCTTTTACCTCCACCATACCATCTGATGATACTGCTGCTATGCTGGTATCGCTGCTTCCGTACTGCAGCGTTGTCTTCGCAGAGGCTTTCAGCGAGAAAGGCTTGTCTCCGTATACTGCTGTGAATGTGTCTCTGACATAGATAGTCTGAGGTTCAAGGCCTTCAAACACACTGTACTTTGTAACTGACTCTGTTTTGAGTTCCTGTCCTTCTTTCAGCGTGCTCCTTACTGCTTCTTCGTTCCAGTCTGTTTCTATGATCCACTGGCTCCATCTGGAATATTTGTAGCATATGGTCTCCGTATCAGTGCTGGCCTTCTCATCTTTCTTGTAGCCTGCCGGTACTGCTTCACCTGCAGACAGTTTCTTTATGTCTTTTACTCTGTAGCGGTAGAAGACAGCTTCTTTGTACTGCGCACCGTCGTCAGGCTCCTCAGTAGTCCACTGGCTCCAGCCCGACTCTGCTGCAGCACTGGCCACCGCCGGTACTGCAAACACAGTTACTGTCATTATCACAGCCAGAATGCTGATTATAAGTTTGTTTTTCATTTTTCTCTCCTGAATTATTAAATTTAAAACTTAACAACATCCGTTTGAATATATACACACAGGATCATCTGGATCTATAATGTTAAAATTGTCTGTAATTATACGCCCCATATAACACTCTGTGCCCACATTAAAATAAAAATAAAACGTTATTTCTTCTCCATCATCACTTGACGACGCTGGACTGCCTTCGGCATTTAATACGACCATATCACTGTCACGACCAATTACATCTTCAAGTTCACTTTTAGAGATTTCGTGTTTCAAGCCTAATACATTCTCCATCGTTCCTGTCACATAATAACAAATGGAATCATCTGATACATCATAACCGGTACCATAAAACTCATACCAGCACGCTAATTTTTCCGAAAACCACTGCACCCGTTCTAATTCTAAATCCAGAGTGCTTGAAAACTCACCATAATTACGTTCTATATACCCAAAGGACTTTCCTATCATATTTACTTTTTCAAAGGCACTGAATGGTTCGAAGTCTATGACCTCAACGGTTTTCTCTTTCTCAAATTTCTCTCCGTCTTCTTTCCACGTGACCTTTATCTTGTGTTTGCCAGGCGAAAGCTGACCTGTTATATAGCCATCATTGAGCCTGACTTCATCACCATCCAGATAAAGCTGATATTTCCTGATATCCTTCCAGACGTTCTCACCTTTGATCCTGTCCTTGTACTCTGCCTTCAATGCGCCTATGTATATGCCGCTGCTGTCAAGATAATACTGTTTCTCGATGGATGTATCCAGCAGATCCAGATATCTGCCATATGTGACATAAGGCTTTTTCAGTTCAACAAGAGTTTTCTTCTGCTCATCTTCCAGTGGCAGCTTGTACTTGAGATCGCCCTGGCATTTCATTCCTATCACCACTTTGTAATAGCCTTCGGCATTGAAGTCGTTCGGTATGCCTGTCATGGAGAAACAGCCCTGACTTTCCAGATACGGTCCTCCCCTGACTTCGACGCCTGCCCGTATCACAGCCGGCACTTTCGCTCCCATCTCCATGGAAAGCCCTGCGAACGCATCGAATTTGCCTTTGACTATCATGTATGCATCGTAGTCGAAGGAAGCTCCCGTGTATTTCTTTATGACCTTGACATTGCGGTAGTCGAATATGATACCAGAGTTGAAACTCATCTCTGCATCCATGCCGGTATTGAAGCTGGCGGACATTGCCATATCTGCAAACACGCCTATATCGCCATATATCCTGATGAACGGCACCCCCGGTACAGCAGTGCTGATCTTCACCATGTTCTTGTCCATCAAGCACGCTGATACATCTCTGTCATCGTCTCCGAAGTAGTCTTCCAAAGCATCCTGCACTTTGCGTTCCACCGCTGCCTTGTTCTTGCCGGAAACGGAAAAATCGAAACCGCCTGTCATAGTCAGCGTATTGTTGATAAAAAACACGCCGTCGTCTTTGCTGCATTTCAGAAGCACCTTGTCTGTTACGCCTGCAGTTATTACAAGCTTGCGATCCTCGTTTTTCGGATCTTTTATAGTTATCTCGAAATCCTTGTTTCCATCAAAGCCGGCTTCAAAACTGCTGCCTGCACTGCTGTCATCTGCATAGACCTCATCAGTGAATGCGTCCATGATGCCTGATTCCTTCAGCATCTTTCCTACGTTTTCCTGATCCACCTCCGCTTTGCTGAGATCCACTTCGTCATAATAGAAAACTTCCAGTTTTTCGTAGACTTCATCTTCACTCGGTTCTTCATAACCGGCTGTCGTTGTGCCTTGGCTTATTACAGCATCTTTGAGTTTATATATCTCTTCGATATCATCATTGTTGACGTCGGTCACTATGATATCTCCGGTCTTGTACCTGCCTCTGATTACCAGTTTCCCGTCCTGCTCGCTTACTTTCCTGCTGCCCAGCTGCTTCACTCCGTCTTTGAACTCCACCACCGACTTGTTTTTCTGGTCCACTATGAACATCAGCTTGCGTGCGTCCTTCAAATCTTTCCTGTGGAACGAGCCTTTGCCGCCAAGATCCAGCGTGTATATCTGACCTTTGCTGTATCCTTTGTCAGGAGCTCCTATGCTGAGTTTTTTTCCTGATACGGTGTCATTCGTCTCGATCTTCCTTCCTGTTATATCAAAGACCTGCGGTGATGAAGTATCCTCTGCCTTTTCAAGATCTATATCCAGTGAAAGATCTGCCGGTGCGTTCACCATCATGTATTCACCGGTCTTATTGTCCATGACCGATATGTCCGGATCGCTGCCAGTGAAAGAAACTGCCATAGCAGTCACAAGAGTCACCAGAACAGCTGTCGCTGCAACTACGATCACTGCGATCTTTCTTCTCGGACTTCCGCCGGATCTCTGGCCTTTAGGTCTGCCGCTTTGCCTCCCGCATTTAGGACATATTCCGTCGCTTCTGCTGAATTTTGTACCACAATATCTGCATTTCATTTCCTATCACACCTGTCTTTTGCCCGATCTAGTCCAGTACAAAAGATTCCTGTGGTTTGCCCATATATATAACTGTTTTTCTCGGCACCTGCATTTCGTAATCCTTTGTAAGTCTCTTTCCATCATCAAAATATGTACCATTGCTGGACATATCTTTGACGGTATATGTGTCTGTTGCTGCTACATATCTGATGATGCAGTGGACACGGCTCACTGTCTTGTTTGAAAGGACGACATTGCATCTTCTGGCATCCTTGCCTATGGTGAGAGAGCCTTCTACTCTGAATGTACCGCCCTCGAACTCGCCGGTCAGACATGTGACCTCGCCGTATTTCACAGCCACTGTCTGGTCTTTGCTGTCGTCATTTTCTGCGTTGATTCTGTTGTCATTACGATATTCGCTGTATCCTCCATCGTAGTCTTCATATTCAAGATCCTGGTCCACCATGCACAGCAGTATCGACGCCAGTGCGATGATAGCTCCGATGATATTCAGGAAAGCACCTATATAAAGGACTTCATTGCAGATACACATCACATCTGCAATTATGAAAAGAACAGATCCTGCAGCTGTCAGTATCAGAGTGACTTTCTTCTTTTTCATTATGAAGATAAGCACTGCTGCTGCGATCAGCAGGATCGCCGGAAGCCAGTATATCAGTATGGAAAGCACAGACGGCGCATTTCTGAACAGTCCGACGTTTCCCATGCCTACAAGGGCTGTAGGTTTTCTGAGTATGGCTCCGAATGCATTGTCTTCTCCCTCTATCACTCCTGTTCCCGAGGGTATGAAGGAATAGCATATACACATGAGGACGCCTATACAGTATGCTATCTTGTATGTTAGATTTTTCATATGCAACCTCTTCTTCTCTGATAATTATTTGTAACTCAGGCGAGCCTGATATCTAATGACGGTTTATGACTACCGGTCCCGACGTCACGATGAACCTGCTCTTGTCTGTCAGCTCGAACTCTGTATTGTTGGCTATCGGCGTCTTCACATTCTTGAGAAGATTGCTGCCGTTCATCAGTTTAGTGCCGTTGCTGGAAAGGTCAGTTATGTAGAACTGATCTGTAGCTGAGTCATAAGACACACTGCAGTGTGTCCTGCTGACCCTGGAACTTGACAGTACGATATTGGATTTGTCAGCCTGTCTGCCGATGACGATGTCCCTGCCGTCTGCCAGGATTATGCTGGCTCCTTCCAGTTCTCCTGAAAGACATCTCAGTTTGCCCTGCATCGGAGGCGTAGTAGTCCAATGATTAGGATCAGGGTCCGGGACCGGACCGGGTATCGGCTCAGGCGCAGGACCCGGCTCAGGAATGTAACTGTTATATGCATACACCATCTTGTTGTAGTTGCTTGCCATTATTCCAAACCCAATGATCCATGTAATACCTGATGTTATATATCCGCACAGCATGAGAACCAGTATAGTAGACGGACTGCTTTCACTGATGCCCGCATCGTATCTCTTTGAGTTTTCAACCATACGTTTCTGCATCTTATAGTAATAGACGACACCGAATATCATTATTGTAATGCCTGAAAGAAGTCCTGCACATATCCAGTTCATGGTATGTTCACCATCACCGTAACACATCTGGTTCAGTCCTTTAGGAATCTGATATGCCATGATTATAATATATACACTTATTGCAATACCTAACATCGGACTTAATACAAATCCCACCTTAGGAATAAATGCTACTATAAATGTAAGGATATTGCCCCCCCAGCAGCAATCCTAAATACAATCCTATACTGAACGATTTCACTGGTTCTGTGTAATAACTCTGTTCCATATTATTTCTCCTTCTCTACTCAAGGACTATCTTTTCCTTGCCTGCCAGCGTCAGCACAGTCCCCTTTGATACCGGGGTCTTCATGTTCTTCACCAGTTTCGTGTTGTCTCCGATGCTGGTGCCGTAGCTGGATATATCCGTCACATAATATTTATCTTTGCTGCCGTCGTACATTATCTCGCAGTGCTGTTTGCTGACAGATTTGAATGCATCGACTATGATTATATCTGAGCCTGCACCTCTGCCTATCTTCACAGGAACCATAGATTCTATCTTAGCTATGCTCGGGGAGTCGATATAGCGTCCTGTCAGCTTGCCGTTTTTCCTGCACACAGTACCGTATACTTTCTTCGGTGCCGGCTTCGGCTGCGGCTTTGGTTCAGGCTCAGGTTTCGGTTCCGGTGTCGGCGATGGTGCAGGCCCCGAATCTGTCTTGTATCTGCATTCAAAGATGAACAGCATCACCATCATCGTGAGCATGACTACTGACGCTACGATGTTCAGACCGAAAGGCAGCCGTGAGAATGACTCTCCGTCATTCAGAAAACCTTCTTCATGTATCGTTCCGAATATGCTGCCCAGCAGGACCATACTGGATATATTCTGGAACAGCATCATCGGAGCCATCGCAATATTTATACCGAAGCTGACTCTGACACTCTTCGACGCAAAGTTCATCACGGCAGCTGCTGCCAGCAGTATCACCGGCACCCATATGGAATACATCAGGGCGAACTTCAGTCCAGCAAAATCACCTTCCAGTCCAAGTTCAGAGATCAGTGATCCGGCGTCGCCTGAAAGTGTCCCGTAAAAACTGGCCATGCTTACATTCCCCAGCTCCCTGGTATTCATGAAGGGTATGAACAGACTTCCCACCGGCACTATAACTGCTGCACAGTAAACCAGTTTAAGCACTGCTTCATTTGAAATACTGCCCCTGTTGTCCATGTCATTCCTCTCCTCTCATAGTGTCCCATGAGCAGTCAGGTCCGCAGAACGGTATGAACACCAGCTCTGTCTTTCCAATGGCTATGACATCCCTGGTTTCTATCTCTGTTATCTGCAGCACTGCCTTGTCATTGACATAAAACAGCTCTCTTGATGTTCCGGGCTGTGCCAGGAAACACTTTGATCTCGGATCATATACGATTCTGGC
>CAKQUI010000077.1 GCA_934277495.1 uncultured Clostridia bacterium | reverse complement strand
TCGGGGTGGCAGGATTTGAACCCGCGGCCCACTGGTCCCAAACCAGTTGCGCTACCAAACTGCGCTACACCCCGATAAGAATAATATATTGCAGCTGAATAAAAAAATGGAGCGGAAGACGAGATTCGAACTCGCGACCCTCGCCTTGGCAAGGCGATGCTCTACCCCTGAGCCACTTCCGCATAATTATTGGTCGAGGGAGGTGGATTCGAACCACCGAAAGCTCAGCTAACGGATTTACAGTCCGCCCCCTTTGGCCACTCGGGAATCCCTCGAAAAAGTCTGCTTTGCTATCTTATCATACTTCACGAATTTGTCAAGCACTTTTTTAACAGCATTTCCAATATTTTTTTAATTGGAGCTGGTGGAGGGAATCGAACCCCCAACCTGCTGATTACAAATCAGCTGCTCTACCGTTGAGCCACACCAGCAAGATTAAATTGGCGCTCCATCTAGGACTCGAACCTAGAACCTACCGGTTAACAGCCGGTTGCTCCACCATTGAGCTAATGAAGCGCATTGCTTATACAGCTCTAAAAGAATATCATAAATATATACTTGATGCAAGTGGTTTTGATGATTTTTTTGATATTTTTTCGAATTTTATTTCTCAAAGAGAAAAATATTGTAGATATCAGGGGATGACTAAAAATCTTTCATCTAAAACAGGCAATAGGCGATTGATAGAAGACCTGATGGGATATATAATAAAGTCAGGAGGAAAGCACTGAAGTGTTGTTTTTATTAAATCAGAAATTTCGTTTCGGATGTTTACGTGATATTGTCAGCATCATCAGAGTAGCAGTGTCAGGCAGAAACGATTTTGTTCCAGTGCGATATTGAGAATGAAACAGCGATGTATATCTGCCATACTGGCTGTATGTATGGTATTGTCGATACCTGCAGTGACAGTATATGCAGAGTATGAGTCAACTGTGCCGTCTTTTGAATATGAGGGCATGACGATACCAAAGTATGAGGGCGAACCATATGAAGTCGTGAACGGGAATGAGCCGTCATTTACTTCTGATGAAAAGGAAAGTGGTAGAGAAGCTTTTGAAACATATTCGGAACTCGATTCAAAAGGCAGGGCTGGAGAAGCATATGCCAGTCTTGATTATGAGCTTATGCCGACATATGCAAGGGGAAGTATTTCATCAGTCACGCCTGCTGGATGGGTGCAGGCTCAATATGACATAGTCTCCGGCAAATGGCTTTATAACAGATGCCATCTGATCGGTTTTCAGCTGACAGGCATAGATGGGGTGAACATAAAGAAAGACTATCTGCAAAGGAATCTTATAACAGGGACAAGATATCTGAATGTCGGCTCCGGAGATGAACAGGGAATGCTGGAATACGAAAATATGGTAGCCGACTATATCCGATCGAACCAGCAGAAGCATGTCCTTTACAGAGTGACGCCGGTATACAGAGATGAGGCGGATCTGCTTGCAAGTGGTGTGCTGATGGAAGGATATTCTGTAGAGGAACGTTCTATCAGCTTTTGCGTATTCTGCTACAATGTACAGCCGGGCGTTTCAATAGATTATGAAACAGGCAAAAGCAAAATAACATCTAATGCAGACAAAAATACGGAGAAACCTGTCAAGGTAGGAATTCCTTCGATTAAAAGCCTTAGCACGGTATCAAAATGTTACATAACAAAAAAAGGCAAAAAATATCACCTTTCAAAAAAGTGTGCTGGCAAATCAGTGAAAACGACAACGATCTCAAAGGCAAAGAAGGCGAAAAAATCTGCATGCAGGAAATGTGCATCAAAAAGGACTGTTACAGCAAAATACAGCCGTGTGAGCGGAGCAACAGGTTATCAGGTCGCATACAAGAAGGTCGGCTCAGGAGCATGGAAAAATGTACCTGTCACAGCAGCACTTAGTAGAACTATAACAGGACTCAGCTGCGGAAGCAGATATGCCGTCAGGGTAAGAGCGTACAAAACTGTGAACGGAAAGCGGACATACGGCAGTTACAGCAAGATCATGTACAGGACTACAGTTAAAAAGTAAACGACTTTTATGCAAAACCGCTTTTGTTATTCTCCGGGCACAGATTATGAGATTGTAAAAAAGAGGAGTTTAATAAGGCTGTAGAGGTACTTGAAGGCGATGGTAATGAAATGGTCTGCATAACCACTGTTTTTCCGGGAATGATATATAAGAGATGTCCATGGACAAATCGTGAATAAAAATGATTGAAAATGATTGACTTTGACTGAGTTTCTGATATAATATCGCCAAGAGAATATTGAAAAGTCTGACATGGGTGTCATGGCATCAAAAGGAGGGAAAACAATGGCAAAGATTGCAATCAATGGATTCGGCAGGATCGGAAGGCTGGCTTTCAGAAAAATGTTCGGCGATGAAAGGTTCGAAATAACGGCAGTAAATGATCTGGCAACGACAGAAATGCTGGCATATCTGCTGAAGTACGACAGCGTTCAGGGAAACTTCGGACATGATGTGGATTTTGACGATGAAAATATAATAGTTGACGGCAGGAAGGTAAGGATCCTCAGCGAATCGGATCCGTCAAAACTGCCATGGAAAGAAATGGGGATAGATATAGTCCTGGAGTGTACCGGATTTTTCGCATCGAAGGCCAAATCACAGGCCCATATAGATGCAGGTGCTAAAAAAGTCCTGATATCAGCTCCGGCGGGGAAGGATCTGCCGACAGTAGTATATGGTGTCAACGAGGGGATACTTACAAAAGAAGACAATATCATTTCAGCGGCATCGTGCACGACAAACTGCCTTGCTCCGATGGCGAAGGCGCTCAATGATTACCGTGAGGTCAGGACAGGGTTCATGACTACGATCCATGCATATACAGGAGACCAGATGATACTGGATGGTCCTCACAAAAAGAACAATTTCAGGCGTGCCAGAGCAGGTGCGATAAATATCGTTCCAAACAGCACAGGTGCAGCTAAAGCCATAGGTCTTGTTATTCCGGAACTTGACGGCAAACTTTCAGGTTCGGCACAGAGAGTCCCCGTGCCTACAGGCTCGACTACTATACTGACAGCAGTACTCAAGGATTCTACAGAAACCGTTACTCTTGAAGGCGTGAACAATGCCATGAAAGAAGCTGCAAGTGAGTCTTTCGGATACAATGAAGAACCTATCGTATCAAGTGATGTCATAGGTATGAGCTATGGTTCGCTGTTCGATGCTACCCAGACTTTCGTGGAGCGCA
The DNA here is from genome assembly GCA_934277495.1 of uncultured Clostridia bacterium. Taxonomy (GTDB): domain Bacteria; phylum Bacillota; class Clostridia; order Peptostreptococcales; family Anaerovoracaceae; genus Lentihominibacter. The sequence goes on along the minus strand of CAKQUI010000077.1, from coordinate 7,939 downwards.
GCGGGACAGGCGTGTTCGAGGTACAGGTAGTGGCATGGTACGACAATGAGATGAGCTATGTTTCACAGATGGTAAGGACCCTTGGTCATGTTGCAGGATTGCTCTAAATAATATCAAAGTATGGATGAAAACTCTCGTTATTGAACGTAATGAGAGTTTTTTCATTGATTTTCGAAGGAAGATTTGCAGAAAAATGACTGAAAATGAAAGAAAATGATTGACTTTGACTGAATGCGGCTGTATAATAATGACATAAGGAGGAGTTGCAAATGCTGCAGAATGAAAGAAAAGAGAAAATACTTAGTAAACTCAAGCAGAATAATTCGGTGAAGGTGACTGTACTGGCGAAGGAGCTGGGGATCAGTGAGTCGACTATACGGAGGGACATCAATGATCTTGACAGCCGCGGCAAGCTCAAGAAGGTTTTCGGAGGAGCGGTCGCTATAAACAGAGACCTCAGTTCAGTTGAAACTGACGTAGCGCAGAGAGTACTTATAAATATCCGTGAAAAGGACATAATAGCAGAGTATGCAGCTTCGATGATAAATGATAACGATTTTGTATATATCGATGCAGGTACTACTACAGAGAAGATGATCGATTACCTGGACAAGAAAACAGTCACTTATGTGACCAATGGGATAACACATGCCAGGAAGCTGATACACAGAGGCTTTGATGCATATGTGATCGGAGGTCTTTTAAGACCGTCGACAGAAGCTGTAATAGGTGCAGCAGCGATAGAAGCTGTAAGGAAATACAACTTTACGAAATGTTTCATGGGGACCAACGGTGTGGATACAGAGTCAGGATTCACTACTCCGGACATAGGGGAGGCTGCGGTCAAGACTGCAGTGATGAAAAATTCATATGTGTCTTTCGTTCTGGCAGACCATACTAAATTCGGACTTGTAACACCTGTCACATTTGCAGATATAGACGAAGCATGTGTGATAACGGATCATCTCGATGAAGAACATTATCGCAAATATACAGTTGTCAAGGAGGTCAATGGATGATATATACCGTAACGTTCAGCCCTGCTGTGGATTACGTGGTATATCTGGATGCTTTCAGACCCGGTGAGACGAACCGTACTATCCGTGAAGATTATTTCTTCGGAGGTAAAGGTATAAATGTATCGACTGTTCTTACAGAACTGGGCATAGACAATACTGCAATGGGTTTCATAAGCGGATTTACCGGAGAAGCTCTTGAAAACGGACTTCATAAAAAAGGTATCAGAACAGATTTTGTGAAACTCGATGAAGGCATAACCAGGATAAATATAAAATTAAAAACGGATATCGAGACAGAAATAAATGCACAGGGGCCGAAGATAGAAAAACGATATCTGGAAGAACTCATAGAAAAACTGGCTGTCATGAAGGAAGGCGACATGCTGGTGCTGTCAGGCAATGTGCCTAATACACTGCCTCAGGATGTGTATGAAAGGATACTTTGCAGGATACAGAACAATCATATCGCAATAGTCGTAGATGCGACAGGCGATCTTCTCAAAAGATGCCTGAGCTCAAAGCCTTTCCTTGTAAAGCCTAACAAAGCGGAGCTTGAAGAGCTTCTTGGAGTCACTATAGGAAACAGGCAGCAGCTTGAGTCAGCAGCAGAGCAGCTACAGTCGATGGGTGCAGAAAATGTGCTCGTATCTCTGGGTGGAGACGGAGCGTTCCTGAAAAGCAGAGACGGCGGGTCACATTATATGGCTGCAGTGAAGACAGACGCCATCAATACAGTAGGCGCAGGCGATTCCATGGTGGCAGGGTTCATAGCCGGATATATCAGTACCGGCGATTATGTGGAGGCTATGGCAATGGGAATAGCCGCAGGATCAGCGACAGCCTCTTCGGAAGGACTGGCAGAAGGCGAAAAGATAAAAGGATTTCGCAGAATGATCGATATTGGAGGATGAGAAAATGCGTATTATTGATTTATTGAAAGAAACATCGGTAATAACGGGAACGCAGGTCGACAGCAAGCAGGACGCAATAGAAAAGCTCATAGATCTGCAGGATAAAGCAGGTAATCTCAGCGACAGGGACGAGTATCGCAAAGGTATCCTGGCAAGAGAGGCAGAAGGGACGACAGCTATCGGAGAAGGTATAGCGATCCCTCATGCAAAGAGTCCTGCGGTAAAAAACGCAGGTCTTGCAGCTATGACAGTGCCGGGAGGCGTTGATTATCAGGCTCCTGACGGACAGCCGTCAAAGATCCTGTTCATGATAGCAGCGCCTGTTGACGGAGATCTTCATCTCGAAGTACTGTCAAGACTTATGACACTGCTCATGGACGACCAGCTGCGCAGTGAGCTGCTGGCGGCATCCGACTCAAAGGAATTCATAAATGCTATAGACCGCAAGGAAAGCGAACGTTTCCCTGAAGAAGCCGGTCAGGACAGCGGGAAAAATGCTTCTGACAGCGATGGCGACGGCCATTACAGGATACTTGCAGTAACAGCGTGTCCTACAGGTATAGCCCACACGTACATGGCAGCCGAAGCACTGGAAAAGAAAGCCGCCGAGATGGGATATTCCATAAAGGTTGAGACAAACGGTTCAGGCGGAGCCAAAAACGTGCTGACACCTGAAGAGATAGACGCAGCAGATGGCATAATCATAGCAGCTGATAAAAATGTAGAGATGGTCAGATTCGACGGCAAGCCGGTATACAAGACCAGCGTATCGGCAGGGATAAACAAGCCGGAAGAACTGATAAATGCCATAGTCAGCGGCGATGCACCGGTATTCCATTACGACGGAGAGAAGACTACGTCGGCGGAATCACTGGGCAAGGAGAATTTCGGACGTCAGATCTACAAACATCTGATGAACGGTGTATCATATATGCTGCCGTTCGTTATAGGCGGCGGTATCATGATAGCTCTGGCTTTCCTGATAGACACTGTTGCAGGGGCACCTCGTGACAGCGATTTCGGTACCTACACGCAGGCTGCAGCATTCTTCAAGACAATAGGTGGCGCAGCATTCAGTTTCATGATGCCTGTACTTGCAGGATATATAGCAAGGAGCATAGCGGACAGACCGGGTCTTGCGGTAGGTTTTGTAGGCGGATATATCGCAACCATCGGCTGCACATTTGCAAACATCGCAGGTGATAAAAGTGCCATATCGGGATTCATCGGTGCACTTATCGCAGGTTTTGCAGGAGGACTTATCGTACTGCTTCTCAAAAAGATATTTTCGTTCCTGCCCCAGAGTCTCGAGAGCATGATGCCTGTGCTGATACTTCCTCTGCTGGGTATAATCCTGATAGGGTTGTTCATGTGTCTGATAAATCCGGCAGTGGGAGCGATAAACACAGCGATAACAAACGGGCTTCATTCTATGGGAAGCACAAGCCAGATACTTCTGGGATGTGTGCTTGCAGGCATGATGGCAGTCGATATGGGAGGACCATTCAACAAGGCTGCATATGTTTTCGGAACAGCGGCTATCGCATCGGGCGGATTCAATATCATGGCAGCCGTGATGATAGGCGGTATGGTGCCGCCGATAGCCATCGCACTGGCAACGACATTTTTCAAGCATAAATTCACAGCTCAGGAGAGAAAAGCCGGAACTGTAAACTATATCATGGGACTCTGTTTCATAACGGAAGGCGCCATACCTTTTGCAGCGGCGGATCCGCTGAGGGTCATACCGTCTTGTGTCGTAGGTTCGGCACTGGCAGGAGGTATATCCATGGCAATGGGATGTACTCTTAGAGCACCTCATGGAGGTATATTCGTTTTCCCTGTAGTAGGTAACGTGCTCTGGTATCTTGTAGCTCTGGCTGCAGGATCAGTAGCAGGCATGATAATGCTGGCTTTACTGAAAAAGAGGACAGCTGACTAGTAACGATCGATCTGGAGAAGGAGGTAACAGAAATGGTATCAAAGAAATTAAAGGTAGTTAATTCAGAAGGTTTTCATATGAGACCGGCTAATGCTTTTGCAACAGCAATGGCAAAGTACAAATCAGACGTGAAGATAGATACCGGCAGCGCACAGGTCAACGCCAAGAGCGTCATGAATCTCATCGCAGCATGCATAAAATTCGGTTCTGAAATAACCATAGTGTGTGATGGAGAAGATGAAAATGAAGCTCTGGCAGAAGCTGCAGCTATGGTGGAATCAGGATTTGGTGAAAAATAAACGAGGTGATATAAATGCTCAGAGGGATACCTGTATCAGAAGGAATAGGGATCGGCAAAGTATTCATCATCGGTGATCAGGAAGTTTCCTATGAAGACCACATTGTAGAGGATGCCGGCGCCGAGAAAAAACGCTTTCATGATGCGGTCGATGAGTTCTGCAGAAGGAACAGTCTCCTGGCTGAAAAAATGACAGGTAAAGTCGATGACAAAGAGATCGATATAATAAAAGGCCATGAGATAATGCTGCGTGATCCGTTCCTGATATCGCAGACTGAAGAAAAGATAGACGGCGGGATGTGTGCAGAGGCGGCCTGTTCAGAAGTCATGGATATGTTCATATCGATGTTCAGCGCTGCAGATGATGAGCTGACGAAGCAGCGTGCTGCAGATATAGAGGATATCAGGACAAGAGTCCTCAGGATACTTGCCGGAGTCGAGGAGGTGGATCTTTCGGAGATCCCGGCTGACAGCATAGTAGTCATGGATGAACTTACGCCTTCGATAACGGCGGAACTCGACAGAAACAATGTAAACGGTATAATCACTGAAAAGGGTGGTATGACTTCACATTCCGCTATCCTTGCCAGAGCTATGGAGATCCCGGCTGTTCTGAGTGTGGAGAATGCACTGTCGGTCCTGAAAGAAGGATCTGAAGTCATAGTCGATGGCAGTGAAGGCACAGTAACAGCAGAGCCGGATCAGGAAGAACTGCAGCTGTGGCATGACAGGCAGAAGTCCTTCCGTGAAGAACAGAAAATGCTGGAAAACTACAAAGACCGTGAGTCACTGACAGCTGACGGTATCAGAAAAGAAGTTTTCTGCAATATCGGAAGTATCAGAGATGCTGTCACAGCAGTCCAGAAGCATGGCGAAGGTATAGGTCTTTTCAGGACAGAGTTCATATTCATGGAACGTGATTCAGCTCCAGATGAAGATACTCAGTTTGAGATATACAGAAAAGCGGCAGAGCTGTTCGGCGACAGAGGCGTCATCATACGGACCCTTGATGCAGGCGGCGACAAAGGCATAGGCTATCTGGGCATGGCTCGTGAAGACAATCCGTTCCTGGGATTCAGAGCTATAAGATACTGTCTGGCACATGAAGATGTTTTCAGGACACAGCTTAGAGCGATACTGAGAGCCAGTGCTTTCGGCAGCATCAGGATCATGATACCTCTCGTCACAGAAGTTGCAGAGATGCGGAGCGTCAGAGCACTGACAGAAGATATAAAGAATGAACTCAGATCAGAAGGCAAGGCTTTTGATGAGGATATAAAGATCGGAGCAATGATAGAAACACCTGCAGCATGTATGACTGCTGATATGCTGGCCGGTGAATGTGATTTCTTCAGCATAGGCACCAATGATCTGACACAGTACACCATGGCAGCAGACAGAGGCAACAAACAGGTGGGCTATCTCAACGATGTTTTCGAACCTGCTGTACTGAGAGCCGTAAGATATATCATAAAATGCGCAGGCGACGCAGGGATACCGGTGGGGATGTGCGGCGAAGCAGCTGCAGATCCACGGCTGACACCGCTGCTGATATCATTCGGGCTGGATGAGTTCAGCGTCAGCCCTTCATCGGTGCTGAGGACCAGATACAACATATCTCTGTGGACCAGAGACAAAGCAGACAAAATCGCTGCAGCGGTCATGGATATGACATCTGCAGATGAGATAAAAGCTTATCTTACATCATCACAGAACAGATAAGCTGTATGATAAACAGCCTCCAACAAATAAATATCATATATGCAAGACTTATGGGAAGAGTCCCGCAGGGAAAATGACTGCCGGGGCTTTTTCCATATCACCTGCATTTTAGTGTATGATGCAGGGTAAAGTATTATGTGATATAATCATATGACCTTAGATAATATAGAAAAAGACGACGCAGGAGGACCATATATGAACGAAAAAAGTATAGCCGGTTTTCTCGCAGATCACGCAGCTCTGGAACCGGTCTCATTTCATATGCCGGGGCATAAAGGCAGCAGGATATACAGAAAATACGGTTATTGTGATTTTATAGAAAATCTGGTGGACTATGATATCACGGAGATACCTGGAGCGGACAATCTTTTCCAGGCGGAAGGCATAATAGAAGCTGCAGCAGAAAAATACAGGAAGCTTTATGGTGTAAGAAGATCGCATCTGCTGATAAACGGCACAAGCGGAGGTCTCATTGCAGCGATACTGGCCTCTGTAAACAAAGGCGGCAGGCTCATCATGGCGAGGAACTGTCACAAATCGGTTTTCAACGCTCTGACGCTGGGAGACATAGCGCCGGTGTATGCATATCCGTCTGAGATAGAGGAATACGGCATATCGGGAGCTGTTGAAGCTGATGAGATAAAACGTCTTCTGACAGAAAATCCCGACGCTGAAGCAGTGATACTGCCAAGTCCCAATTACTACGGCATATGCAGTGATATAGAAGCCATAAGCCGGGTGGTGCATGAAGCTGGAAAGATACTGATAGTGGACCAGGCCCATGGCGCACACCTGAAGTTTTTCGGGAAATATTGCAGCGGCATTATGCCTCCGGCAGCAGAGGACTGCGGTGCCGACATAGTGGTGAACAGCACCCATAAAACGCTGCTGTCTTTTACGCAGAGCGCTGTACTCAATGTAGTTTCGGACAGAGTGGATCTGCTCAGGCTGGAAGACCGTCTCCAGGCGGTGGAGAGCACCAGCCCGTCATATATACTGATGGCGTCGCTGGACATCAACGCAGACATATTGTCAGCTCATGGCAGAGAGATAACAGGATCATGGGCGGATGCTGTAGAACATTTTTATAAAAACGCACCGTCCATCAAAGGCCTGAAGGTGATGACCGTTCCGGGGCATATGGACAGGACTAAGATCAATATCGACATGAGCAGTGCAGGACTGACCGGTGCGCAGCTGGAGGAGATGCTTATGGGCTACGGCATATTTTCAGAGCTGACGACCGGAAACATACTCATGTGCATGACCGGTGCAGGGAATACGTTATCGGATACAGAGCGTCTGCTGAACGTACTTGAAGAGATCTCTGAAAAACAGCAGACTGCAGGGAGAGCAGCCGGGCATACTGCATCTTCATCATATAAAAGCTCGCTCTGGTCGCTGAAACGGGAGCTCCGGGCAGTACCGCTGCAAAAGGAGCAGGTGAGGCTCGAAGACTGTGCCGGGCGTGTATGCGCTTCATCGATAATACCATATCCGCCGGGCATACCGCTGATATGTCCTGGCGAAGTCATCACGAAAGAAGATGTTTTATTTGTTAAAAGACTGAGGAATGCCGGAGAAAAAGTTATAGGGATAGACAGGGAATGGCTGGTATCAGTGGGTAAATATTGAAATAAAAGCGTGATAATCCGTGAAATTTTTAAAGAAAATCAGAAAAGTTGAATAATAAGTTTGCTGACAATAAAAGCAAAGAAATAATATTAAAAAACGCTTGAATTTTCAAAAATAAGTGTTTTGTGTTACAGAAATGGATATAATACAGTTGATGTTATTGGAAAATCAGTGCTTTATAGTCTTGGTAACATCTGTGCAAACAGCATATTAGTACATAATCATACAAAGAATGTACTAATATGCTGTATTTTTATGCAAAAAACAAAACAAAAATTTGAAATATTTTTGTAAAGTGATAGAATGAAGGCGTAGAAAATTGCGAATTTTTTACATTCCACATATGTTTTATCTCAGTTGTTGAGCGGAAGGAGGAGAGACTTATGCAGGAAATCGTTGACAGAATAAAAGC
>CAKQUI010000076.1 GCA_934277495.1 uncultured Clostridia bacterium | reverse complement strand
CGATTTTGCTTTTTTCTTTCCATTCTGCCACGGTATGAGTCTCACCGTCTTCTGCTATGCCTTTGCCTCCACGGAAGACTCCGTCGCTGCCGGAAAGTCTCAGTCCCACTCCTGCCAGTGCTCCGATGACGCCGATGCCCGTACCGCCGTATTCTTCGAGGACTGTGCCTCCGATCTGTTTCGCCAGGTCATATGCTTCTTCTTTCTGTATGACTTCCTTCTGGGCACGCTTGCCGTAGGCTATGAGAAGCTGCGGTTCCTTCAGCTGATCCATCCTGCAGAAGCAGAGTCCCGGATCGGAACTTTCCGCCATGTTCTCACGCAGCACCTCCTCGGCAGTCTCTTTCATCTGTTCAACTGTCGCTCCTTCGATGTCTATGACCATGCACATGGAACTGTTGTGGGAGGTGTAGTCTATATCCTCATGTATCAGCAGCTGGTGACGGGTGACGCCCCTGTCCACCCTGCCGCCGTATTTCTTCGTTATCGCCTTGCCTATCATATCGGCTATCTTGCCGGTACTTGTGCTCTTCGTCAGATCGTCGGTATCATCGACGCATATGTATATCCTCATGTTCTTCTCCTTCTCGTCTGCGTATGATATACCCCGCAGGTATAAAAATAAGGAACGCATATCAAAATAAAACTCCTTCTGAGGCCAGAAGGAGTGGTATCCGATACATCATTCCTTTCCAAATCACGGGAGGCAGCACTGTTTCCGGTACTACCCACAGACGCTTGACCGTAGGCCGTGAAGCCCTTAGGCGGCTGCGTTCGGAATATATTCACTTCGCTTTATGCACATAACGTGCCTGTTATAATTATAATCTCAAAACGCATCATTTACAATCGTTTTTTACTCTGTCTGCATTATACCACACGATCACAGGTACATCCGTTGTTCCAGCAACATTTCCTGAAAACCCGGAATATATCAGACAGATATCACGTCGAATCGTGTCAGAATCGTGTCAACCGCATCAACATCTCTGACACGATTGACACGATTGATACGATTTGTTACAATATACCCATCAAATCAAAGGAGAACGTGCTATGCTTTTTCGTGAAAGTGAAACCGTAGAGCTGAAGGAAACCGTCGTGGATGATATAAAAAAAGAGATCATTGCTTTTGCAAACTGCGACGGTGGTAAACTGTATATCGGAGTCCGGGACGATGGCACAGTGGTCGGACTCGATGATCCCGACGGCATTTCTTTGCAGATCAGTAATATGGTAAGGGATGCCATCAAACCCGATGTGACCATGTTCCTGCATTACAGAACGATATCAGAAGACGGGAAAGAAATCGTCGCTGTGGATATCCAGCGAGGGACAGATCGTCCTTACTATCTTGCAAAAAAGGGAATGCGTCCGGAGGGTGTATATGTCAGGCAGGGGTATTCCTCTGTTCCTGCCACCGACATGGCTATCCGCCGTATGATCAAGGAGACTGACGGAGACCGTTTTGAAGCAATGCGCAGTTTGAACCAGGATCTCACATTCGAAACCGCAAAAAAAGAATTTGAGCTTCGAAATATAGATTTTGGCCTGCAGCAAATGCGCACTCTGAAACTGCTTGACCAGGATGATCTTTACAGCAACTTAGGTCTGCTCCTGTCGGATCAATGTGTCCATACGATCAAAGTCGCTGTTTTTCAGGGAACGGATCAGACGATTTTCAAGGATCGCCGGGAATTTGCCGGATCGCTGATGCAGCAGATGAACGAAGTTTATGATTTCATAGACTTTCGCAATCAGACCCGTGCTACTGTAGAAAAGCTGCTGAGGACAGATATCCGGGACTATCCGGAGATCGCCATCAGAGAAGCATTGTTGAATCTGCTGGTCCATCGTGATTATGCATTCAGTGCCAGTGCGCTCATAAGCATTTATGCTGATCGTATCGAATTCATATCCATCGGCGGCCTTATGCCGGGGCTAGATATGGAAGATATCATGGCAGGTATTTCAGTATGCAGGAATCAGGATCTCGCAAATGTTTTCTACCGTCTGCACCTGATCGAGGCTTACGGCACCGGAATAAGCAAAATAATGAAAGCATACGAAAATATGCAGGAGAAACCCGCAATAGAAACGACCCGCAATACCTTCAAGGTCATATTGCCTAATATCAATGCAAAATATGAAAGCGTAAATATTCCCGTGCAGGAATCAGGATCGGTCCCCGCTTCTGCGGCCGGAGCTCCCAAAAGCCTGAGCGATGAAGAAAAAGTACTGGAATATGCACAGTCTCACGGAACCATTACAAGGAACGACGTGATCGCATTACTTGGAACCAGTACATCTACCGCTTCCAGAGTCATCAGAAAAATGGTAAAAGCCAATCTGCTGAAGCAGAATGGCAAAGCAAGAAATACCAACTACACCGTTATAGTAAATTGAGCAGCGCTGCGATCGCAGCATGAAGTTTTCATCAAGAAACAGCCAGCCGGATGACAGGTACATACCTAACCTGCCCTTTCCGGCTGTTTTTTCTTTATGCTATTTTGCTTTGATTCTGACTAAGGACGTGTATGGTCCGTAGACTTTATTTCCGCTCACTGTCCTGTAAGCTCTTGCCTTGACATAGTATGTCTTTCCTTTTTTCAGGCTCTTCACGGTGTATTTCACCTTTGAATTGCCTTTCACGGTTTTGCTTTTAAAACCGGATGTCTTCTTTGTGGAGTAGTATACCACATAGCCTGAGGCACCGCTGACTTTCTTCCAGCTTGCAGTGAAGGATTTTTTTCCTGCCTTGACTTTGAAGCTGGACTGCTTTGACGGCACCGGTTTTACTGACTTCACAGCTGTATATTCACCGGCGTAGCGGATATCATTGCTTTCCACTTTGTAGCCTCTGACTTTGAAGTAGTATGTCTTTCCTGTAGTCAGACCTGTAAATGTATAGCTTCGGGCCGATGATTTCAGCGTCGCTTTCTTGGTATAGGAACCGCTTTTCGATGTGCCGTAAAACACTTCGTAACCGGCAGCCCCGGAAACTCCGCTCCATGACACCTTCACCTGATTGTATGCAGCAGATGCCACCTTGAAGCTGCCTGGCGCATTCATTTTCTTCACAGTCACTTTGCATACGGCAGTCACATCTCCTCTGGCAGTAGTGGCAGTGATATCCGCTGAACCTGCTTTTACGCCTGTGACTGTTATCTTCGAGCCCATGCCGGAAGACAACTTCACCACGTTATCGTTGTCCGACTCCCAGTACACCGGATACTCTGTCGTACCATAGCACGTCACGTCAGCCGTCAGCGTACCTGTCTGCGCCGTGCTGATAACAAGCTCTGACGCACTCAGCTCCATGTCCGCCATCGGCAGACGCTCCATCGTAGCCCAGAACTCATCATTTCCATAGTCGTCGGCAGAACCCGGTACAGTCCTGACCTTCTTCACCTGCGCAGGGAAAACATCACCGTCCACTGCAGGCGGTTTCTCTGCCTCCGACACGATAGTCTCCGAAAGCTGTATGCACTCGCCGAATGCACCGCCACCGATGTGCGTCAGCGACGACGGCAGTATGATCTCTCTGAGATTCTTGCATCCGTAGAAACACTGACCGCCTATGTTGTTGGTGCTGTCCGGCAGTATGATATGCTTCAGACTGATACGGTTCCTGAACACATTTGCGTTGCACTTGTTGTCCTCGAACTCCGTATCAGACAGATCCAGCGTCGTAGCATTGAGGAAATTCTGCTGCAGATAGTTCGTCACATCTTCCGTCCTCGCAAACTGCACGCCGTCTGGGCTGCTTATCTTCAGGTCCGTGACTTCGTCCTCGCTGACGCCCTTTTTCTGCAGAGCCTTTTCAGCTGCATCCGCCAGGGTACCGCTTTCTGTAAATGTCACATCCAGCAGGCATCTGTCTCTCTCGACGACTTTCTGTGCTCTCCAGCCCTGCTGAGACTTGTAGTCGTCGCTGCATCCGTAAGGTACGGAAATAGTCTTCACTGAAGCCGGTTTATCGTCATCATTGCCGTTGAAAGCATCGCCATACACCTGCGAATATGTGGTATATGTCGGCGGATAAGCCGCTTTTATCACCAGCGTGGAGTCCATGGACGTACATCCTGCAAAAGCTCCGCCTCCTATGCTGGTCAGCGCCCTTGGCAGTTCTATCTTCCTGAGGCTGCTGCAGTTATAGAAAGCTCGTCCGTTTATGGTCGTCAGCCCTTCCGGCAGTACCACTTCTTCAAGGGAAGCATGTCCGCTGAAAGCATTGCTTGCCAGCACCGTCAGGTCTGTAGCGCCGATATCCAGCTTTTTCAAATTCTTCATCTTGCTGATATATGATACATCAGCATCCGTCAGTGTCCCCTTGTCCGTGGTGAATACTTTCAGAGCCGATATATCCTGAGGATTTTTTCCGGTACGCTCCACCATATCGGATACACGCTGGGAAACATCCGACAGGTTTATGGCAGTGACACCTTCATCCTCTGTCACAGTCACCTTCGCATACGCCGATACCGACGTATCCTTGGTGCTGGTGGCTTTTATATAGCATGTGCCGCTGTAGGAAGCAGTCCACTTGCCGGTGTTCTTTCCGATTATGATATTGTCAGCTTCCTCGCTGGCATCATTCGGTTCTTTGACCGCAGACCATGTCACCTTCCTGTACTGCGCCCAGTCAGGCACTACGCTTACTCCGGCAGTCGCCGTTCCCGACGAGCCTACGCTGACGCTGCTGCCGATGCCGCTTATCTCCACCTGAGAGACCTTGGAGTTTATGGAATCCTTGAAAGAATCCAGCGCATTGTAAAGTGTATCCGACTGGTTCTTAAGCTGCTCGTCCGTTGCAGAAGTATCTGCAAGGAGACTCTTCGATTCGTCGATCACCTGCAGCAGCTTCTGTATACTGCTGCTGCTGTACTGACCCGGTTCATCTCCCTGGGTTATCTCACCGAGATAGCTCTCAGCCTTCTTTATCATGTCGCCCAGATCCGGAGCTGCCACCACTTTCATCTGGAACTTGATATCCATGCCCAGCGTTTTATCTTTATTGTTGCCGCAAAGATCCTTGCCGAAGACCAGCACATATGTGCCTGTGGCCAGGACCCCCTGATCCACGCCTATGATTATGGCGTCGGTCTTATTTGACCCATGATTATTTTTTTCCTCCGTCGTATGGTTCCTGAGGAATTTGATCTCGCCTGTGTTGCTGGGATTTCCGGCTGCTACGACTTTCTCCTCTTTTTCATCGTAGATCTTTATCTGCGACATGTTCTTGCTAATGAAATTGTCCTTGTTGAAACTATTCATGCCGGCGTCCATGGCAAAGGCGAATTCGATGTCCTTCGTGCCGTCGATATCTCCTGTTATCCTGTTGAGGTAATAGCCGTCCGTGGTTTTCCTTTCGATGAGCTCCAGACACGGCAGCACCTTCGTGTAATCCTGAGGATCGAGAAGACACATCCTGTTCTGTTTGTTGAGACCTTCCTCCGGCTGCATCCCCTCCTGTATGTCGTGGGCGTTGTCTGCAAATGCTATCTGCGGCGCCATCACAACAGCGATGGCTATAACCATCAGAAGCGCCGTTATCTTCGATCTCATATCCTGTTTGTTCAAATACTTGTTATACATATAAACATCCTGTATTCCCGAAAATACGGAAAGCTGCCGCATGCGGCAGCCTTCCTGTCATATCTGCATAAACAGACTATCTCTTCGTTGTGACTTTCTTCGGTGCTGAGAATTCACTGAGTATCTGGTCGTCTCCAACCAGCTTGTATGACCTTACCTTGTACCAGTATGTCTTCCTGCCTTTGAGTTTCGTGTCTTTGTATGTACCGCTCTTCGATGCGTTCCTTGTCACGATCCTCTTGTAAGTGCCGTTCTTGCTTGTGGCTCTGTATACCTGGTATCTCGTAGCTCCCTTGACTTTCTTGTATTTCACTGTAGCCGACTTCTTGCCTGCCTTCACCGAGATACTTGTCTTCACAGGACTTACTCTTACAGTCACTTTGGCTGTCTTGCCATTAGCTGTCTTAGCTGTGATAGTCGTCTTGCCCGGCGCTACTGCCTTGATAGTTCCCTTTTGAGAAACTTTAGCTACCTTCTTGCTGGAAGTAGTCCACTTCACAGTCTTGTCTGTAGTGTCTGCCGGAGCTACTGTAGCTTTGACAGTATGGCTCTGGCCTGCTGCCAGCTTCACGTTTTTGCGACTGAGAGTGATCTTCGATGCCAGAACAGGTTTTACTGTGACTGTGCATTCAGCTTCCACTTTACCGTCCACTGCTGTAGCCTTGATCTCTGCAGTACCAGGCTTCAGCGCTGTGATACTGCCGTTATCGTCTACAGTCACAACAGATTCGTCGCTTGATGACCATGCAATGCTGTCATCGTACTGAGTAGTCAGACCATCGTTCATGGTAGCCACTAAAACAGCCTTGCCGCCAGGTTTCATCGTCAGCTCCGACTGATCCAGGACCACGTTTTTAGCAGGAGAAACAGTCAGGAAAGTGAATATGGCATCTTTGCCGCCGATCGTATCCGTTACACTGCTCTCACCAACATTTGAATTTTTCAGTTTATCCAGATCCAGCTTGTTGACATATGCATATAGCTCACTGCCCAGAACCAGCTGGTACTTCCTGCCCTTTTTCAGTCTGTCCTTATCCACATTAATGGAATATGTCAGTACCGAACCGTTGTTGACACTTCCGGAGCCGTCATGAGTCCACGACAAAGGCTCGCTTGTATATCCGTCGCCATATGCAGCAACTACATCGCCTGTAGCGCCGTCTTCAGCTATATCACAGATGTTCGTCCTCTTCAGCATCTCCGCCATCCATTCAGCAAGCATTTCATCGGATACCGTATATCCTTTGGCGTTGGAAGTCGATACCCTGATATCGAACTTAACATCACCTGACTTTATCTCCTGCGAGACTGATGCCTCGATATTGGCGTCATTAAAACTCTGTTTCTCGAATTTATGGTTGCCCAATGAAACTTTCGTTAAGTTCTCTCCTGTACCTGTGAATTCGCCTTCCGGCACTGCTACCCAGCCACTATCAAGATCCGACGTCTCCTCACAACCTTTCACAACTATCGTTGCGCTGCCGATTTTATTTTTAGCATACCGTGCACCATTATACACATCTATTCGTGCTGTGCCGTTTTTCTTTACATTTACAATGCCTGTCCGCTGTGAATATTGGTCCTTTGCCGGCTCTTCCTGTGCCACATCTGTATTGCTGCTTATATAGTGACATGGTTTGGTCACATCAGTCATATTTTCATTATATGCCTTGAACTGGATCTTAGTCCCTTGCGTACTGGCATCCCACACCATTTTATCGATGTAGTCGCCGTAACTGGAACTGTTCCCCATTTCTCCACCATAGTAAAGACCGGGACGACTGCATATCAGAGTAAACTTGAATTTCACATTTGGATACTTCTCAGGACCTATCAGGAACCCACTTTCTTTGCCTTCCTGCTTTCCGGTAACCGTCATTTTATCCATATCCACATCCACATATTTAGTATCTGTATCAGTATATGATATGAATTTCAGATCAGGGTGCTGCTCAAAAAAACATTTCGTACTATCTGTTGTAAACGCTTCTCTAAAACTGCAGTTCTTCCCGAAGCCAACCTTCAGGTTACCCATACTGTTGTTGGCCGTTTCTTTCGGATTAACAGTCACGCCTATAGTTGTAGTATCTTCTCTGCCATCCTTTGATTTTAGCGTTACCGTTATGTCCGCCTGCCCTGCCGCTATGCCTACATAATCAACACACACATAATTATCATACTGTCCATGAGGAACAATATACAGAAGATCGTCCGGAACCGCATCCTGATTGCTGGATACAGCTGTTATTTCAAGTTCGTCCCTGTTTTCAACACCTGCAAGCGTCATGACTTTTTTCTGACCTATATTCGAAGAATAGGATGATCGCTCCCATGAAAGGTTCAGACCTATACTTTCAGCGAAAGCCATCGATGGGATCATGCACAGCAGCATCGCCATCATTGTTATTATTGATATTTTTCTTTTCATTTTTCTCTATATCGATCAGCCACTGTATGAAATCACAGACTTTTCAGGTATATATGCGATCCCAATACAAAGGCCGTTTTAATACATAAACACATCAAGAAAGCAGGTGCCGCAGATATACTGCCATATCTGCTTCCTCAACACACATCAACTTACATTCCTTACTTTAATTCTAACTATATCGTGAAATCGAAATTCAGATAGCAATTCAACGTTTTGTTCACATTATTTCCACGAACACTCGGTCCGAACTGCAGAGTGTAATCTCCGCTGGCATCAGTGCCTACATCGAACTTGATCCTGGCATTAGGCGAAGTGAAGCTATCAAATTCTGCATACTCACCCACCTGCTCTTTTTCTGCATCAAGCAGGATGATCTGGTCAGCATATGCTTTGAACGTGTCTTCCTTGAAGTTGTTGATACCTGCCAACATAGTGTAATCGAAGTAGATATAACCATCATCTTCAACCGTCACTGCAGTATCGATTTTGTTGTTGTACACATTCAGTCCGCCGATCTGCTGACCCATTCCTGTGAATGTCACATCGCTTGGTGATATCAGCTTCAATTTGTTGCCGCCTTCTCCCTGGAAGCCATACGCTGCTGCCGGATCTACAGTGATTGTTGCAGATTTAGTTGCGATAGCTGTGCCGCCGCACCCCTGCTGATTTCCACTGCCGCCTGATGGCTGAGCACCTGTTACAAGTGTAGCTGTAACTGTAACAGTTCCTTCACTTACAGCTGTCAGCTGTCCTTTGTGCTTGTTGATAGTCGCACTGCCTGTACCGTTTGTAACGCTCCAGTCTATATGTGCGTCTCCGTCAGCAGTATAAGTCGCTGACACTGTTGTCTGGCTGCCTGCATTGAGCGTTACAGGTACGTTCACAGTATCTACGCTGCCTGTAGCTGCATCAGCTGCAAACGCCATCCCCGGCATCATAGCCAGTACCATCATCATTGACATGATGACACTTACAATAATTTTTTTGTTCAATGATTTCATTTAGTTCAACCTCCTACTTGAACTTCTTCACATGGCATTGCCACATATATATGCTCACAGCCTTATTGCTGTGTACATATCGCCTGAAGCTGCCTTTTCCATAAAAAAGGTATAAAAAACAGGACTAAAACAATCAGGTCTCTGCACGGCTGCTCTCTAGGTCACCTCTCATACCCGAAAAGTCATCACACATACATTATTGCTCTGTCCTTTCCAAAATGCGGGAGGCGATGCTGTTTCCGGCACCACCCATAGACGCTCCGCCGTAGATATACCCTTAGGCGAAGACGTTCGGTCAGCTGCTCATATTCATATCGTTATCAGACTATGCAGCGTATAACTGCGTGCTCTGATTTATATATTATATCACAGATTCCACGTTCTCGTCCGTTGTTTCAGCAACGTTTTCAAAAAAATTTCAGTACCTCTGCGGAAGATATCATGTTGGATCGTGTAAAGTCTACCGACAGTTATGACACGGTCGATATGATTTATTACAATTTTTGAAACGACAGAGAAAGAAATCAGATACATCGGCAAAACTTATTTAAGTAATATGATGTAAATAAATTCATCTTGAACTTATTTAAGTAATATGATATAAATAAGTATGAGGTGACAGATATGAACTATAATTTCGCAGAAGATCTGAAATCGATCCGGGAGATATCTGGTCTTTCCCAAGGCGAATTTGCCAGACTGCTCGGTGTGGAGCAGGTAACAGTTTCAAGAAATGAACTTGGAAAAACAAAACCATCAGCAAAATTTCTGGCAAATGTATATACTTTTGCATTTGACCGAAATATAAAGATAAATAAACTGAAAGAAATGCTGTGGAGAGACGATCTTGAAAAAAACGAAAAACTGCTTTTCCATGGTTCAAAAAGCGAGATCGACGGAGACATAGATATTCACAGAGGCAGGCATAACAATGACTTCGGACCCGGCTTCTATACAGGAGAAAGTTACGAACAGGCAGTATCATTCGTATCAGGATTCGATCATTCATCTGTATATTATATCCGTTTTGATGACCGTGATCTGAGATGCCGGAAATATAAAGTGGATAAGGAATGGATGCTTACGATCGCTTACTACAGAGGTGCTCTTGATGATTATAAAGAGCACCCGACTGTAAAAAAACTTGTACAGCTATCACGAGAATGTGATTACATCATCGCCCCTATAGCAGATAACCGTATGTTTCAGATCATCAACTCATTTATTTACGGAGAGATCACAGACGAGCAGTGCAAGCACTGCCTTGCAGCAACTAACCTTGGCATGCAGTATATTTTTATAAGCGAAAAAGCAGTATCCCGTGCAAAACTTATCGAGCGATGTTATATCTCAGACAGCGAACGGGAATATTATAAGAACGTACGCCTTGAAGGGGCAGAGCTCGGAGACAACAAAGTTAAACTGGCACGAAAACAATACAGAGGCAAAGGCCTTTACATAGATGAGATCCTTATATAAACAGAAGGAGGTGAGCTGTATATGAAAAAAATAAATAAGAACGGCCTGCTTTTATGCGAACTTCAGGCATCTGCATTCGAAAATTCCATCGACAGAATGGATTCGAGTTCTGAGATATTCATCAGACGTTTTATGAGAAGTGAGATAGCACGGAGGCTTGATGACGGCTCTATACTTGAAAGCAACCTTCAGGCGAATGATATCCTGGAACTGGTGGACGAAGAGTATGGCGTCACAGATTACGGGACCGTAAAATACACTCATGACGAAATGTACTGGATCGGGTATATCTACAGATATTTCGCATTCAGCTACGGACTTACATCATCTCAGGTCTATAAAATCGTAAAACCCAAAGAACTGCGCGGCTTGTTCCTGCCATATCACACACTGGATCCGTCTCAGGCCATCGAGAGGATACTCGAAGCCAAAGGGATGTTCACGGATGAAACGCTGGAGCTGAAACGCCAGTACGAAATATTCCGAAGGATACGGACCTGTAAAGCACAGGAGAGCTGTCACGATCCGCAGGATACAGTCTGAGATATGCCGCACAGGCTGCGATCACAGCAAGAAAAATTCATAAAAAACAGTCAGCCGGCAGGCAGGTCTGTATCTCATCTGCATGTGCTCTCTATACGCTTGATTTCTCCCGATTTCTATGGTAAAATATTATTGTAACAACATAATTCCGAGTTTTTGTTTCTAAAACAACATTCTGTCACGAAGCAATGACCAGTGGGTTCTGCGGGAAACTGC
>CAKQUI010000075.1 GCA_934277495.1 uncultured Clostridia bacterium | reverse complement strand
GCGCCTTAAGTTCTTCTACCTCACGCATGAGTTCCTTGCCCTGGTCTGTGTCCTTAACATACATCCTGCGTCCCAGCGTCTGCACCGTCCTTATCACAGGGGAATGGAACTCCTGTGTGCCGTCAGGCTGCAGAGGACTGTAGGGCTTGTGCTCCGCCAGCGCCATATATCTTGAATTGAATATGAACGTGTATCCGGCTATACCTGTCTGTTTCTGGTATGCCTTGGACATTCCTCCGTCTATGACGATGAGCTTGCCTTCTCCCTTCACAGGGCTTTCTCCGTCTTTTATCTTTACAGGCACATGACCGTTGAGGATGTGAGAAGTCTTCGGATCCAGACCGAATTCCGCAAGTATCTTCTCGCATATGTCCCTGCGTTTTATCAGCTTGTAATAGTTCACGGTATGTTCCTTGTGGGTAGCTTTGTCCGCAATGAAGCAGCGTTCGAATGTAGTCATCTGATCCTTGCCGAAAAGCGGTGACTTTTTGGAAAGCCACAGATACCACATCAGATCTCCCGACCTGCCTGTTTCCTGCGACTTGTCCGGATCGAAATACGCCTTTCTCACCTGACTGTCGAGATAATCCATATACGCCTTGCCCGACTTTGTCACTCCGTTTACAGTACACTTCTCAAAATTGCCGTCTTCATCCATAGGTATACAGCCGTGATACAGCAGATTACCGTTTACCGCTGTATAAAGCGCACCATGGCTGTATATGAACCTGATATGCTTCTGGAGTTTTTCACTGTTGAGGAAAGACGCTTCCAGCGCATTCAGCACATCCAGCTCATCCTGCGTGAGTTTGTAAGGATCTGCCGGGTCTATAGTAGGGAAATTCGAATCCCTGAGAGGATAGACGCCGCTCTTCAGCTTTATAGTACCGTTCTCATGATCGATCTTATCCAGCAGCAGCCTGTTTTCAAGACCGTATTCAGGATGCGCCATTATACGCTGTCCTTCCACCTTGAACTGACATATGGATATGGCCTTGTTCATCTTGGCTGCAAGGCTGTCTTCGATCGGGTCGTATTTATTTTCTTCGAGTCTCTTCGGCATGAAAAATTCACAAGGGTCATCGCCGTAGACTTTTTCTGCCATTATCGCCAGAGGTCTCAGATTGATGCCGTAGCCTATCTCCAGCATATCGAAATTGTTGTAGCTTATATTCATCCTGAGGACATTTGTCATGCATGCCCAGTTTCCTGTGGCTGCTCCCATCCATACTATATCATGATTGCCCCACTGGAAATCCACATCATGATATGTCATAAGGAAGTCCATTATCCTGTCAGGATGTGAGCCTCTGTCCCATATATCTCCGATTATGTGCAGCCTGTCTACAGCCAAAGAACTGATGACTTCTGTAAGCTCTTCGATGAACTCCTCTGCCACACCACAGTCTACTATTGTACTGATTATCTGACCGTAGTAGTTGCCTTTGTTGGCTTCATCATCATTGTGCAGAAGCTCGTCCATGATATATGCATATTCCTTAGGCAGACGTTTACGCACCTTGGATCTCGTATATTTGTTGGATACGGACTTGCAGATGAGTACAAGATTGAAAATGGACTCCTTGCACCACTTGTCGAAGTCTTCTGTCGTCTTCCTGCGGCGCTTTATCTCTGCGTCTGCATTGTAAACAAGCGCTGCAAGACGCTCACGTTCATCACGGGTGAGATCCGGTCCGAATATCTCGTCGATCTTCGCCTTGATGACGCCTGATGCGCTTTTGAGCATATGTATGAATGCTTCATGCTCGCCGTGAAGGTCGCTGAGAAAATATTCAGTGCCCTTCGGCAGCGACATTATAGCACTGAGATTGACTATTTCTTCTGTAGCTGACTTTACGTCAGGATATTTCTTAGATAAAAGTTTCAGCAGATTCTGATCCACCATACAAAACTACCTCCATAACAGTTTAATTCCATCCAGCATAATATATCAGTCTTCTGTCATCTGTTCAAGGTCGTACGGAGTTGCCTGGTATACGTAATAGTTCAGCCAGTTGCTGAACAGAAGGCTGGCGTGGCTCCTCCATCTGAACAGTATTTCCTTTTCAGGATCATCATCCCGGAAATAATTGGCCGGTACATCGATATCCAGACCTTTCTTCACATCTCTGAAGTATTCGCCGGCAAGAGTCTCCTTGTCATACTCCTGGTGACCCAGTATGAATATCTGTCTGCCGTTCTCCGTTGATATTATATGAGGTCCTACCTCGTCCGATTCCGCCAGCATCCTGAGAGCAGGCTCTTTTTCAATATCGCTTCTGAGCACCTCCGTATGTCTTGAATGAGGTGCGTAGAAAATCTCATCGAACCCTCTCACCAGCGGATTGTGCGGTCTTACGACACGATGTTCGAATATGCCGAAAACCTTTTTGTCCAGAAGCCGCTTAGGTATGCCGTAATGATAATACAGTGCGGCCTGCGCTCCCCAGCATATGAACATGCTGCTGTATACATGGGTCTTCGCAAACTCGAATATATCGCAGAGTTCCTTCCAGTAATCCACCTCTTCGAAAGGCATCTGCTCAACAGGTGCCCCTGTCAGAATCATACCGTCGTAGTATTCACCCTTTATCTCATCCAGAGTCTTGTAAAACGACTCCATATGCTCCTGTGATATATGCGTCGATTCGTGTGAATCCATAGTCACAAGTGTCATCTCCACCTGCAGGGGACTGTTTGCCAGTACTCTGGCAAGCTGTGTCTCCGTAGCTATCTTGGTCGGCATGAGATTGACTATGACTATCTTAAGAGGACGGATATCCTGTGACACCGCCCTGGCTCTGTCCATTGTAAAAATATTTTCACTCTGCAAAGCTTCCGCCGCCGGAAGCGAATTTGGTATTATTAAAGGCATTTGCCGATGATCCTCCTGATGTCTGCTTTATTTAATCTTTTCAAGTGCCTGATCGAAATCAGCTATGATATCCTCGATGGATTCCAGACCCACAGATACTCTTATGAGCGACGGAGTTATGCCTGCTGCAAGCTGCTGCTCTTCTGTGAGCTGTCTGTGTGTAGTGCTGGCAGGATGCAGTGCACTTGTCCTGATATCGCCTACATGCACGACTACACTTGTCAGGTCGAGATTTTCGAGGAATTTCTCGCCTGCCTCCCTGCCGCCTTTGACTCCGAACGAAAGAACTCCACTGGCTCCCTTCGGCAGATATTTCTTTGCAAGATCATAGTATCTGTCGCTTTCAAGTCCAGGATATATGATCCAGTCCACCATAGGATGATCCTTGAGATGTTTTGCCAGGGCCAGCGCATTCTGGCTGTGACGCTCCATCCTGAGCGGAAGTGTCTGCAGACCCTGATGAGTCAGATATGCGTTCATCGGAGCCATCGTGCATCCGAAGTCTCTGACCAGTACTGTCTTGAGCCTTGTGCAGAACGCCGCATCACCGAATTTTTCATAGAAAGTAAGACCGTGATAGCTTTCGTCGGGCTGCGTGAGTCCCGGGAACCTGTCGTTCCTGTTCCAGTCGAAGTTGCCGCCTTCCACCACGCATCCGCCTACACAGCTGCCATGTCCGTCAGCATACTTTGTAGTAGACTGTATCACGATGTTCGCTCCATGCTCCAGCGGCCTGCAAAGGGCTGGCGTAGCCAGCGTATTATCGACTACCAGCGGTACTCCTATCCGGTCTGCCGCTTCAGCGAACTTCTCTATATCCAGAACGCTCAGCGCAGGATTGCCCAGTGTCTCGCCGAATACAGCCTTTGTGTTAGGTCTGGCATGGCTCACTATTTCGTCCACCGATATATCCTGATCTATGAAATCCACCTCTATACCCAGCTTTCTGAGGGAAACATCCAGAAGATTGTGCGTACCGCCATATATGTTCGTAGCAGATATCACATGGTCGCCTGCATTACAGAGGTTCAGTATGGTTATCAGTGTAGCCGACTGCCCTGATGAAGCAGCCATGCCTGCTGTACCGCCTTCAAGCAGTGCAACTTTCTGTTCGAGAGCGTCCACTGTAGGACTTCCCAATCTTGTATACATATGGTTCGGGCTGTCCAGATCGAACAGCTCTGCCACATCGTGTGCATTGTAGTATCTGTATGTCGTGTTCTGTATGATAGGAAGCACCTGCGGCTGCCCGCTCTGTGCCTTGTATGTACCATGAACGCATTTAGTATCGAATCCGGCTTTTTTATTCATTATATTTCTCCCTGTATGGTTTTACATCAATCTTACACTATTTGTGTCAAAAAAACAACTTCTATAAAGTCTCAAGGTATTCTTCACGGCCCTTGCTGTAAAGATCGCCGCCTGCAGCATCAAGCACCACTGTAAGCGGCAGATCCTCCACATAA
Source organism: uncultured Clostridia bacterium (assembly GCA_934277495.1). GTDB lineage: Bacteria > Bacillota > Clostridia > Peptostreptococcales > Anaerovoracaceae > Lentihominibacter. Next base: position 7,002 of record CAKQUI010000075.1, on the reverse strand, counting down.
AGTTTCCTGACAGCTTCGGCGCCAAGATCATCGAATGCTATGACTTCAGCTGATTTTATCTGTCTTGCCATGAGAGCTGCCGCTCCACCTATGGCTGCAAGATATACTGCACCGTTTCTGACCACTGCATCTTTGACTTCCTGTGATCTCTGACCTTTGCCTATCATGGCAAGCTGCCCCAGATCCAGAAGCTGCGGTGCATAGGCATCCATCCTGTAGCTTGTGGTAGGACCCGCTGAACCTATAGGATGTCCCGGCTTTGCAGGCGTAGGACCTACATAGTATATCATCGAATCTTTTATTTCAAAAGGAGGTTCCTCTCCTCTGTCTATCATTTCTGTTATACGCTTGTGCGCCGCATCACGGGCTGTGTATATCACGCCTGTCACAAGCACCTGGTCACCGGCACGCAGCTCGCTGACTTTTTCTTTTGTAAACGGCTCTTTAAGTCTGTATTCCATTTTCCCGCCTTTCACTCCCGTCATATAATAGCTTCTCTGTGTCTGCTCACATGGCAGTTTATGTTGACTGCAACAGGAAGTCCTGCTATATGTGTCGGTGCCGCAGTTATATGCACCGCCAGTGCTGTTGTCCTGCCTCCGAATCCCTGAGGTCCTATACCAAGCCTGTTTATGCGTTCAAGGAGTTCGTCTTCCATAGCAGCATAATACGGGTCATCGTTGTGATTTCCTGCCGGCACCAGCAGTGATTTTTTAGCCATCAGAGCTGCTTTGTCAAAAGTCCCTCCGATACCTACGCCGACAACTACAGGCGGACATGGGTTGGCTCCGGCGCTGCTGCATACATCCACCACGAAGTCCTTGACACCGTCCTCACCTGCAGAAGGCGGCAGCATCTTCACCTGGCTCATGTTCTCTGAACCGAATCCCTTCGGAGCTACCGTTATCTTCAGTTTGTCTCCCGGAACTATATCATAATGTATATAGGCTGGCGTGTTGTCGCCGGTGTTCACTCTCCTTAGCGGATCCTTCACGATGGATTTTCTGAGATATCCTTCGCCGTATCCTCTGCGCACGCCTTCGTTGACAGCATCTTCTATGCTGCCTCCTGTGAAATGCACATCCTGACCCACTTCAAGGAAAACACACGCCATGCCTGTGTCCTGGCACAGCGGGAAAATGCCTTCCTCCGCTATCTTTATATTCTCCTTTATGCTTTCCAGTATGTCCCTGGCCACAGGCCATGTTTCCTCTTCGGATTTCTGTATTATGCAGTTTTTCGTATCTTCTCCGAGATAATGGTTTGCCTCGATACACAGCCTCTTCACTGTGTCAGTCACAAGGCTGACATCTATTTCTCTCATATCCTTCGTATCGTCCTTTCTGATAGTTTCAAACAATATCCATTATACACCATAAGATGTACATATTCTCAAGATTTTATCATAAACTTGTACAAATATATCATGGAGGTTGTTTATGAAAAGATCAGTAAGGCCGCCGGCAGCTGTTCTGCCTGTACTGCTGGCTGCGATATCCATATGCCTGCTTCTGACACTGCCGCCGTTCATCATTACAAGATACCACAACGATGATATGCAGCCGGAAAAAAACGAAAAAAAAGTACATGCTGATTTCGAAACGGTAAAGCCCATAAGCACCATAACGGTATACAGGACAGCATCCGGCAGGACTGAAAAGATCGGATTCGAGGATTATGTAAAGGGCGTCGTTGCCTGCGAAATGCCATCTGCTTTCCACAAGGAAGCACTGAAAGCCCAGGCGGTGGCTGCCAGGACATACTCTCTGGCACGTGTCATAAAAGCTGAAAAAAACGGCAATCCGACATCCCATCCTCAGGCTCCGCTCTGCGACGCTGTCCACTGCCAGGTATACAAAAACACCAGCGATCTGAAAGCAGTCAAGGGCAGCGACTGGATGGACAAGGACTGGAAAAAGATATGCTCGGCAGTTGACGATACGAAAAACCAGCTGCTGTATTACGACGGCAAACTGGTGGAACAGGCTCTGTTCCACTCCTCCAGCGGAGGACGCACAGAAAACTGTGAAGATGTATTTGCTGCTGCTGTTCCTTATCTTGTCAGTGTGGACAGTCCTTATGAGGATTCTGCCACCCACCAGAAAGAAAAGCATACATTCACAGTAAGTGAATTTGCAGCAAAGATGCGTTCTGCATGTCCCGGCATATCCTTCGGCGACATAAACGCATCAAATATAAAGATCAGCAGCAGAAGCAAGGGAAGCCGTGTCCATGAAATGAAGATCGGAAATGGTACTGTTGAAGGCAGGACCGTCCGTGAAGCTCTCGGACTGCCTTCGGCGAACTTTACCATAAAGATATCAGACGGAAGCATAACGTTCACATCTGACGGCAGCGGTCATGGCGTAGGCATGAGCCAGTACGGCGCCGACGGTATGGCAAAGAAAGGATACGACTACAAAAAAATACTGTCCCACTACTACAGCGGGACAGTAGTATGGTGACATGCAGTCTGCATGGTCATGCTCCCAGTATGTGATAATGATAGACATCCTTGTATTTCCTGAACATCACAGCCGAAATGATCAGCGTCGCAGCCTCAGCAAATCCCAGTGTGAGCCATACGCCTGTCATGTCAAACAGCCAGGACAGCAGGTACATGCCTGCGATGACCATCACAAGACCTCTGGAGGCCGATATAACTGCTGAAACGACACCGTTTCCGTATGCTGTAAAGAACCCTGAGCCATATATGTTCACTCCTGACAAAAGTATCGCTATGGAAAGATACCTTATACCTACAAGAGACATATCAAACAGTTTGCTGCCTTCAGGTTCATATATCATCACAAGATATTTTCCGAATAACAGGCAGACGATCGCTCCTGCAACTGATGCTGCGATGATGAACCTCTTTGAATATTTTATGACATGATCCACCTTGCTGAACTCACCGGCACCGTAGAAATAGCTTATCAGCGGCGATGCACCTGTAATGAACCCCAGGAAAACAGATATCATGAAAAACTGTATGTTGAGGACTATGCTCACTGCCGCCACACCGGTCTCCCCGACGAGCCCCAGAACAACTATATTGAAAAAGAACGTAGTTATGCCTACCGATGACTCGCTGACAAGTTCTGATGAACCGTTCAGGAAGCAGTGTCCTATGTATTTCCAGTCGGCTCTGAACCTGACAAACGACAGTTTCGTATCCATGAACAGGAAGTATGCTCCTCCTGCCAGCATCACAGTCACAAGACCTGCCAGATTGGCATACCCTGCTCCTGCCAGTCCCATATCCATCGGACCCATGAAGATATAGTCGCATATCAGATGTACCACGCCGCCGGATATATAAAGCAGCAGCGTGAATGTCGGCCTTCCGTCCACTCTTATGAAATACTCGAAGATCTGTCCCAGAAAAGCAGCAGGACAGCCTAAAACGAGTATCTGCAGGAAAACCCGGCAGTGGTCTCTCAGCAGATCCGTGGCGCCAAGGAAATCCACTATACTGTCCATAAACAGTAGGCACAATGCCGTGAATATCAGGCCCAGCACTATCGAAACCACGCACATCATAGTATATTTCTCATTGGCCTCTTTCTGATCGCCCTCGCCCATCTTTATAGCTACTATAGCGCTGGCTCCTGAGGCCAGCATGACTGCCACGCCCCACATTATACCCTGCACCGGGTATGCTATCGCAAGACTTGCCAGACCGTCTTCACCCACAAGACGCTTGACGAAAACCGAGTCTATACCGTAATACAGACCTATCACCAGCATCATCAGCACAGAGGGCCACACGAAATGAAAAAACTTTTTTCCTGTAAGATCACCTTCAAATATATCGTTCATACTTATCAACTCCTTGATTTCATGGTAAAGTATACAGTAACCGTATAGTCAACTGTTTTTTCACAAAACACATCATCGAAGGAGTTTTATATGGAACAGAACAAACATAATCCCGGTAAGTATTTCACCACAGGTGAATTTGCCAGGCTTTGCGGAGTAAAAAAACAGACCCTTTTTCACTATGATGATATCGGTATCCTGAAACCTGAAAAAAAAAGCTTGAATGGTTACAGATACTATTCGTATCTCCAGCTGGATACATTCATCACTATAGATATGCTGAAAGATCTTGACATGCCACTTGCCGATATAAAGAAATATCTTAACACCAGGAGCCCTGAGTCTTTCCTTCATCTGCTGCAGGAGCAGAGCATACGTGTCGATGAAAAGATCGCAGAACTGCAGTGGCTCAAGGCGTTCATCCAGGAACGTGAACGTATCACTAAAGAAGGTATGGCTGCTGTCCACGGCAGTATCTATCTTGAAGACAGGCCGCAGGAACATTATCTCATAACAGAATACAAAGGCACATCGGCAGAACCCGATATCTACAGGGCAATGCAGGAGCTCATAAACTACTGCCACCGCAACCAGGTTTACAGTCCCTACTCCATAGGAGGTCTGGTGGACACCCATTCTGATATCAGCACAAAAGACTACAGCTATTCACATCTTTTCACAAGGCTCACTCCCTTTGACGTGAAGGAGCTGGACCCGGAAAGCATAACATCTGCAGGACCCTTCCGGTACGCCGTCATATGCAATACACTGGGATATGATGACAACCCCGCTATGTTCAGGAAGCTTCTGGATTTCGCTGAAGAAAATGATCTGACGACAGGCAGATACTTTTATGAAGACATTCTGCTGGATGAAATGACTAAATTCACCTATGACGAATATACCGTCAAGATATCGATCCCGGTCTTTCCAAAGAAATGACCCGGCAAAAAATACCAAAAAAGACCTGCACTGCCGGATATATCCCGGTAATGCAGGTCTCTGCTATGTTCTTATTATCTTACGGCGATCTGTCCGCATGCTCATGACCTTTATGCTGCTTTTTATCATGAGAAGAATTCTTTGATGGAATCAAGGAATCTGCTCTTCTTGTGGTAGCAGTCATTCGTCACAGCCTTTGCCATTGCAGAAATAGCCTTTTTCTGTTTTGAATTCAGTTTTGTAGGCACTTCCAGGCTGACTTTCACATAAAGGTCGCCCTTCCTGCTGTTTCTTACATTCTTGATGCCCTTGCCCTTGAGTCTGAAGACTGTGTCAGGCTGTGTTCCAGCCGGCACCTTGTATGATACTTTGCCTTCAAGAGTAGGCACTACGATCTCATCGCCAAGAGCTGCCTGATCGAATGTGATAGGTATCTCAAGCCACAGATCCTGACCTCTTCTCTCGAAGATCTCATGCGGTCTGACATTGATCACTATATACAGATCTCCATCCGGACCTCCATTGACGCCCGGTTCGCCCTGTCCTCTGATAGGTATGACCGAATCGTTGTCTACGCCTGCCGGGATATTCACTGCTATCGTGACATTGTCTCTTATCCTTCCTGTGCCTCCGCAGTCCTTGCATGGAGTCTCGTTTATCTCACCGGTACCGTTGCAGTCAGGACATGCTGACACACTCTGGAAAGTACCCAGAGGAGTCCTCTGTGCAGTCCTTACTTCGCCTGTGCCTCCGCATTTCGGACATTTCTTCTTTGAAGTACCCGGCTGTGCACCTGTACCGTCGCATGTCTTGCATTTGACATATTTGTTTATGCGTATTTCCTTCTTGGTGCCGAAAGCGGCTTCTTCAAAATCTATAGTAACTGTCTTCTGAAGGTCGCTGCCCTTCTGAGGACCGTTCCTGCGGCTCCGGCCTCCTCCGCCGAAACCGCTGAACGCACCGCCGAACATATCGAAAATATCTTCGAAGCCGCCAAAGCCGCCGAATCCGCCTCCGCCGCCAAAGCCGGAATTAGGATCAACACCGGCATGACCGAATCTGTCATATTTGTCCTTCTTATCCGGGTCTGACAATACAGCGTAAGCTTCATTTATCTCTTTGAATTTTTCTTCGGCTTCTTTGTCTCCGGGATTCCTGTCGGGATGATATTTCATAGCCATCTTTCTGAAGGCTTTTTTTATCTCGTCTTCCGACGCTCCCTTGCTGAGTCCCAGGACTTCGTAGTAATCTCTCTTATCTGCCATTATCGTTTCCTCTTATCGCCGGTTTTTATTTATCGTCATCGACTACTTCGTAGTCAGCATCAACAACATTGTCGTTGTTTGGCTGTGAAGCTCCTGCATCAGCACCTGCTGCTCCTGCTGCTCCGCCCATGTCAGGACCTGTACCTGCTGCCTGAGCCTGCTGATACATCTTGGCTGATATAGTGTGGAACTTCTCAGTCAGTTTTTCAGTCTTGTCTTTGATGTCGTCGATATTGTTAGCTTCCAGAGCCTTTGAAAGCTCTTCTTTAGCTGCATTGATATCGTTCTTTTCATCTTCTGAAAGCGATCCTTCGATCTCCTTCATGTTCTTTTCAGTTTCGTAAACGAGAGTTTCAGCTCTGTTTCTGATCTCTACTTCTTCTTTTCTCTGCTTGTCTTCAGCTGCATACTGTTCAGCTTCTTTTACCTTTGCCTGTATCTCTTCATCAGAGAGCTTTGTGGAAGAAGTGATCGTGATGCTCTGCTCCTTGCCTGTTCCCATATCCTTGGCGCTTACGTTTACGATGCCGTTGGCGTCGATATCGAAAGTAACTTCGATCTGAGGGATTCCACGTGGAGCTGGCGGGATACCTGTGAGCTGGAATCTGCCAAGCGTTGTATTGCCTGAAGCCATTTCTCTTTCACCCTGCATTACGTGGATATCTACAGCTGTCTGGTTGTCGGCAGCAGTCGAGAATACCTGGCTCTTCTTTGTAGGTATTGTAGTGTTTCTTTCGATGAGCTTTGTAGCAACGCCGCCCAGTGTCTCGATGGAAAGTGACAGCGGAGTTACGTCAAGAAGAAGTACGTCGTTTACTTCGCCTGTCAGTACGCCTGCCTGGATAGCAGCACCGATAGCTACGCATTCATCAGGGTTGATGCCCTTGAACGGCTCTTTGCCTGTGATCTTCTTTACAGCTTCCTGTACAGCCGGGATCCTTGTGGAACCGCCTACCAGGATGACTTTTGAAAG
>CAKQUI010000074.1 GCA_934277495.1 uncultured Clostridia bacterium | reverse complement strand
CGCATATCAGGTCCGAAAATACCTACTCCTGAAGTGACTATATTATGCATGCCGTTCTTATTGAGATATCCATAGGAATTTTCCCATACAAGTGCCGTGGTGAGATTCCCCGGGAACATCTGTCCGTCATGGGTGTGTCCACACAGATCCACATCCACGCCTGCATCTGACAGCTCTCCCAGCTCATCCGGCTCATGAGCTATGACGATGACGGGCTTCGAACTATCCAGACTTTCTATTATCTGCTTCGGAGTCTTTCTCTTACTGATACCCCTGCCCGGATGCTTTGAATCAGCTCTGCCGTATATGTACACGCTGTCATCTATGAGGACGCTGTCGTCCTGAAGCAGTTTTATGCCTGCTTCATCAAGGAACGCATCCATCCTCGGATCACTCTCTTTTTTCTCTTTGCTTTTGAACGTGAATCCCGCCAGTATCTTTTCTTTTATGTCATGATTGCCGTAGCAGGCATATACCCCGTACCTGCTTTTTATCTTTCTGAATGTCGCCGCAAGCTTGTCCGGATCTTCAAGGGCGTCGTAATCATTGTCGAAAATATCTCCTGCTATGACAACTACATCAGGATCCTGAGCATTTATCTTCTTTACCATATTCGATATATGGTCTGTACCTATACTGTATCCCATATGAAGATCCGCCACCAGCACGACCTTCATGGAGTCCAGTCTGCCTCCTGACTTGTCGACAGTGATGTCGTAGTCCGTCGTCCGTATGATCCCGGCGTTTATCATGCCGTATACGCCTATGACAGCGATGACTGCCATACAGACAGCTCCGGATACCACGAAGGTCCGTCTCGATCTCAGTTTCGTCTGGTCCAGCCCTTTCTTCCTGTAGATGGTCTTCACAATGACTTTGATGAGGTCAGCTATCGCCACCACGAAGATTATATAAAGCAGGAATCCCAGCCAGTAGTTCTCGACATGCTTTGCAAACCGGTGGAGCCCCTCCGGCAGATCCGCAAGACCTGCCAGCATACTGAATGCTGCAAGTGCATACAGCGTTATGATAACTGCATGTACCCATTTTTTGTGGAAAAAACCATGACAGGCCTTGAGCCACCTGATAAGCCATATCAGGATATATATGTTCAGTGCTATATAAAACGGTGATATCACGAATGCTAACATTGGCTCTCCTTTTTCTGCGTCTTATTTTACATAATGTGGTTTATGTGAAAATACATACATAAAAATTATAATACATGGACTAACATAATTCAAACAAAAATCCGCACCCTGATACAAGATGCGGACCCTTATTTCTTTTATGTATTTATATTTGTATGCACTATGCTACGGTGGCGACTACGACCGCCTTTATCGTATGCATCCTGTTCTCGGCTTCATCGAACACTTTGGAATAACTGCTTCTGAATACTTCATCGGTGACTTCACGTATATCATATCCCAGCTCCATCTGTTCCTTTGCCATTTTCGTCTCAAAATCATGGAATGACGGCAGGCAGTGCAGGAACATGACATCAGGATTCTCTGTTTTCTTTATCATATCCATCGTCACTCTGTATGGCGTAAGAAGTTTCACCCTCTCCGGTATCTCGGCTTCTTCGCCCATGGACGCCCATATATCTGTGTAAAGCACATCGGCGCCTTTGAGGCACGCCTCGTCTGAAGATATCTCTATCACAGCGCCTGTCTTTTCTGCGACTGCTCTTGTGCGGGCTATGACATCCTGATCCATCTGTTCTGCAAGTTCGTCAGGGCCATATGCCACGAAGTGCATACCCATCTTAGCACATCCGTACATCCATGCATATGACGTATTGTTCCTTATATCTCCGCAGAACACTACCTTGACTTCATTGAGAGGCTTGTCTGTGTGCTCCTCGATAGTGAGCATATCTGCCAGTATCTGTGTCGGATGGTCTGTATCTGTCAGGCCGTTCCAGACTGTCACGCCGGAATGTGTCGCAAGACACTCCACGATCTCCTGATCGAAACCTCTGTATTCTATACCATCGAAGAAACGGCCCAGTACCTTTGCCGTATCTTCAAGGGACTCTTTCTTCCCCATCTGCGATGTCTTTGAGTCAAGATAAGTCACATGCGCTCCCTCATCATGGCACGCTACTTCAAAAGAGCATCTTGTCCTTGTTGATGTCTTCTCGAAAAGCAGCACGATATTCTTGCCTTTGAGAACTTCATCGATGATGCCGGCTTTTTTCTTCGCTTTGAGTTCATGTGCAAGATCCAGCATATATCTTATCTCTTCCGGAGTGAAATCCATCAGTGTCAGAAAACTTCTCCCTTTTAAATCAACAGCCATTTTAAACGCTCCTTTATATATAAATTTATGATCAGCCCTCCGGCTGCTTCATATCATCAGCATATATCATATGTTAAATCCTGAAGGAGCAAATGTCAAACATTTTTGTGCATAAATATTTATTTTTTTGTATATTTTATTTATTTTTCACTTTTCATATAAACAACTCATTCTGCCTGTAACCCTATTTCAGTGCCATTTTTATCAATTCTGCAACATCGCTTGATTTTGAATACATATGCATAAAGTCTGTATTATGCAGCGGATGCTCAGACCCTCTTTCCGTGAAACTGATAGTAGCACGTTTCCAGTCTGCCGTTGTAAAGTTTCCTTCTACGTTCAGCTTTCCTGCCCATGGCTTTCTCTTCTGCTTCTTTGTCTGTCGTTATCATGAAAAGGGACCAGTCAGGATTTTCCTCGAAAAACCTCCTGAATCCTGCATAGATGCCTTCTATCTCTTCTTTCTCTCCGATACGCTCTCCATATGGAGGATTTGTTATCACTATACCGTTCTTTCCTTCGGGTCTCAGTTTGCGTGCGTCTGCCTTCTTGAAGACTATGCAGTCGTCCACACCTGCTTCCTCTGCGTTGGCTCTCGCTGCCTCAACAGCTTTCATGTTTATATCGAAGCCGTATATGTTCAGCTCTTTATCGTAATCCATAGCCTCAAATGCCGCTTTGCGTTCTTCCTTCCAGAGCTTTTCCGGTATAAGTTCCCATCCTTCCGATGCAAAATGTCTGTTTATGCCCGGGGCTATGTTCCGTCCTATCATTGCTGCTTCGATAGGTATCGTGCCTGAACCGCAGCACGGATCGATGAGCAGTCTGTCATCACGCCAGAACGAGAGCTGGATCATGGCAGCTGCAAGGGTCTCCTTGATAGGGGCTGTTACGTCCGACGTCCTGTATCCTCTCTTGTGGAGACCGACTCCGCTGGTATCTACAGTAAGTGTCACACGATCTTTCAGCAGTGTGGCTTTGACGGTATATTCCGCCCCGGTCTCCTCGAATAGCTCTACGCTGTAGAATTCCTTGAGTTTCTCTACTATTGCCTTTTTCACGATGCTCTGGCATGCCGGCACGCTGTGTAGCGTGGATTTCACCGATGTTCCTGTTACTGTGAATTTGCCGTCTATTGGTATCAGCTGCTCCCATGGCAGAGCCTTAGTCTGCTGGAAAAGTTCTTCGAATTCCCTGGCTTCGAATTCTGCCATCTTCAGCAGAACCCTGTCAGCTGTCCTGAGCCACAGATTGGATCTTACTATGGCACGTTCGTCACCTGTATAAGTAACCTTGCCGTTTTCTGTCTTTATTATCCTGTATCCCAGTGCTTCGATCTCACGTTTGACTACTGCCTCGAGTCCGAATGTCGCTGTTGCTATGAGTTCAAGTTTCATGTTTTGCTGTTTCCTTTCGTTTGTAAATGCTATATATATGTTTCTCTTCTGTTGAGACTGTTCCTGCTTATTATATCTATATATTTCAGCGATTCACCTGTTCCCCTGGCTACACAGGATTCTGCATCATCTGCTATCCTGGCTGCTATGCCTGTCCTGGACGAGATACGCTTGTCTATCCCTCTGAGATATGCACCTCCGCCGGTTATCATTATGCCGTATTCACCTACGTCTGCTGCAAGCTCAGGAGGCGTCTTTTCAAGCACGGAATGTGTCGCTTCACATATCACATCCAGCGGTTCATCCAGAGCTTCAAGTATCTCTTCCGATCCCACTTCGATGCTTCTCGGCAGCCCTGTGACAAGGTCCCTGCCTTTACATACAGCTCTGTACATCTCTTCCCCCTCGTATGCGCAGCCTATTTCTTTCTTGAGTTTTTCAGCCATGCGTTCGCCTATGAAAAGGCTGTATTTCTTGCGCATATATTTGATTATCGCATCATCGAACCTGTCGCCTGCTATCTTCACCGATGTACTTGTGACTATGCCTCCAAGGGAGATCACTGCTATATCAGTAGTGCCTCCGCCTATATCTATCACCATCATGCCTTCAGGCCCCGTTATATCCACACCTGCGCCAATCGCAGCAGCCACAGGCTCCTCTATGAGATATACCGACCTGCCTCCCGCCTGGAGAGCTGCCTCCTTGACCGCACGTTTCTCGACTTCTGTCACGCCGCTGGGAACGCATACGATTATCCGGGGCTTGAAAAACCTGCTGCTTCCGCAGGTCTTGCTTATGAAATACTGCAGCATCTTTTCAGTGACGTCATAATCCGATATGACGCCCTCTCTCAGCGGCCGTATCGCTGATATGTTGCCCGGCGTCCGGCCTATCATGCGCTTTGCCTCGCTGCCTACTGCCAGGACTTCCCGTGTATCCCTGTTTATAGCTACTACAGACGGCTCCTGGAGCACTATGCCTTTGCCGCCCACATATATGAGAACATTGGCTGTTCCCAGATCTATACCAACTTCTTCAGTGAAAGCCATTTTTTCCCCTTTCATTTTATCAGTTATACATTATTTTTACCACAGAAATCAAAAATACACAGAAACTTTAAAATTCGAATATTTTCACCCCTGTATTCATATATTGTCTTGACTGTAACAGTTAATAAGGTCAGTAAGGTGGTGAACTGTCAATACCATGAAAGATTATATCGAGGAGCGTGTCCTTGAACTCGCACACTACATCATCGAGACAGGGTCTACAGTAAGGAGCGCAGCCGCCAGATTCAGAATTTCGAAGTCGACGGTACATAAAGATATTACCGAAAGACTGCATGAAATAAATCCCGGTCTTGCGGCTGAGGTCAAAGAAGTTCTGGAAAACAACAAAGCCGAGCGACACATCAGAGGCGGTCTCGCTACCAGAGAAAAATATCTGCACATACATGAAATCGAAGAAAAAAACGGCGTGGTCTGATATGACCACGTCGTTTGGAAAGCTCTGCTTATTCATATGTCAAGTTCCAGGACCACCGGACAGTGATCCGAGCCGTATATTTCCGTCAGTATGTCTGCTGCCGCTATACGGTCTTTCAAAGACTCCGATGTCAGGAAATAGTCTATACGCCATCCGGCGTTGTTTTTCCGGGCGTTGAACCGGTAGCTCCACCAGGAATATTTTATCTCCTCCGGATGGAGATATCTGTATGTGTCCGTGAATCCCGACTGCTGCAGCTGTCCCATTTTGGCACGCTCTTCATCGGTGAATCCTGCATTTTTCCTGTTGGTCTTAGGGTTTTTGAGGTCGATCTCCTGATAAGCCACGTTGAAATCACCGCATACCACAACAGGCTTCGTCTCTTCCAGCTTTTTCAGATACGCCCTGAAATCGTCCTCCCAGCGCATCCTGTAATCAAGCCGTTTCAGCTCGTTCTGGGAATTAGGCACATATACGTTCACAAGAAAGAACTTTTCATATTCTGCAGTTATGACACGTCCTTCGTGATCGTGCTCATCGATGTCTATCCCGTACCGTACGTCCAGCGGCTCCTCTTTGGTGAACACCGCCGTTCCTGAATAGCCCTTCTTTTCTGCCGAACACCAGTACTGATGATATCCTTCAAGGGGAACTTCAGCCTGTCCCTCCTGCATCTTCGTTTCCTGTATACAGAGTATATCCGGATCTGCTTCCTTTGCAAAATCCAGAAAACCCTTTCCCATAGCGGCACGTATGCCGTTCACGTTCCATGATATAATTTTCATATATGTGCTCTCCTTCAGATGGTCGATTCTGTTTCTTTTAACAGGATATCCGAAAGTACAGGCTGTGTCAACACATCCTTTATCATACTTCCTGATTGAAAGAAGCTGATACAGCTCTGGCTCTGTTCCTGCGGAAAATCAGTCTGAATATGAGACGTACGAAAGGTCCGCAGTACAGCATCTGATAGCAGAGTGCCATCGGCAGGTTCAGTGCCCAGATCCTGATCCATGTCCCGAACGACGGATCATCGAACAGAAATGTTGCTATGAGACTCATCACAGGACACATGATGCAGCATATGCATATTGACATGGCGTATGTTATGAACTGAGGTCTGTCAGAAGGCCTCATCACAGAAAATACGATCTTCGCTGCTATCTTCCCAACGATGAACAATTCCAGCACGAAAGCTATCGGTGCCATTATGATCAGTTCGTGAGTAGCTGCAGCAAAAGTATCTCCCTGTACCACTCCGGTATGCAGTGCGATGTTGTACACGATCATACCGTACACCATCAGCGTCGCCATTATGGCTGTGAATATAACGTTTTCCAATTTGTTTTCAGGCATAATAAAATCCTCCTTTATGATCAACTTACTTCACTGTTCGACTGTGTTGTTCGTTATCATCCGGAGGATGTGCGTTTCCAATTGTCACCATATTCGACTTTTCGTTAATATTTTAACATAAACAAGATAATGCCGTCAACCATTTTTTCATACTATATTTAATGGTATACGGCTCCATCTGTTTTCGTCCTGCGATCGGCTCAGTATCCGATGATCTCCTTGATCTGGTCCAGATCTTCTGCAAAATATATCCCCTGCTGCCGTTCTTCCGAGGAAAGTCCTTTTCTTATCATATTCTCAAGCAGCTCTTTCAGACTGTCGTAATATCCGTCCAGGTTGTAAAGGATGCATGGCGCATCAAGGTGTCCCAGAGACACTTTGGACATTATCTCCGTTATCTCATCAAGAGTGCCTGTGCCGCCCGGAAATGCAATGAACACATCTCCCAGTTCTATCATCTTTGCCTTGCGCTCCGACATGTCCTGCGTCACTATCAGCTCTGTCAGTCCATCGAACTGCAGCTCCTCTTCTATGAAAAACACCGGCTCCACGCCTGTCACATCTCCTCCTGCCTTCAGCACGCTTGCCGCCAGAGTCCCCATCAGACCTGTCTCCGAGCCTCCGTACACAAGGGCGTTGCCACTTTCGCCTATCCATGTCCCAAGTTCTGTAACGGCTTTCTTCAAAGCCGGATCGTTGCCCTCATTCGCTCCAAGATATACTGTTATGTTCATTTACTGCTCCTTTGCTGTGATTATCTCCAGAATGTCCTCACCTACGCTGCACTGCAGGCACAATATCCTGACTCCTGCCGCCTCAGCTTCTTCAAGTGCCTGCCCGAACTGCGGATGTGTTGCTACATTCGGGCGCACCTGCGTGACGCCCTCCATCTGTATCACGAAAGCAGCCGTACATTCATAGCCCTCACCGGAGGCACGAATAAGCTCTCGAAGATGCTTCACCCCCCGCTCCGTAGGCGCATCGGGAAAATATCCGACTCCGTCTATCTCAAGGGTGCATCCCTTGACCTCCATCAGATACTTTCTGCCATCCTTTTCCATGTAAAAATCTATCCTTGAGTCTCCATATGTGTACTCCGGTTTTATGATATCATAATCCTGCTTTTCCAGCCACTCCCTGACTACTTTGTTGGGAGCCTGGCTGTCGATATTGACCCAGCCCAGATTTTCCTTGAAGACCGATATGAGATCGTATTTCGTCTTGCGGTTTGGATTATCCGACACTTCGAGACGCACCGCCGCACCCGGTTTCAGAAGTTCCCTGCAGCGGCCTGTATTCTTTACATGCACCGTCTCCTCGTGCCCGTCGATCTCCACATGAGCAATGAAACGGTTAGGCCGGTCTATGAACCAGCCCCCTGTTATCTCTCTGTATTTCATGTAATAATAATATCAAAGAAAATGAAATCATTCAATATAGCTGATGCCGCTTTGACATCCTGAAGCAAACTACTTTGCCAGGTAAGCTTTCATTTCATCGTACGACATTGCCAGTGCATCCGATGTGTTGAATCTTTTCCATATGCTCGTATCATCATGTCCGCAGTAAATAATGGGGTCGCCGAGGCTGCTAAGTGCCTTTTCGAATTTCACTGCAAAATCATCACTGCTTATACTACTGCCGTTCTGGCGAAATTTATCTCGTTCACTTTCCGGGCAATCTGCAGCATATGAATAATCATTCGCAAGCTCATCGACCTCTTCCAGCCTGTTTCCACCCTTGAGCTCGTATTCATTGATACGGTAAAACTGTGTTTCATCACCTATACTGGCATATATGTACATATGTCCTGCTGTTTTGCTTTTGTAGATCACATATTTTGTCCCTGAGGCTGCATTGGCATCATAAAAAGCAGCCGCTTTGCCGCCGCTCTGATATGTCGCAGAATCGCTGTAGGTATAATTCAGCTTCATGGCTGCGCCATTTATATATGTATAAACATTAAGCTCAGCATAGCAGTAGTTGCTGTCCGCTGTAAAAAAGAAAAGCTCCGGTATACCGTTGTTATCTATATCACACAGAGCAAGTGACTTGTTTATGATCGTATATGTACCGGAGGAATCCGTTTGCCAGTTATAATTGCGGATACCAGATTCATTGGCACTGATAACCTGTGAATACGCCTCATAGCATCCGGCTGTGTCTGACGTGCTTTGTTCAGACGCTGCGGCAGATGGTGCAGTGTTTCCCTGATCACTGCCTGTTCCTCCACCTGTACAACCTGACAAACTCATAACCATGACTGCAACGATCATACATGAGACGACTACCTGCATTCCTGCCTTTATCCCTGATCTGGTTTTCATAAAATTCTCCTTGTTGTTTCATAATGACTTCTGCGAAATATTATATCGCATGATACATACGACTTGCAAGGTCTGTAAAATGCTGTCAGCATACAGGAAACAACTGATCGATATCAAATCCTGAAATGATCCGGATACTCTTCACAGGTATCAACCGAATAACAAGTTTTGTTATTAAATCACACGACTCTCAAACGCATCCCGTTGTATGATACAACATAGCCGTGCTTAACTACCATATGAAATCACACGACTCTCAAACCTGAGCTCTGCCAGTGCAACCCAAGTCATAGCTTAACTACCATATGAAATCACACGACTCTCAAACTATCATCAGGGGCAAAGTCGCAGTCGATATGCTTAACTACCATATGAAATCACACGACTCTCAAACCCTAACAAACACAAGGGTTTTGAACGCATCGCTTAACTACCATATGAAATCACACGACTCTCAAACTATACCAAGGCTTGTCGTACATTTCCGTGAGCTTAACTACCATATGAAATCACACGACTCTCAAACGAAGCGTTTTGCAGGACCACACGATAAACAGCTTAACTACCATATGAAATCACACGACTCTCAAACAGGTGATAATGATAAAGATGAAAAAGAAGAGCTTAACTACCATATGAAATCACACGACTCTCAAACCTCAATTTTCGAGCAAACTGCCACTACACAGCTGATTTCATATGATATTCAGTGGATCTCACATAAATCTATGTCTATTATATACTCATTCAGGGGTTCTTTCAATAGCCTCTGCCGGTTCCCTGCGATCACAACATAACATTCCTGATAGCCCAGCCACTTGTTCAGATGCCTGAAATCATCATCAGTCAGGTAGTCTCCACAGCCTGCAAGTACAAATATATTTTTCCCGGTCAGATCCTGGACGACCGGGATATATTCCATCAATTTTTCCAAAAAAGTGCCTTCTGGTGCAGCCAGAACTATATCATACTGCTTTATATACTCTTTCAGACAGAAATCAAAATCATATTCCAGCTGATATCTGTACCGCTCACATATATCACCTATGACCTGTGCCAGATCCCCGTGCAGCTCTGCAAGAATCTCAAAATTTTTATCTGACTGTATCTCACTTTCCAGATCGACTATCAGCTTCTTCTGGATATCTTTTTTATCAAATCTCAGATCCATGGGGGAAAGCAGTATATCACATATCTTATCCATGGACAGCTCTTCACCATCCTGAACAAGCATCCACTGTTCATCTTCTTTATTTATCTGCATATAAAGGCTCGTGACCATTTGTTCATATAGTCTCGGATCCTCTATCGTCATATGATTTATCTGATCAGACTTTAAAAGCATATCAAAATTCAATGGTTTGTAAACAAGGTTCATACTATCACGATCCTCTCGTCAGAATCTACTACAGACGTCTGTTTTTCCCCAACAACATACTCCATTTTCTCGAATTGTTTTTCTGTTATCACCAGCATCTGCACAAGACCTTCTGCCGGTTTGTTAGCTCTGACAGCTTTCTGTATCCCAGCTGCCACTGTGCCATTTAATGCCAGCTTACAGTAAACACTTTCCTGCATCATCAGAAAACCTTTTTCTATAAGGAACTTCCTGAATTTCCGATAAGCACGCTTATGCTCAAGTGTATCTACCGGAAGATCGAAAAATACTAAAACACGCATATATCTGTAACTCATTTCCTGTAAAACCTTATCAATGACACATCCCGTTCATTCAATGCATCGAAAATACTCCTGCAGTATATTTTGATTGCATTGGACACATACTGGACTTTCCCGTCGATGATTACTTCCTCGCTGAGGAACCTTAGCACTTCACGTTTTTCATCTTTAGAGAAGCACTCCGGATCCATAACTGCAACGATACGGTCTACCACAGGGCGGAAAGGTTCCATGAAATCTGATGCAAGGTTGAATGCATTGAACATATTGTCATGGAAAAGACCGATCTGTGTCATATATCCATTGGCGATTATCTCACGATTGAAACATGACAGCAGTATCCCGTATCCGTAATCAAGGGCTGCATTGATGGCATTGTCTTCGCTCCTTGTAAAATCCATACCGAACAGTGCATTGAAATACACTTTGGCTGCATGACCTTCCCTGTTAGAAGCATCTCCTGGCTGCATCTCTGCGATGTAGTTCATAAGCATATCCGCTTCATCATATATTCCGTTATCCTGCAGATGAAAGCTCTGCTGCCTTATCTTTTCTGAAACGATCTCCGTCCATACAAGCTCTTTATCTTCATCAGTCCATGCCACCTGATTACGTATCTTGGCACTTGTATCATGGCTGCCATGGTAAGGCAGCAGCTCTGAATGAGGATTATGTTTCTCATCACAGAATATTACTTTTATCTTATGTTTCACAAGTTCACAAAGCAGCATCGCTGTGAGCGAGACAGCTGTGGACTCTATCATGACCATACCGATCTCACTCAAATGTATCCTGACAGTCTCTTCCCGTTTACGTACTACAAGATAATCCATTTTGAAATCCAGCTTTGCGATACCTGTGACAACTACTGTGCGCC
>CAKQUI010000073.1 GCA_934277495.1 uncultured Clostridia bacterium | reverse complement strand
TACCAGACCTTCGGATCTGCAAAATACTATTCAGGCTGGAGCAGTGCAAAATCAGTAAAAACAAAGTGACGATATCAAAGAAGACCATCTGCAGATGGTCTTCCTTATTTTTATTATACTGGAAATACCGTTTTCGATATTTCCGTAATATCAGCAAAAGTTCCTTATGATAACAGGTAGCGAAACTGCTTTTGTTATCTTACTGAAGGTTGAGTTTCAGCGTCATGAGTCGTTCTGTCACTACATGGAACGCTGCCAGCTGGAGCATGTTGAGTACGAATGCCACCAGCATGAACCACTGACTTGCACCCAGCACTGTATCGACATTGCCGGACAGCATATCGATGGTTATTTCGCTGACATCTGTGAACTGCAGGATCATCATCACTGCAACAGCTATAACCGTCAGAGCTATGTTGATACCGATGTATGCACCCAGAGAAAGCAGCAGTCTGTATTTGTTCACCAGCTGCCCTATGGCTATGGAAGCGTACACCTGATATATACTCTTGAGGATACCTGTGATCAGCAGGACAAACAGCTCTGCCGCCATGAGGATCAGTACCGGTCTTTTCGTCAAAGCGTATCCCAGTTCACTGAACATCTGCCCCATGTCATGCATGCTGGTGAGGCCTCCCAGGATCAGTATCGAGGCTACAGCCAGGACAGCATCTGCCAGTACAAGCACGCCTGCCACGATGCCCTTTGAAGTGATGAGCTGCCACGGTTTCACAGGCAGTGTGTTCATCAGATACCCCTCGCTGCCGAACAGTCCGTTGTAGAATCTCATTATGATGATTATGATAGTTATGACCACCATCGCCATCATGGCCAGAAAGAACAGGAAACCTGTGGCCGTGCCGATCATGCCGCTGACAAGCTGCGCACCCTTTGACGGGTCGTTTCCTGACAGCGTCGTATCCAGCACATTGGAGCTGAAGCTGAACAGACAGCTGGACACTATCAGCGCCGCCCACAACACCGCCATGAGCTTGATGCTGGATCTGAATTCATATTTTACGAGTTTACCTGTCATTTCCGTTCACCCCCATATAAGGGACCATCCTGAATGTATCCCTGAAAACCTCGTCTATGGACTTTCCTTCTTTTTCTCTGATATCGTCCACAGCCTCATGTCTTATGACTCTGCCGTTCATGATGAAGACCACTTCGTCGAGCACCCTCTCTATATCCGATATAAGATGCGTGGATATCAGGACCGTACCGTCTTCATTGTAGTTGTTGATTATAGTCGAAAGTATATAATCCCTGGCTGCAGGATCTACTCCTGCTATCGGCTCATCCAGCAGGTAAAGCTGAGCTCTGCGACTCATCACAAGGATCAGCTGCACCTTTTCCCTGGTACCCTTTGACATCGGCTTTATCCTGTCTGACGGCTTTATATCCATGGCCGCACACATTTCCACTGCCTTGGCGGTATCGAAATCACTGTAAAATCCTGCAAACATGTCCAGCAGATCCTTCACTGTCATCCAGTCTGCAAAATACGGTCTGTCCGGCAGATAGCTCACGATGGATTTCGTATAAACTCCCGGCCTGTGACCATCTATAAGTAATTCCCCTTTTGTCGGTCTGATGAGACCATTCATAAGTTTTATCAGTGTCGTTTTCCCGCTGCCGTTCGGTCCGAGAAGCCCGACGATCCGTCCCCTGCCGATCTCAAGATCCACTCCGTCAAGAGCGAATCTGCTGCCGAAGGTCTTGCTCAGATCATGACACTCTATAAGTGCGTTCTGTTTCATTTATCTTCTTCCCCTCTTTCTTTTATCATCTGTACGACATCGTCTGCATCGTACCCGATGGCTTCCATCTCCCTGATGAATCTGTCGATATTCTCCATTGCTATCTTTGTTTTCATTGCTTCCACCAGCCCTTCATCTGTGGTCACTGTCCTTCCTGCCGTCCTGTTGGTCATGACGAATCCGTCATGTTCCAGCTCGCTCAGAGCTCTCTGCATCGTATTGCGGTTCACTCCTGCATCCTGTGCCAGTTCTCTCACCGTGGGGAAAGGACCTCCCATGGGATATCTGCCTGCCACGATGGCGATTATCAGCTGTTCTTTCAGCTGAGGCCATATCGGCCGGCTGTCATCAAGTTTCCAGTCCAACCCTGTACACCTCCTTTATGTTTGTTTTGTGTCCCTGCGATATTTTCGGTATATTTGTGCTGTTGTCTTATGTGCTTAGGACAATAATAATATAATCCCGCCGGATGCTTTTGTCAACAGTTCTGTGCAAAATATTTTAAAATGCAAAAAAAATGACGGCTGCTATCTGTAGCCGTCAGGATGGGATGCATGCCACCGCCATGCATCCGATATCATCTGCTCTATCGAGTCGTGCTGCGGGACCCAGCCCAGCACCTTTTTTGCTTTTTCTGAAGACGCCACCAGTACCGACGGGTCTCCTGCCCTCCTGCCCGTCACCTCCGCCGGTATGGTGTTGGCTGTGACTCTGCGTGCTGCATCGAGTATTTCCTTTACAGAATATCCTCTGCCGCTGCCAAGGTTGAACACGTCGCTGGCGCCGCCGCTTCTCAGATACTCCAGTGCCAGATGATGGGCTGCTGCAAGGTCCATGACATGGACATAATCCCTTATACATGTACCGTCAGGAGTATCATGATCATCACCGTATATCATCAGCCTGTCACGCCTGCCCAGCGGTACCTGCAGTATCAGCGGTATCAGATGTGTCTCCGGGAAGTGGTCTTCTCCCATGCTGCCCAGGGGGTGCGCTCCGCATGCATTGAAATATCGCAGCGAGACATATGAGATATCATATGCTCTGCTGCACCATTTCATCATTTTCTCCATAGCCAGCTTTGTCTCTCCATATGTGTTTTCCGGCACAGTATCGTGCTCCTCAGTCACCGGGATATGGTCAGGCTCTCCATACACCGCTGCTGACGAGCTGAAGATGATCTTTTTCACATCGTGCTCCTTCATCGCCTCCAGCAGACTCACCATGCCGCAGACATTGTTGTCGTAGTATTCCAGAGGATCGTCCATGCTCTCTGAAACAATAGAGTCCGCTGCAAAATGTACCACAGCTTCTATATCGTTTTCCCGGAATATCCTGTCTGTAAAACCTCTGTCCCGTATATCTCCATGGTAAAACCGGCAGTCCGGTATCGCTTCTCTGTGGCCGTTTTTCAGACTGTCAGCTACTATGACGTCATCACCTTTTTCTTTGAAATATCCAGCTGTATGGGAGCCGATATAACCGGCACCGCCTGTAATGAGGATAGGCATGAAAGCCATCTCCTTTCTTTCTCTCTGCACAAACAGACGGACCCGTAACATCTTCTAAGGTCCGTTCATTATGATCATTTACGGATTCCCTAACTGAATTCTATCATACACACGCTGTATGTGTAAATTTCTTTCTGCCGGGATGCTTCATCTGCTATGCGGACTGAGGCTGCCGGCTATCCACTTTCGAGTTGACAACCAAGCCGCTGTGGTTTACAATCAGAAATCATATGATATCATTACAATAACAGGAGGCAGTCATGACTGTAAAAGATTCCGTGCTTGAAGCGCTGGAGGCTTCGAAAGATGATTTTCTTTCAGGTGAAGCCCTTTCCAGCATGCTTCAGGTTTCCCGCACTGCTGTATGGAAAGCCATAAAGAAACTGAGAGAAGAAGGCTATCCCATCGAAGCAGTGACGAACAAAGGCTACATGATGATGAGCGAGAGCTGGCTGATAACAGAAGAAAGCCTGCGGCTTTCCCTGCCTGCAAAATACAGGGACAATGAGATCCATCTTTACGATACCATCGACTCGACCAATCTCCGTGCGAAGCAGTTTGCGACAGACAACGCTCCCCACGGCACGATAGTCCTGGCAAAGCAGCAGACAGCAGGCAGAGGCAGACTCGGCAGGAGCTTCTTTTCTCCCCTTGAAGGCATATATCTGAGTATCATAATCAGAAAACCGCTGGATATAAGCCACGCTCTGCTCATCACATCAGCAGCAGCCGTTGCCGTAGCGTCGTCCCTGGATGAAGTCTGCGGCACAGATGCTATGATAAAATGGGTGAACGATATATATGTAAAGGGAAAAAAGGTGTGCGGCATCGCTTCGGAGGCTATATCTGATTTCGAAAGCGGACGCATCGAAAGCATCGTTGTGGGCATCGGCATCAACACGAACCTGAAGGATTTTCCTGAGGAGCTGCTGAAAGTAGCAGGCGCCGTAGAGGGAAATTATTCAAGATCAGCCCTTGTCGGCAAGATAACGGCCAGGACACTGGATCTTATCGACCAGATCACTGAAACGGCCCTTGATACGCCTGGTGCAGAGCCTGATTTCATGCAGGAGTACCGTGCAAAGAGTCTCGTCCTTGGCAAAAACATCAAGGTATACAAGGGCGGATACCGCAAGGATATTTCCAGTGAATCGGGCGGTCTTGCTGCAAAAGCCCTCGGCATAAGCCCTGCAGGCGGGCTTGAAGTCATATACACCGACGGAACGAGGGAAACATTGAGCACAGGAGAGATCTCCATAAGACTTGAATAGATCGTGGCAGATACACGATTTACACACGAAAACATACCGGGTCCATCGCCCGGTATATTTTTTCTCCCAATGCCGTATCATGAGATCATTCATCAGAGCAGCAGCCAGCGTCAGCTTTCTGTCTGAATGGCCGCAGGATAAAGCGGACACTGGTAACTGTGAAATTTCTATGTATCATACTGCTGTCTGTGTCCGAAAATAAATGTGAAAGGCTCCGGAGTGTGATACAATGGAATATATGGAACGCCTGACCTTCCGTAAAATGCATACAGAACATATTTGAACCGAGGTGAAAACTGGTGAAAGGCAGCAAAGTATCCCGCAGGAAAAAGAAATACATCAGAAATACCGTTATCATTTTTGCAGTAATAACTGCAGCATTCATCACAGCTGCAGTGATATCAGATACCAGACAGAAAGAAAGCAGCAGCCGGAAGACGTCCGCTGTATCATCGGAAACAAGACTGCAGCAGAAGGCGGGCAGGCTCATGAATTCCATGAGCCTTGAGGAAAAAGTCGGCCAGATGTTCATGGGCTGTTTCTATAACGGTACGCCTTCACCGGAAGAAGTCACAGAATATCACCTTGGCAGCGTGCTCCTTTTCGGTCAGAGTTTCACCGGTACGACGCCTGAAAAGCTGCGGCTGCAGATATCCGGTATCAGCAAAGCATCTGACATACGACCTTTCATCGCTGTAGATGAAGAAGGCGGTACTGTAGTCAGAGTCAGCAGCAGCACTGCATTCCGCAAAACGCCATTCAAGTCTCCCAGACAGCTCTATGCAGAAGGAGGCCTCGAAGCTATCGTGAAAGAAACTCATGAAAAGAACGAACTGCTCTCAGGTCTTGGTATCAACCTGAACCTTGCCCCTGTGTGCGATATATCCACCGGTAAAGAGGACTTTATGTACAGCAGGAGCCTGGGACAGGACGCCGGTACGACATCTGATTTTGCAGAAGCCGTCGTCATAGCCTGCGCAGATGATGGCATGGGATGCACGCTGAAGCATTTTCCAGGATACGGAGATGCTGCCGATACACATAAAGGTCTTGCAACAGACGACAGGAGCCTGAAAGAACTCAAGTCGTGCGATCTGCTGCCTTTCAAAGCCGGGATCGAAGCCGGAGCTCCATCGGTGCTGGTGTCCCACAATATCGTCACTGCCCTGGACGACAAACCTGCATCGCTGTCGAAGGCAGTCCATAAGCTGCTCAGGAAAGACCTTGGATTCAAAGGAGTCATCATCACAGACGACCTTTCCATGGATGCGATAAGCGAGTATTTTTCCGGCCCAGGCAGTGCAGTAACAGCTATACAGGCAGGAAACGACATGCTGTGCACCGGAGATTTCAGCAGCCAGTATGAAGCTGTCCTGAAAGCCGTCAGCGACGGTACCATCTCAGAATCCAGGATAGACCAGTCTGTTCACAGGATACTGGTATGGAAGATACAAGCAGGACTCGTATGATATCTGCCGGTCGCCCGGCATAAAACGAATGGAGGAACAACAATGAAACACATCAGAGATATATTCAGCAGCAGTGCAGAAAACCCGGCAGAAAAAACTTCTCCTGCAGAAAACGCCGGAGAAATACAAGCAGACGTCCGGTACAAACAGGTGCAGGATGAATATGACGATCAGCCTGAAGAAAACTCCGGCAGATCAAGGATGTACTGCCCTCGCTGCTACACAGACCGTTTTGTGGACAGCCGCATATGTCCTGTATGCGGAACTCAGCTTGAAGAGCCAATGACCGAAGACGAAGAGGATGAAATGATGGAAATACTTATGTTCACAAGGATGTAGCCCTGTCATGTGAGTGCCGTTGTCATACATACTTCAACAAGTCTTCACAATAGTAACGTCAAATCAGCATATTCATATTGTACTATATAGTCACAGCAAGGGAATAGAGATTGACCCAAGTTGTAATACAAAAGGATACGAAGGGCTGCACATCGGATAACATACCGATTCAAAACAACACTTCTTCTTCTCAATCCCCAACAACTACGCAGCCCTCTCCTTTCAACAGCAGTGCTCATAGCGAGCACTCCTCCTACAAATAGTAAATAATGATGACGAAAGGAAGCCGCCCTCTGAGGGCGGTTTTCTTTTGTGCTGAAGATATGCTGTCACAGACGCTCTGATCTGCGGGCCCGCAGAACTCCGGTCCGTTTCATATTTCTCCTGCGGATCCTGCTCCATCAGGTATGCCTTTTGATCTTGTTCATCTGGCTGCTTCGGTATGTGCTGTGACAGCCTGTGCACAAATACATACGATCACTGTTTCCGGCCTCTCAATTTATATCCGGCTGCCAGTTATCGATGCTTATGGCCCGCAGGCTGCCGGCTCCTGCAGCTTATCAGGTTCCGGAGTTTCCGTGATATTCCGGAAGCAGGTATCTGACAAAGCTCGGCATATCCGGCACGCACCGTTCTGACATATTTCTTTCAACAAGTCTTCACAATAGTGACGCTAAATCAGCATATTCGTATTGTACTATATAGTCACAGCAAGGGAAACAGAGATTGACCCAAGTTGTAATACAAAAGGATATCAAGGGCTGCGCATCGGATAACATACCGATCAAAACAACACTTCTTCTTCTCAATCCCCAACAACTATGCAGCCCTTTCCTTTCATAACTGTGTTCTTCGGAACACACCTCCTACAAATAGTAAATAATAATGATGACGAAAGGAAGCCGCCCGCAGGGGCGGTTTTCTTTTGCGCAGTAAACTCTGTCGTCGCAGAGACTTTGATATCCTTAACAAAATCCCTCCGACAATTATTGACATGTTTTTCTTTATTAAGGTATACTATAAGCTGTGATTTATGATTCAGTAAGGAGTTACAATGAGACTTAGAAAAGAAATAGATGAAATGCAGGAAAAGGATATCCTGCTCATTGCCAAAATATCAGATGCACTGGCGCATCCTGCCAGGATAAAGATATTCAGATATATCATGGCCCAGAACAAAAAGCGTGAAAAGATCTGCAACAAGGATCTTGTGAACCACTTCGACTACTCTCAGGCCACTATATCACAGCACGTCAAAAAGCTCAGAGACGCAGGTCTGGTACAGGTCCAGAAAGCCGACAGGTTTTCATACTACTATGTCCATCTTGGGGTCCTCAACGACTATCTCGTAGCAACGAAGAAATTCGAAAACATGGAATCCTGAACACATCCTGCCGGTCCATCGTCCGAAGCCACAATGACCACTGAAGTCCACCGTGTCCGCAGCGCAGATCACCGTATCTCATCGATACCGATGTTTGCCAGCTCGTCGGCACGGTTGTTTTTTTCTGTCACATAGACGAAATCTTCATATGTGAAGCCATCGCCGTTCCATTCGACGAACTTTTTATAAAGCTTGTCCGTGTCTGTCGAAGCACTTTCAAGATTCACATGACCTTTCACACGGAAAAAGCTTATGTCATGCCGCTCTGTATACGGCAGCAGCTCTTTCCACAGGTCCTGATTCTCCACCGGTTTCTTTCCGGCCGTCTTCCATCCGTTCTTCAGCCAGTTGACGTACCATTTTTTGCGGAAACAGTCCATCAGATATCCGCTGTCTGAAAAAGCATGTATCACCTGACCGTCCTTTTTCACGGCACGCAGCGCCTCCAGCAGTGCTGTCATTTCCATGCGGTTGTTCGTAGTGTCGGCTTCGCTGCCGTGCAGCTCCTTCGTATGTCCTGCAAACTCAAGGATGGCTCCCCATCCGCCCAGGTTGTGATCATGCTGGTTGCCGGAGCATCCGCCGTCAGTATATATACGCAGTATCCTGTCGTTTTTCATGTCCTACCTCTCAGAAAAAATCACAGCCCGGCATGACATCGCCAGGCTGTATCAGTTCGATATATCAGTATATGCTCAGATATCTTTCGCCGGTATCAGGCAGTATCACAACGATACGCTTGCCTGCATTCTCTTTGCGTGCTGCCACCTGAGCTGCAGCATATACGGCCGCACCGGAGGAGATCCCTGCCAGTACGCCTTCCTCAGCCGCCAGCTTTTTCATCATATCCAGTGCATCATCATCTGAAACGGTCATTATCTCGTCTATAACTGAAGTATCCAGGACTTCCGGTATGAAGTTGGCTCCGATGCCCTGTATCTTGTGAGGACCTGCCTTTCCTTCGGAAAGCAGCGGCGATGAAGCCGGCTCCACGGCAATGACTTTGATATCCGGATTTTTTTCCTTGAGGAACCTGCCTGTTCCTGTCACCGTACCGCCTGTACCGAAAGTGGCAACGAATATATCCACCTGTCCGTCTGTATCCTCCCAGATCTCCGGTGCAGTGGTGTCATAGTGTGCCTGCGGATTGGACGGATTGGCGAACTGCCCTGCTATGATGCTGCCGGGGATCTCCTTCGCCAGTTCTTCGGCCTTGTCCACACTGCCCTGCATACCTTTGTCACGGTCTGTCAGCACCAGTTCTGCTCCAAGGGCCATCAGCAGCGTCCGTCTTTCCAGGCTCATGCTTTCCGGCATGACCATGATGGCTCTGTAGCCTTCTGCTGCCGCCGTCATAGCGATACCTACGCCTGTATTGCCGCTGGTAGGTTCTATGATTACGCCGCCGGGCTTGAGTCTGCCTTCTTTGACTGCGTCGTGTATCATCCTGCAGCCTACTCTGTCCTTGATGCTGCCTGCAGGATTGAAAGATTCCACCTTTGCAACGATCTGTGCCGATGCTCCTGTCTCCACTTCTATTTTACCGAGTCTCAGAAGCGGTGTGCCTCCGATAAGTTCTGTGACTTTGTTTTTTATGTTCATCGCAACCTCCTGTCTGATATATTTTAAAATTTTTCTGCCGATACGACGCTGAGATCCTCCAGCGTCAGTATGTAGCCGTGCCCCGGATCAGGTATCCACTGATAGAAATTTTCTTTTTCTCCGGGGAAAACATGCTCCAGTATCGCTGAAACAGGTCCGCCGTGACATACCACCACCGACATGGCTTCCCGGCCTCTGTTCCTCAGCTGCAGTATCCTCAGCGCATGCCTTTTCAGCAGATCTTCGAAGCCTTCGGTTATCCTGTCTTTGAACTGCATTATGCTCTCTCCTCCCGGAGGCGGCAGCGTGCCGGTCTTATCGCTGATCCAGTGCTGATACACGGGATCGTCTTTCATCTCTTCGTAGCTTCTCATTTCGAAATCCCCGAAGTCTATCTCCTTCAGCAGCGGCAGTACCTTGTGATCACGGTTTCCGTATATCAGCTGCAGCGTCTGCTCGGTCCTTACCATACCTGTCGTATAGAACTCAGCATCCTCCGCCTGCGGATATATCCCTGCCGCCGCAAGCTTTTTCAGTTCTTCCACTCCGGTTTCCGAAAGAGGTATATCAGTTGCTCCGTAGTACAGCCTCCTGAGATTACCCTCAGTCAGCCCGTGCCTTATCAGGCAAATAGTCGATTTCATTCACTTCACTCGCTTTCCGATACCGCAGAAAACTCTGTGGACCTGCTCGGCCTCGGACGCCAGATACAGCATCAGCCTTCCGTTCATTTCACGGAAACTGCGCTCCAGAGCCGACATCGGCACAAGTCCCTGCGATACGTCTGTCATTATCAGTACCTTATCCTGCCAGAGCCTGCAGCTGCTGCGGAAACAGTCCGCTGCCTCCCTGCCGTCTCCGGCGCACTGCAGCACGAATCCGTCCAGACCGTACACGGCGTCTGCCGAAAAGTCAGGCATACCGCCTCCGCTGCAGTCACATATATCCTTTATATCAAAATTTGTTTTTGCATATTCAAGCTTGCCCTGATATGCACCTCCGTAAACAAGTATCATGTCCGTTTCCTCTCTGTCAGAATCCCGACACAAGTGCCATCAGCACCACCCCTGCCAGTTCTCCTGTGACTGTCATATATCCTGAAACGTCTCCACTCATACCGCCAAGCTCGCTGCGCAGCTTCCTGCCCGTGACATTGCATAAAGCTGCCTGTATCAGCACTACCCATACGTAAAGGAAAAGCTCCATCACCGTAAGCTGGCCGGCTGATGAAATGAATGCAAATGCAAAGAGCAGCACTGCCGCCGCTGCAGCGGTCGCTATCCCTGCCAGACCTTTCTCGTTGGCGCTGTGGGAAGACAGGTTCCTGTACTGGCTTGCAGCCATCGGCCTGCAGTTGATCACGTCGTATGCTGACATCTCACGGGAAACCATGAAGATCACACAAAGCACTGCAGCCTTTGCTGCAGAAAAAGTCTCTGTTATCTGAGACATGGCTGCTGCGAACACCAGCACCATGAACACAAGGGATACAACTGCAAAAGCCCCTACACGGGAGTCCTTGAGTATGCGCTGCTTTTCCTCCATGGGCCTTCTTGAAAGCAGTGCGTCGCTGCAGTCCATGAATCCGTCAAGATGTATGTACCCGGTAATCCAGAAGTACAGTGCAGTCAGAAGACCGCCCCGCAGCATATCTCCCGTACCCAGAAGAACAAGCAGCTTCCAGGCGATGCATGTCAGCACCCCCAGGAAAAGACCTACCAGCGGGAACATGCTCAGCATGGCATACCTGTCGTCATCGTCCCATTTCCTGTAGGGACACGGTATCCTGCAGAAACAGCCCCATGCCATGAGGAACCCTCTTATATATTTCATTTCCAGATCTCCTCCATTCCGGCTGTTATCTCCACGACTCTGTCGCAGACAGCTGCCAGCGCCCTGTCTGCAGCTGCCAGACCTCTGCGGTACGCCTCCACAGTGCCGGTATACTGCTGCGCATCGCTGAATATATTGTCCGATACGAATATCGTGCTGCCGGTAGCCTTTGCAAAAGCCACCAGTTCGTCCCTGACACGCTGTGCTGCAGAATCATCGTAACTGCCATCGTCATCGAACATCTCATTGCTGAGCAGCGCTGTGACGCTGTCCAGCAGGAAGACTCCGCTGCTGTCTGTGCTGCTGTCTTTCAGGATATCCGTTATGTGCCTGCCGCACTCCAGAGTTTCGAAACCCCAGCCCTCACGCTCGGAAACATGGCGTTTTATCCGTGCATGATCCTCCTCGTCATGAGGTATCATCGTAGCTATATAATAAAGCGGCTTTCCCGATGCATCAGCCTGCTCCTTCGCACAGTGCTGAGCGTAATACGACTTGCCGTTCTTGCATCCGCCGCTTATGAAAACATTCATCTAAAAACAGTCCGCCTCTCTTATCTCGCTGAGATAGCTGTCGTTTATGTCCGCCTCTTCGAACGT
>CAKQUI010000072.1 GCA_934277495.1 uncultured Clostridia bacterium | reverse complement strand
GGAGCATGCTTTGCAGGCATACCCAGAGAAAGTATCGCTTCAAGTCTGAGATTTTCAGGGAAACCCAGGCACTCTCTGAGGTATTCTTCTGTAGTCCTGCCGTCTGCAGCTGTACGAAGCCTTCCCTGTATCCAGCAGCTGCCTACGCCCAGGCTGTCTGCCATCAGATGCATATTGGACATAACTATGGAGCAGTCTTCAGTCCATACATCGGTGGCGTTTTCATCAGCGATCACCGCTACAGCAGCATCTGCCCCTGCCAGCATGTTAGCAGCTCCGTCACGGCAGTCTGCCATTTTCTTCAGCATATCCTTATCTCTTACGACTATCAGCTCCCATGGACGCTTGCCTCTGCTGGAAGCTGACAGCAGACCTGCCTGTATTATCGCTGTCATGTTTTCTTCCGATATCTTCTCATCAGTGTAGTTCCTGACGCTTCTTCTTGACTTCATTATCTCAAGTAAACTCATTGTCTGTTTCTCCTTTGTCCGCTCAGTCCCCGCATGACTGAGCCAGTTTTATCTTTCTGTCTTCTATAATGAAACCGGCCTCATAGAAATATCTGAGGACCGATGTCATATACTCCGTGTCTCTGCTGCCTGCCGTCTCAAAGCTGGAATGCATCGCCAGCTGCGGCAGTCCGATATCCACCGCATGCATGCTCACCTGTATATTGGAAAGGTTCCCCAGCGTGGATCCGCCTGCGGAATCGCTGCGGTTCGCAAAGTGCTGCACCGGCACGTCCGCCCTGCGGCAAAGCTCTGTCATCAGGCTGCGGCTGAAAGCGTCTGTGGTGTATTTCTGGTTGGCGCTTTCCTTGATGACTATGCCCCGGTTCATGTACACACGATTCACCTGATCCGATTTTTCCGGATGGTTCGGGTGCAGCGCATGGGCGTTGTCACAGCTCACCATGAAGGATCTGCTGACTGTCCTGTACCAGTCCTCCTCCGAGCCTCCAAGTCCCGCTGAGATCCTGCGCATCACGTCAGGCAGGAATGTAGACATGGCTCCCTGCTTAGTATTGGAGCCCACTTCTTCATTGTCGAAACAGCAGTATATGTTCACTGTCTCGCTGTTTTTCGACTCGATAAAAGCCTTCATGGATGCAAAGGCGCACTGGAGATCATCAAGCTTCGGCGCCGATATGAACTCCTTTTCATACCCCCAGAGCACCGGCTCCTGGCGGTTCACAAGGAAAAGATCTTTTCCCAGGATATCTTCTGTATCTACGCCAAGCTCCTCTGCGATCATCCTGTCAAAGCTGCCTTTTTCCATCCTGCCTGCGGAAAACAGCGGGCACAGATCTATCTGTCTGTTGTATTTGTATCCGCTGTTGATGTCACGGTTGAAATGTATCGCAACATTGGGGATCATCAGCAGATCACGGTCTATATAAAGCAGCCTTGTCTTTATCGAAAGATCGTCTTCCTTTACCAGCACACGGCCTGCGATGGTCAGCGGTCTGTCGAACCACGAGCTGTCTATCATGCCTCCGTAGCCCTCCACATCCAGACGCAGATAACAGTCAGGCCCTTCGAGTTCGGGCACAGCCTTGACTTTGTATGATGGGGAATCGCTGTGGGAAGCGCAGAGCCTGTATCCGCATCCTGCCTCTGCGTCTTCGCCTATGGTAAAAGCGATGATGCTGGAGCCGTTCCTGTCAGTAAAGTATCTGCCTCCTTTTTTCAGCTCCCATCTGTCTGATTCGCTTATGTGCTCAAAGCCAGCACTTTGCATATATTTCTTTATGTTCTCCACTGAATGGAACATGCTGGGACTGTTTTTTATGAATCTCAGCAGCTCGCTGGACAAACTTATATGATCCATCTGAATCCTCCTGTTATCTGGTTACAGCTGCGATGTGCAGTGAGGGCATCTTGTGGCCTTCACAGGTATCTCGCTCAGGCAGTAAGGACATTCCTTCACTGTCGGTGCCTCTTCTTCCTCTTCTTTTTTCTTTCCCAGAGACTTCGCCTTGTTCATGGCTTTTACGATCAGGAACAGTACGAAGGCCACGATCAGGAAGTTTATCACAGCCATTATGAACGAACCGTATTTCAGTGTGACTCCCAGAAACTCCACAGAAAGACCGTCGAAATTGCCTCTTGTAAGAAGCCCGATGAACGGCGACAGTATATTGTCCACAAGGGACGTCACTATGCCGGTGAATGCCGAACCTATGATTATACCTACTGCCATGTCCATGACATTGCCCTTCATGGCAAATTCCTTGAATTCGTTTAAAAAATTTCTCATTTCCTGTTGTTACTCCTTTTCTGCATATATTGAAACAAATACTACCAGTCATTTTATCATTATTTTGTACAGGATTACAATATATTTACCGGAATTTACTCAAGGCGAGGAAATTCCGCAAGGAACATCTTTTTACTGATACTATTGTAAAGCTCAGCATTTGAGATATACTGTATATGAATACGATTCAGGAGGAAACATCAATGGACTTCAGGGAAAAACTGACCGGATATATCGAAATACTGGACTGTAAAGCAAAAGATCTGTCGGAGGCATGCGGGCTTTCTGCTGCTACTATAAGCCGTTACAGATCCGGCGAGCGTATCCCCAGAGCAGACTCGGAAAATTTCCAGAAACTCGTCAGCGGTATCGTGCATCTGGCAGAAACGAAAGGGCTTGACGATATCACCGAAAGCTCAGTATCGGCTGCGCTGTCTCCACTGGCTGGAAACGGTACTGTGGATACGGTCAGGCTCCAGGCGAACCTGGACACACTGCTGAATACACTGCCCGTCAGTGTATCAGAGCTTTCACGCATTCTCAGCTACGATGCATCATATATCTCACGCATCAGAAACGGACAGCGCCAGCCCGCCGATCCACTGAAATTCGCTTCTTGCATCGCTGATTTCACTGCACGCAGGTATCGGGACAGGGAGCATCTCGACATCATCGCAGCGATGACAGGCTGCAGTCCTGATGATCTAAAAGACCCGGACACATACCGTGACATATTATGCAGATGGCTCACCAGCGGGACACCTGCTGCGAAAGACTCCATGGCGGATTTCCTTGAAAAACTTTCCCGGTTCGATCTCGACGAATACATCAGAGCCATACATTTCGATGAACTCAAAGTGCCTTCGGTACCTTTCCAGCTGCCGGGTTCAAAAAATTTTCACGGACTTGCTGAAATGATGGACAGCGAGCTTGCTTTCCTGAAATCGACAGTACTGTCAAGATCATGCGAGCCTGTCATCATGTACAGCGACATGCCTATGGGCGAGATGGCAAAGGACCCGGAATTCCCCAAAAAGTGGATGTTCGGCATGGCGATGATTCTGAAAAAGGGGCTGCACCTGCATCAGATACACAATATCGACCGCTCCTTCGAAGATATGATGCTGGGACTGGAAAGCTGGATACCTATGTACATGACCGGGCAGATATCCCCTTACTACCTGAAAGGCGTACAGGACAATGTATTTTCACACCTGCTCAAAGTATCGGGAAGTGCAGCGCTGTCAGGTGAAGCAATAAAGGGCCATCACGCAGAGGGCAGATATCATCTTACAAAAAATAAAGAAGAAGTCGCCTACTACAGAAAGCGTGCAAAGCACCTCCTGTCGAAAGCAACTCCTCTGATGGAAATATTCCGCAGCGACAGAGCTGCAGAATACAGCAGTTTCCTGAAAAAAGATTCGTCCGTTCCCGGAGAAAGACGTCATATCCTTTCCTCGCTGCCGCTTCATACTATATCTGATGAGCTGGCAGACCGCATACTGTCACAAAACGGCATATCCGACCATCAGCAGCTTCGGATAAAGGAATATATCACGGATCAGCGCAAACTCACTGAGACTTTGCTGCAGCACAGTACCATCACTGAAGAAATACCTGTGCTTACTGAAGATGAGTTTGCAGAGCATCCGCTGGCGCTTTCCCTTTCCGGTATGTTCATGGAAAACGACATATCATACACATGGAAAGATTATCTTGAACATCTTGATCTGACTCAGATGTACAGCAGCACCCATCCGGGATATACGCCGGTGAAAAGCCCTTCCTGTGCATTCCGCAATATACAGATATATATCCACTGCGGCAGATGGGTAATGGTATCAAAGAACAGGGCTCCTGCCATCCACTTCCTGATCCGTCATCCCAAAATGCGTGCCGCTTTTGAGAATATGGTGATACCGGTAACAGATGATATGCGGATATGATGATGCAGTCTTTATATCCTTTCGAAAAGCTTGTCTGATGCGGCTGCCAGGTCCATAAGCCGGGAAACAGGTGTGCCTTTGATGGTTCATTATATTTTTGTTGT
Organism: uncultured Clostridia bacterium; assembly: GCA_934277495.1. GTDB lineage: Bacteria > Bacillota > Clostridia > Peptostreptococcales > Anaerovoracaceae > Lentihominibacter. Next base: position 7,483 of record CAKQUI010000072.1, on the reverse strand, counting down.
CAATCGCCGGCTTTTGAGAGCAAATCAACGACTTATTGACTTCAACAGCTGTCTTTTTTAGTGAAGCAGTGGTTTTTTCAACAATAGGTTTCCCTACTATAGAGAGCTGGTTCTTCCTCATGTCCGAAGATGCATTGCTCAAGCTCCTGACGATGTAGATCTTCAGGAGCTTCATGTAGCGTCACGGACACTGTCTTCCGGTGCCAGGTATTACTCATCTCTGCTGAATGTGAGCCATACATCTTTGTAACCCAGCTTTACCCGATCATCGCCTGATGCTTCGTACTGCAGCGTGTCTTCTTTTTTAAGATCTTCCCAGCAGGCCGGCGGATCAAAATCCTCCGTATCGAAACTGCATGTGATGCTGCCATCCCCTGCATCTTTCATCTTGCCTGAAATGCCTGGGTTGCCGGCTTCCCGGTCGTACATGGAAAAGCTTCCGTTCTTCTGAACTTCCAGCGCATAGAACCCCGTATATGTTTCTCGATCCGACGCTGTCTCATCGCAGCTCCAGCTACCCTCCAGCGCCTCCGGCGCTGACGCACACCCCGCCAGTATCGAAATGAGTATAAGCTGCAGAGAGATAGTGTATATCGCTTTTCTTTTCATGGTCTTATATCCTTTCACAGCAGCACCTGCAACTGGCATGCTTTCGCCCGTTACCACCATACGCAGACAGCCACAGAAGAAGAACTATGTATATCGATGAATTCTTTTCCGGTTCCAGCTGCCCGCAGACCTCGCTGCCTGGCTATATTGATTTATCTCACACTATTTTACATCATGACCAATATGAATCAAAATATTTTTTTACATCGAACAGATACAATTGCCATGCACTCTTGACTTTTCCAGAAAGCAAGCTATAATATAACTAACGAACATTAGTTAGTCAAGGAGCAGAAATGAAGAAAGATGATACAAAACAGAAGATTCTTGATAAAGCACTGGAACTGTTCTCAACCCAAGGCTACGATGCGGTCAGTGTAGACAGTATAGCCAGAGCAGCCGGCATCAAAGCACCTTCTATCTACAATCACTTTTCCAGTAAACAAGGCATTTTTGACGCCATTGTAGGATCTGCAGCGGCGCGATACGAAACAGATACTGACAAAATAGATATTCATGTGCAGAACGTGGATCAGGATATTCCTGTTTTCATGTCGATCACTGAAGATGCTCTCTTTGAAAAGGTTCGTCAGATTTTTGAGTATTCCATTCATGATAAGACCATCAGCCGGTTCCGCCGTATGATGACTATCGAGCAGTTTCGTTCATCAGATCTGGCAGCCTTGTATACAGAACGATATGTAGACCGTATCATAAATTACCATTCCGGTATTTTCAGAGCTTTGATCACGTCAGGTGAAATTTCAGCGGAAGATCCGAATGCACTGGCTGTGATGTATGTCGCACCAGTAGTGACACTCATTGGTATCTGCGACCGTCAGCCCGAAAGAGAACGTGAATGTCTTGAAAAGCTCCGCAACCATGTAAATCTCTTTTTTCGCATGGTCCACAGCAGTGGTCATCAGGGAGGTGAGAAAAATGAGCATATCCGGTGAAAAATGGCTCCTCTGTCCTGTCTGCGGTGCCAAAACACGACTGCGGCTTTTGCAGAGAACTGTACTTCGGGACTTTCCCTTATTTTGCCCGAAGTGCAAGCAGGAACGTATCATCAATGCACAGGATTTTCAAATAGAAATCAAAGATCAGCCAGACGCAAAGACGCAGTGCTGACCACGCTTTCTGTGGTCAGCACTGCGTCTTTCAGGAGATGAATCATGAAAAAAAAATTTATACAAAAACTGGGGCTGGCAGGCATTGTCAGCTTTCTTTCATACACTGCAGCAGTGATGTTCTCACCGCTTGCTTATCCTGGCTACAACTGGATGTCGCAGGCTGTCAGTGATCTGAGTGCCTCTAATGCCCCGTCACTGGCACTCTGGAATCAGCTCAGTGCATTTTATAATGTATGCGAAGTCGTTTGTTCGACCGTTGTCTGCATTGGCATCCAGGGGCAGAAAACCATGCTGCTCCGTTCAGGAGTCTATCTGTTTGCAGTGATGGAATGGATCTCAGCAGTCGGATACAGGATGTTCCCTCTCAGTGACAGTGGCTACAGCGGTACATTTCAGGATATTATGCATATGGTCATCACTACTCTGGTGGTACTGCTGTCTATCGCGTCTCTGACTGTTATCATCACAGCAGGAGCAAAAAGCAGAGACTGTCGTTCTTACGGAATATGTGCTTCTATCGCTCTCTGCATGATGCTCATAGGGGCAACAGGCATGAAAATCGTACCTGCCGATCACTTCGGCATCATCGAACGCTTCAGCGTGTTCGCAGCAACCGGATTCAACATGATCCTGGGAATCCATCTGTTTTGTATGAAACCGGAAAACGAATCTGATAAAGGAGACAATCAATGTTAGAAAAAAATATTATCATTCGTCCTGAAACCAAGGACGATTACAGAAAAGTCGAAAACCTGACACGCGAGTCATTCTGGAACGTCTATCGCCCCGGCTGCATGGAGCATTATGTACTGCATTGCTTCAGGGATGATCCGGCGTTTGTTCCGGAGCTGGACTTTGTAATGGAACTGGACGGCGAGCTGATCGGGCAGATCATTTATGTGCGTTCAGAAATCCGGTGCGATGATGGACGGAAAGTTCCGATCATGACATTCGGTCCGATCAGTATTGCTCCCGGATACAAGCGCCAGGGCTACGGAAAGCTGCTGCTTGATTATTCTATGGAAAAAGCCGCAGAAATGGGTGCCGGTGCACTGGCGATCACCGGCAATATCGATTTTTACGGCAAGTCCGGATTTGTTCCTTCCAAAACACTGGGAGTTCGTTATGCTTATGATCCGGAAGCCGACTATTTTCTCATAAAGGAACTGGCGCCGGGATTTTTGAACGGGATCTCAGGTACCTGCCAGGATCCTGACGGATATTTTGTCTGTGATAAAAGCCCTGAAGCCTTTGAACGATTTGAAGCAGCCTTCCCACCAAAACATAAGCTCAGGCTGCCCGGTCAGCTGTTCTGATAACAGGGATTTACCGTAATCCCCAAAACCATTGGAACCTCAACATATAACTTATCATCTAACTACTACACACAGATAAAACCATATGAGGTCCTGGCAGATGTCAGCGCCTCCGGCGCTGACGCACACCCCGCCAGTATCGAAATGAGTATCAGCAGTAACACAGGACATTGATATATCATTTTTACGCTCATCAATCCTCTCGCATCAGTATCCGTGATCGACATGCTCCCACTCGCCGCCGTCTTTCCTTACCAGGATCCAGTTCCAGTCATCGTATGTATCCCCTGCATTCAGTGATTTGTCTGCACCGAATATGGCGACGTCGAAAGAAGACAGAAGCAGGATCACTTCATCAGCGTCATATCTGTCAGCCCAGTCCTGATGAGTTTTCGTCATCTCATCCCCGGCGTAGTATATCTCGGTAAGGGTACAGCCCTTCCAGTTCTCCCTGAACTCCTTCTTTATAGTATCGATGGCTGCATCGATGTCCTCCTGAGTGTAAAGTTCGGATTCCACCTCATGGGTCTCCACATTCTTCACATTCCCTCCGCATGCACATAATCCCAGTAAAAGCACCATAACTGTCATCATAGCAGCAACTGCGTGTCTTATTCGATTCATAAGATCCCCTTTCTTTTATGCTAAATTCAACCTATTTTTATTTCATAAAGTTATTTGTAAAATATAAGTATCACATATGCACAATGCTGCAGTTCCTAATCGTACCAGCTGCACCTTAATGATATCAGTTTACTTTGGCTGATTTCCTAGATGACCATTTGGAATAATATCTGTTTTTACCTACTTTCTTATAGGTCCTTACTTGAAAGTAATATTTTCTTTTTGACTTCAGTCTTTTGATCTGTTTTGAACTTTTGGAATGTCCTGATATCGTTATTATTTTTGAACCGGCCATATCGGATCTGTGACTATACTTTATCTGATAGCCCGATGTCTGGATTTTTTGTTTTTTCCAACTCAGAGATATACCTGATTTGGAGGATATTATCTTTTTTATATTTGTTCCTTTTGGAACTATAATAAATTGTTTTATCGCAGTTCCTGAATACGAGCCTTTACCTGTTACTTTATAGCTTGCCGTTCCTACACTGATGTTCTTTGAGTATGACACAGTATAATCGGTATTATAGAGGTTCCGCTTTCTGTAACAAAAGTATTATTGAAAGATGCGCCAGTTATCATACCTCCCGGAGCAACAATATCAAGACCTTCTCCATAGTTAGAATATCGTTCCCTGTTCATCGAAGAATCCACAGCTCCGACAGTAATAACAGATGCAATATGTGCAGGGCAGGTAGTTCTTCCATTTATAGCAACAGATTCATTCCCAGCAGCTGCAACAACTGTTGCACCTTTTTTTTCACATAACTCAATAATTCTATCTGTATACGAACTATGGTTCCCACCCAGACTGGCATTTATCACTTTTGCACCGTTTGATGCAGAATACAGCATTCCATCTGCAATTGCAGATACATATCCCTCTCCATTTTTGTCCAATACTTTTACCGGCATTAGTTTCACTTCTGCAACGTTCTTCGTGCAGTCGACTATTATTCCCGAAACATGTGTGCCATGTCCCTGCTCATCTTCAGGCAGTGTATCATTATTGACAAAGTCATATCCTGCTGTCAGTCTGGATCCAAAAATCTTATGCGTTGAATCTATTCCTGAGTCAACAACTGCAACTGTGATCTGTCCGTGATCTATGGTATTTATGTACTCTGAATATTCATCAAACCCCATCTTTTCAACACCCCATGAATAATGTTTTTCTTTACCTTCAATATCATAATTATTTGTTTCATAGACTTTACTATTTGCAGTCTTAACGATCCGGTCATATTCCACAGACTCGATATATGGGTCGCTACTGAGCACCTTAAAGGCTTTTTTTGCATTATATTTTGTATCAAACTGAAATACATACAAATCACTGCCATTTGAAACAGCCTCTGACATTCCGTCAAATTTGAAATCCAGTGGATTCCCCTTGCTGACGATCAGTAACCTGTCAGATATCTGTTCCGCACCTGATTGGTCTGACTTGAGTTCCGCTTCTGCGATAATAGATGAAGCTCGTATGCAGAACTCTTTATCACTTCTTGCCACCGTAACATCATCTCTTTTCGACGCATTCACAATATTGAAGTCCAGCGTCATAGCTATAACTATTAAAAAAAGTAATACTATATATTTTTTCATTTCATACATTCCAAAATCGAATAAGGTGACCAGAAACAAATTAAGGTCACCTTACTTTTGATACGATTTTTATTTGATCTTGCCACTTTTCTTTGCAGATGTATATGAACTGTACGCAATACCTGTAGCACTTGTTCCTCTTTTAGCCTTTACTTTGTAATAGTATCTCTTACCCTTTTTCACTTTCTTGTCAGTATACTTGTTTCCAGAAATCGTGGCAATAGTCTTATATCCGCTGTTCTTACTCGTGCTGCGATAAATCACATACTTTGTCGGACCTGTGGATTTAGAAAACTTTATCGTGCATTTTTTCTTTCCAGCAGTTACTGACAGATTTGTAGGTTTTGGCAGACTTTTTACTCTGAATGGAATGATTTCCGTAGGAATCTCAAAATCAGCCCAGTCATCCGGCCAGTATCCGTATTCGTCACACGGCATAGCCGAAAGGAAAAGATAGTAAGTTCCACTTGGCATACGGGAAGAATTGATATTATGATAACCTGAGTAATCATCATAGCTTTCAGGCTCAACTATCAATCTGCTGCCTGCCGGTGCATAAGTGTAGTAGCATCGATTACCATTATAATCGAAAACATCAAACTCAGGAATCGTATAATAATGCTCCCATGTATCCCACATCCTAAAATCTACATATAACTTCTGCCCCTTATATAACGTGAAGTACTCAGATCTATTGAAAGTGATATAATCTCCGTTTTCATCATCTGTCACGAACTCTTTCGAACTGATTTTTCCCGGTTTTACTTTTTCATTGAGAACTGAATTTTTTTCACCTGAAAAAACATCAGTGCTTTTGGCAACTCCCTGCCTTGTTATTTTTTCAACAGAAGTCTTTTCTTTTGTGTCATATGATCTTCCTGCATCCGCAAATGCTGTGGTCGGCATCATGCTAACAACTACAGCAACACACACGAGTGCCGTTATACTTTTCTTTAGTCTGTTCATTGCTTCTTCTCCTCTTAAAATAAATCCAATTTATTATCTTTATTCATACTACCATATCCAAAAACAAAAGTCCATTTTTCATTTACGTTTTCGTCCGAATAAAAGTGTGTTTCATTCATTAAAAACGTGTCAATCCAAAGGTTTTCAATCGTTGAAATTTCAATAAATCCAGAAGTTGTTTTTAAACCGTTTATTCAAATTCTTGTGCGGAGAGATTTATCTTTGATGCTATGTGATGCTATCATAAAAGTAGACACGGAACGGTAGAAAAATATCGAGCTCATTGTTATAATATGAGTGATATGACTACCAGGAAGGAGTCTACTTTATCATGGCAAGACATTTGAACACACTGGAAAAAGAATTTCTGATCAGGCAGTACAAGGGTGGGAATCAGAAGATCTCAGATTTCTGTGAACGAAACGGAATATCTGTTGGAGCCTTTAAAAAATGGAAGAAGCAATATGAGGAAGGCGGGATCGAAGGTCTGGCACGTGCAGATGCTAAAATGCCTGATGTTCTGCCAGAAGGCCTCGATCGTACAGAAGAGGCATACAAGCGTGAGATACTCAAGCTTCGTATCGAGAACGAACGCCTTAAAAAAAACTACACTGTTCGGACGAACGAAGCTGGGGAACAGGAGTATGTTCGTTTAAAAGAGAAGAATTTGAAATAGTCGACAGCCTTTGCCGGGAATATACCATTAAGGATCTGTGTGAACTTATGGGAATCAGCAGATCAGGATACTACAAGTGGAAAAAACGGGAAAAGTCTGATCGGGATATCTTTCGGGAAGAACTCATAGCACTGGTAGATACCATTCATGCAGAGCATAAATCACATGGATATCGATGGACTGCAGCATATATCCGTCTGGAATATGGATATGAGTGCAGCGATAACTTTGTCTACAAATGCTTTCGCTATCTGGGGATCAAAGCAGAAACGAAGCATCAGGTACATTACAGGAAGCGGAAGATAAAAGACAGATATCCCAATTTGATCTTCACGACCTGGGACACGGTCGATCGTCCCAGACAGGTGATCGTATCCGATATGACAGCTTTTAAATTCTGGATATTGTACTTTGAAGTCACTTTCTACTTTGATGTATTCACAAAAGAAATACTATCTTACAGGATCGCTGCAAGAAAAGGTGACAGATACCAGTATGGCGGAATGCCATCTGTGGTCAATGAGTTTATCGGTACACGTAATCTGCGCATCGTC
>CAKQUI010000071.1 GCA_934277495.1 uncultured Clostridia bacterium | reverse complement strand
GTAACGAACGTTGCCATCCTGCCAAACAGCGCAATGCAGACCTGGCCTAAGGCATCCACCAAAAATAAAAACTGCGGCGCCCTGCATTATCGCAGTCGCCGCAGCTTCCTGCCGTCTGTAAATTTTCATCAGTCATCGTCCCTCTCTACATCTCTGCTGATGATCCTGCCGGTAGATCCGTCGATCTCGAATTCGTACTCGCATCCCCTGTATTCTATCTCTATCTCATACTCAACTCTGCCGTCATCATGGTCCTTTTCGGACTTCGTGATATTTTTATGCCCGTCGCCCTTTACCTGCGCCAGAGCGATGGACTCAGCCTCGCTTTTGCTTATGGTACTGCTGCTGCTTTGTGACACTGCCTTATCTTCGCTGTATTCTCCGATTATGACCACATTCTTTGAAGCTGCACTGTTTGTCTTCTGCGAGGTTTGCTTCACCGGTTCGCAGCTCTGATCCCGGATACTGCCGTCTGATGCTATCTCGAAATCATATTCATAGCCGTCATACAGTATCTCGATATCGTACTCCGTTCCTTTTTCATCTCTGTCTATGACACTGACTGTTATATCCTTCTCCGTGGCACCCTTTACATTTTCCAGAGCGATCTTCTCTGCATCAGCCTTTGTTATACTCACCGGTGTCTCGTCCACCGCTGTCCTGAAACCACCGCCGGATATAGCATAGACCGAAACTCCTGCAAGTACCAGTGCGATCACCGCCGACATCCCTATTATCGCTGTCTTTCTCTTTATCTTTTTCATATCTTTATACCTCCTTACAATATGCGTTTACATCTGCTTCCCGGTCTCTGCCGGTGTTTTATCCTGATACTATGATAAACGCTGCGGATTAATATAAGATTACTGCAAAATTAAAAATGGATTAAAATCGTGGTCTGGATCGCCAGGGGCGTTGCGACTTCCTGCAAAACCGGATCTATCGATCTGCTTGTGCTTTACCTGTCGTACAAAAAATCACAGACCAGCCATCAGCAGGTGCGACCTGCATGATCAACCGGAAAAAGACTCTCCCGACCAGTCTTGCAATAGCTCAGTCGTCGATCTCCCATTTGAGGATGTTTCCTGTTGCACCATCGATCTCGAAGTCGTATTCATAGCCGTTGTAGTCAAGTTCGCCTTCATACTCGATCCGGCCGTCGTCGTATTCACATTCCAGCTCACTGATATCCTTCTTCGCAGCTCCGGGAACACGTTCCAGGACTATCGATATCACTGCGTCCATGCCGATATCTCTGTTGCTGCCGGAACTGGAACTGCTGTCGTGCTGCGGTGTCTGAGACTGCACTGCCTGATCATCAGACGTGACACTGTTCGTGTCTGACGACGGTACCGTGTTCCCGGCATCCCGGCTGCTGCCGCTGCATGCGGAAAGACCGGCTGTAAGGCCACAAGCCACCACCACAGCTATCATTATACTGATCATTCGTTTCGAAAAATTTTTCATCTTGTTCTCCATCCTGCCGATATCCCACCGGCATCTCCATCACTGGCCTGCAGCATTATTCCCGCCGTATGCATCCTCGCTTCTAAACGGCAGCATGAATGTAAAACAGCTGCCTTCGCCGGGTGTGCTCTGTGCTTTGACCTTTCCTCCCTGTGCTTTGGCCAGCGTTTCCACCATGGAAAGTCCCAGCCCGTAGCCGTCGCTGCTGCGGGAGCGGTCCGCCCGGAAAAATCTTTCCCAGATATGCTCCATGTCCTCGCCGGATATACCCGGTCCATTATCCTCCACGCTGCAGCACGCCATCTCCTTGCCATCGCACTGCTGACGGCTCAGACTCAACCGTACATTTCCGGTGCCGTCCTCTGCAGCGCCGTACTTCATCGCATTATCCATCAGGTTCAGTATCATCCTGATCAGCATCGTCTCATCGCCGGCGACATGGATCCCCGGCTGCACATCCGCTTCAACAGTCACACCTTTCTCCTCTGCCAGACATCTCTGCTGCTCCGCTATATCCTCGCACAGCGCACTGAGATCAATGTCTTCTTTTTCCACCACAAGACGGCCCGAATCGCTTCTTGCAAAAGTAAGCAGCCGGTCCACCAGCCCCGACATCCTTCTGGCCTCACGGTTTATGACCTGCAGAGCCTTTTCACGATACGCTGCATCCTCCAGGGCATACTCGCTCTGAGAGATCATCACCGCCAGCGGCGTCCTGAGTTCATGCGAAGCGTCCGATGTGAACTGTTTCTCATCATTGAAGGATCTTTCCAGCCTGTCGAACATGCTGTTGAAAGTCCTGCCCAGCTGATATATCTCATCGTGACCGTCGCCCAGTTCTATCCTTCTTGAAAGGTCGGCGTCACGGCTTATCTCTTCTGCAGTGGCTGTCATCTCACGCACCGGTCTGAAACTTCGTTTCGACAGGATATATCCGCCAATGGCTGCGATGAGCATCAGCAGCGGGAACCCGATGAATGACAGCCTCATCATGAATGCAAATGTACTTTTCTGTGCAAAGTCCCTGACTATACCTCTGACCCATATCTGCCTGCCGTCCACACTGAAAAGGCTGTCGTACAGATACCACACTTCGTTGTCATCACCGTCCAGACTCCTGAGTTTCCTGTCCTTCAGCTCAGGAAACTCAGCGATCTCTATGGGTCTGCGGCCTTCCACCAGTGTCCCGTCCAGCTCGTACACACTTATATACACGCCGTCATCGTAGAATTCCAGATCCTTGTCTATGATGAAATCACTGCCGGATGCACTGATCTCGTCGCTGGCGTCCCGCACTGCATCCCGCAGCTTTGTCTTTGCAAGCTCGCTGGCTCTGGTACTTCCTGTGTATATCATGACCCCGAAGAAACAAGCGGTTATTATTATCATGAAAAGTGTATACCATATGGTTATTTTTCCTGTTATCGATCTTATCTTCATAAAACCACCCTGACCCTCCAGCAGCATCTATTTTATAATATATCCTGCACCTTTTACGGTCTGTATTTTCTTTTCATCAAAATCCTTGTCTATCTTGCGGCGGAGGTGATACATGTAAACGTCGATGACGTTGGAACCCCCGTCATAGTCGTAGTTCCATATATGGTTTGACAGCTTGTCCCTGGAAAGCACCCTGCCCTGGTTCTGCATAAGGCACTCCAGGATATCGAATTCCCTGGCAGTAAGTTTTATTTCCTTTCCGCCTCTTGTCACCGTCCTGGAATCTGTGTCCAGCGTCAGGTCTCCTGATGACATCACGTTGCCGGCACGCTCTCCGCCACGCCTGACGATAGCCCTTACTCGTGCCATCAGCTCGCTGAAATCAAAGGGTTTCACAAGGTAGTCGTCTGCTCCGGCATCAAGTCCTGCCACACGGTCTTCCACAGTGCCCATTGCAGTCAGCAGCAGCACCGGCGTGTTGTTCCCGGCAGCACGCATTTCTCTGAGCACCCCTATTCCGGTGATCCCCGGCAGCATTATGTCCAGGATGATCCCGTCGTATTCAGCACATCTTATGAAATCCAGAGCATCGTCTCCGGTATAGCATGCGTCCACGCTGTAATGTTCGCTTTTGAGTTTCCTGACTATTATTTCATTCAGATCCTTCTGATCCTCTACTACAAGTAATCTCATGATCGTCGCTCCTCTCGTCAGTTATATTATATCAATGCAAAATTAAAATCGCATTAATACCAGCAAAAATGTTATCCACATAAATACTTTACAAATCGATCTGGCACATACTCATCCCCGCTATTCCTTGAGATCCACGTGGACCTGTGACAGCATATGGGCAGCCAAGACCGGTCAGAGCCTGGACATCCTGTGAACGACAGTTCCATACAAAATGCAGTTTTCGACCGTATCGGGATATACGACGCCAGCTGCCTGAAAAGATATCGTATCATATATAGTGGCATGCTCTCCGATATTTCCCCTTGCCCCCGCACGAAAAATGGAGTATACTGTTCCACAGTCAGGCTCATGTGCAAAGACGACATATACATCCATGATGCAGTTCATGCGATATAAGCACAGACCTGCAAAACAAAACAGAATAAGACAGTTCGGAACCATCCTGTCTCTAAACAAAACTACGGGACAAACAGCAGACTTACAGACAGTCCATGCTGTGATTTAGGATGGTGCTTTTTCAAGCACCGTTTTTTTATGACCTGCCTAAATCTTGAAGCCCTGCGGATTTTCCCCAGCTTCAGCTGGTTTGGAAAATGCGACAGCAGGGAGCGCAGCGAGTCGGAGCACTGAAAGTGCGTTATCCCAGCGAACTTGCGAGCTGAGGAAGGCCTCATGCAAGCACCGCAGCACTTTAGCGCGTGCCTTTCTGTCCCAGGCTTTGCCTGGCTAGACAGAACGGACAGCAAACAGGCGTCAGCCTGTTGGAGCGTAAAAGTTGGCGGTGTACTGCTGGATTTGGCTGAAACCGGCCGTATGATTTTACTTCAATGATTCTCTGCTTTCAGTGGCTGCTATTTCAGGCAGAAGATCAGACGCAAATCCATCCCCAGCTTTATCCACTGCTGTGGATAAAATCGCATATCTCAAAGTTTCTAAAAGGCAGATCTGTCCACAGTTGTGGACTTCCGTACTGGATAATTCGTGAAAGGATAAGATTTTTCATGACTATGGACCGATACAGTATCATCCGTGAAAAGAATCCACGGGAGATCGTTCTCCTTCGTGGCCGTGGCTGCCGGTGGAGGCGCTGCCGTTTCTGCGACTACCACCTGGATTTTTCAAAAGACAATTATGCGAACCTGGCGCTGAACCGCAGCGTCCTGAGCCACGTGACCGGGGTCTACGGGACTCTTGAAGCCATCAACTCCGGGAGTTTCTGCGACCTCGACGACGGCAGCATCGAAGCGGTGCTGGACGCCTGCCAGAGCAGGGGCATCAGACAGCTGCACATCGAGTGCCACTGGCGTGACAGAGATACCCTGCCCGCCATCTGCGAAAAATTCAAGCAAGCAGGCATCCGTGTAAAAGTCAAGACCGGCGTGGAAACTTTCGATGAGATCTTCCGTGACGATGTTCTGCACAAAGGCATGGAGCACGCCTCCCCTGAAGACATCGCAGCATACGCAGACGAGGTCTGTCTGCTGTTCGGCCTCACCGGACAGACGGAGCAGTCCATGAGAAGCGACATCGAGACAGGGCTGAGATTTTTCGAAAGGGTCTGCATCAATCTGATGACGGAAAATTCCACAGACATGCACCCGGACCGCAGCGTCCTGGACATTTTCATGAAAAACATATATCCCGCATACCGGGACGATCCCCGGGTCGACATACTTATAGAAAATACAGATTTTGGTGTAGGAGGTAATAACGATGCTAAATGAGATCTTACTGGCGGCTTCACTGGTCTTCATATTCGGAGGAGTACTGGTGATGTACCGCATTTTCGGCAAAACAGGACTGTACTGTGCGACAGTCATCGCAACTATCACAGCAAATATCGAGGTGCTGCTTCTGGTGAACGCCTACGGCATGGAACAGACCCTTGGCAACGTGCTTTTCGCAGCAACGTTCCTTGTGACAGACATACTCAGCGAGAATTACAGCAAAGAGGACGCTCAGAAGGCGGTGAACATCGGTATCGCCACATCCCTGAGCTTCATCCTGATATCCCAGTCCTGGCTGCTTTACAAGCCTGCCGCTTCAGACTGGGCTCACGACAGCTTCGTGACCATATTCAGCAATACGCCCCGTATCATGATCGTAAGCCTTGTGGTCTACGCCATCTGCCAGCGTTTCGACGTGTGGGCGTATCACAAATGGTGGGCGTTCACTAAAAACCGTTTCGGAGATTCAAAGTCCTTCCTCTGGCTCAGGAACAACGGCTCCACGATGATATCCCAGCTGATGAACACAGTGCTCTACAGCTTCGGTGCGTTCTGGGGACTTTATGATATCCCTACCCTGATAAGCATCTGCATATCCAGCTACGTGATCTTCATCGTCACCAGCCTGGCAGACACGCCGGCAGTCTACCTGGCCCGCAGGATGAAAGCAAAGATGCCGGAAGGAAAATAACCGCACAGGCGGCAGGCTGTCCTAAATCAGCTCAGACCGATCTGTGAACGCCGGACTGCTTCCCCGGCCTTTGCATAAAGGGACGGAACTGCAGGATCAGTCGCAGGCAGCCTGAAAACATGAGACCAGTATCCCGGAAAAATCCCTGAGATATCCGTCTCCGATATCTTTTCTCCAGAATGTGCAGTAAGTCTTTTTGACAGGTTCGCTGCTGCGGACAAGGGGTATCCTGCACACCGCAGTATCGGACCAGAGCTGCCGGCCGATGACATCCACCGGCACATATCCCTGCCCGGTCACGACCTTCAGCCGGGCTTCCTGTATCGTATCAGCGAAAAGAAATTCTCCGTGGAGTCCCATTGTCGTTTCGTAATATTCCTGTTCTTCCCTTTGTCCCGACTGGTTCATGACAAGGATACAGGGCGTGTTCTTCAGGTCATCTGCCTCCAGCGCAGGCAGTCTGCTGAGCGGGTTCCTTGCAGATATTTCGATATATACCCTGCTTTCCGCAAGCACGACGTTGTTGTATGCATTGGAAAACGCCCGCCGCTGGTCATTCAGCGCCAGATCCAGAGTACCGTTTTCCATGGCGTGGTAAAGTTCCTCATGACTTCCCACTGTGATCTGCACATCGACAGTGGGATATTTTTCTGAAAACAGGGAGATCGCTTCCGTCAGCTCACTTCCATGGTATCCTTTATAATATCCGATCTTCAGTACCACGTTGTCACTGTCTGCGATCCGTTTCGTCTCCCGTATCATCTGCCTGACGTCACTGGTGATGACCAGGCTTTTCCTGTAAAAATGCTCTCCAGCGGCTGTCAGGGAAAATGTCCGGTTGTGACGCTCCAGCAGCTTTACATCCAGTTCCTCTTCCAGCTTGCGTATCTGCTGTGATATAGCGGATTGCGAAACATGACACTGTTCCGCCGCTTTATAGAAATTCCCGTTTTCGATGACAGCCTGTAAATATTCGATCTGACGCAGCAGCATAGACCCCCTCCTCCTTTGCATGCTCACGATGAGCCAGATATGACTTATTTATTATATTCTACAGTGATAAGTAAAACTTATCAATACGATAAGAACAAAGATTTGATTGAAAAGCGATCCGGGATTATCATAAAAGCAAAGAAACACTACAGCAGATATAAGCCCCGAAAAAGTACAGGCGACAAGTCAGGAATATGGGAGGAAAACAATATGAGAAAAAAAGATGTAATGATAGTAACAGGTGCAGGACAGATCAGCATGGCCATCGCAAGAAGGATGGGACACGGAATGAAGATCGTCATGGGCGATAAGGATATTTCCAATGCGGAAAATATCGCAGAGATAATGAACAGTGCGGGATTCGACGTGGAGCCGGTGGAAATGGATCTGTCATCAAGAGAATCCATCAGGGCGCTGATCGCAAAGGCTATGGAATACGGAGATATCAGGATGCTTGTCAACGGTGCAGGAGTTTCGCCAAGTCAGGCGCCGGTGGAAGCTATACTGAAAGTGGATCTTTACGGCACCGCTGTTTTGCTTGAAGAAGTGGGAAAAGTCATCACAGAAGGTGGCGTCGGCGTGACGATCTCAAGTCAGTCGGGCTGGCGTATGCCTCAGCTCACTGCGGATGAAGACGCCGCTCTTGCAACGACTCCCGCCGAGGAACTTCTGCAGCTCGATATCCTGCAGCCTGAGAACATCAGAGATACGCTCCATGCCTATCAGCTGGCGAAACGCTGCAATGAAAAGCGTGTCATGGCACAGTCCGTGGAATGGGTAAAACGTGGTGCGAGACTCAATGCTATAGCACCGGGCATCATCGTGACACCGCTTGCCGTAGATGAATTCAACGGGCCACGTGGAGATTTTTACAAAAATATGTTTGCAAAGTGTCCTGCAGGCAGACCCGGTACTGCAGACGAAGTCGCAAATGTAGCCGAGCTCCTCATGAGCGATAAAGGTGCGTTCATTACAGGTTCCACATTCCTCATCGACGGCGGAGCGACATCCTCCTATTATTATGGACCGCTGAGACCGGAAGAATAAGTTTCAGGGGCAGCAACATCACAGTTTAAGTTCCATGGCGATATGCGGTATACCATCTTCAAGAAACGGCTCAGATACCTGTACGAATCCTGCTTTTTCATATAAGTCTCTGGCGTACACCTGTGCTTCGATCCGGATCGCTCCGGCGTCGAACTTCTCCTTTGCGACCCTGACAGCAGCCTCAACGATCCGGCTGCCAAGGCCGCACCTGCGCTTTACGGCTATCACCCTGCCAAAAGACGCCTCATCAAAAGTCGTCCCCTGCGGCAGGACCCGTGCGTATGCCTGTATGCCGCAGTCATCTTTCAGATAAACATGATACGCCTGCTTGTCAGCATCGTCCAGCTCCTGATAAGGGCACTTCTGCTCCACGACAAATACAGACACCCGCAGTCTGCAGATATCGAACAGTTCTTCTGTACACAATTCATTGAAATGTTTAACGACCAGTTCCATGATAAATTTCTCTCCATTCAAAACAAGCATCCGGAAACGATCTTATAATGCCTGCGCACCGGACATACCGGCGATCTGCACAACCTCATGCTCTCTCCAGCTTCATATAAAGCAGCGGATATGGACCGCCTTCTTCATCGCAGGCGGTCCTTTTGTATGTCCGAAATCCCATATGCTCATAAAACCCTGTTGCCTGCGGGTTCTGTTCGTTCACTGTGACTTCCTGTATACCGTAATTTCTGATGCCGTATTCCAGCAGCTGCCGACCCAGACCCCTGCCCCGCTCTTCCGGAGATATGAAAAGCATTTCAAGACGGCCTGCTTCCACGCCCATGAATGCGACAGGCACGCCAGCCGCATTTTCTGCAACGGCCAGATGTCCCACGCCGCTTATAGCCTGTGGAACGTATACTTTTATCCGCTCTATCTCCGGCTCTGAAAGAAACAGATGCGTCGCCCTGACTGATCTTTCCCAGACCACCAGCAGCTTAGCCGTCAGCTGCGACGACCTTTCCTTTATCTCATATATCTCCATGTAGTGCATCCTTTCTCGTAAAATACAAACTCAAGTCAGCCGTATGACATGATACGGCTCCTATTTGTACATGAAAACAGCCTGTTTGAAGTCGATTTTTACAGATGTATATTTATACATACGATAAAGTGGGCTCCATCAGCTCTCCGGTATCTGTATCTTGTCCAGTATGCCTGTGAGTTTTGCCAGCACTATGCCGTAGTTGGTTATGGGTACGCCTGCTGCATGGGCCTGTGATATCCTGCTGAGCACGTGCCTTCTGTTGAACATGCAGGCTCCGCAGTGGATCACCAGATCGTACCCTGCCAGTTCCTCATGATCCGGGAAGTCGCTGCCGCAGACGTTGACGATTTCCATTCCTTTGCCGAACTTTTTCCTTAAAAGATTTGGTATCTTGACTCTGCCGATGTCCTCGGAAAGGGGTACATGGGTGCAGGCTTCAGCTATCAGGACCTTTGATTTTTCAGTCATATCGTCTAACGTCGATGCGCCTGCGATGAAAGAATCGATATCGCCTTTGTATGCTGCGAACAGCACCGAAAAGGACGTCAGCCTACTGCTTTCCGGCTTCATGTCGTAAACCATCCTGAAACACTGGGAGTCGGTTATTATGAGATCCGGGTCACGGCCCAGTGCTCCCAGCGCACGTTCCAGTCCGTCCGCCGTAGTGCATACGGTGGTGCATTTCCCGTCCAACAGCTCTCTGATGGTCTGTACCTGCGGCAGTATCAGCCTGCCCTTCGGCGCCTGTATATCCTGAGGCATCACCAGCAGTACAAGGCTGCCTTCGTCGGCCATGTCTCCCAGTATTTTTCTCCGCAGCAGATCTTCCGGCACCGCTTCCTGGATAGCCTTCCTCAGACTGTCCATGCAAAGTGCGGATTTTGCACTTACTGCTATTGCTTCACCGGCACTCACTGCCTCTGCAACTTCCGCCTGCAAAGTGCTGAGCTGCGCTTCCGTCATGTCTTCACATTTATTGACGACGGTTATCACCGGGATATTCTTTGCCTTCAGGCCTGCCGCCCACTCCTTCTCTCTGGCAAGGAGCTGCGCCAGCGCAGAATTTCCTGACTGATCGCTGCAATTCCCACATCCGCACTTATCACTGCTTCCCGAAGCAGCATCTCCCACTGACGATTCGCCTTGACCGGCAGAGGTAGTTACAGACACGACCATATCTTCATTGCGATAAATGCCTCCGTTGGCTTGTGGCTCCTGACGATCGGAGACTTCGCAGCCGCAGGACTCGCTGCTGCCTCCGATATCGGCTTTCAGCTCCCGACCAGATTCGCCTCCAGCATTGTCTTTGCCTGATGTGTCTGCAGGACTATAGAGTCCTTCACCTGTCTGTGTCTTATCCGCCGGATTGTTATTTAAAGATCCCGGTGCACTCACATCAGTTGCAGAAACCTCGCAGCCGCAGGGACTGCTGTTACTGTCCCCTGCAGCTTCAAGACATTTCCTGCCGTCCACCACTATGATACCGACGTCAGTCTTTTTCACCACGTCTTCTGTCCGCTTCACTCTCAGCTGCCCCAGCTCACCCTGATCGTCGTCGAAACCTGCGGTGTCGATGAAGACCACAGGTCCCACAGGATGCAGTTCCATTGACTTGAAAACCGGGTCCGCCGTCGTTCCCGGTGTGTCTGAAACGATGGCAATGTCCTGCCCCGTCAGTGCATTTATCAGCGACGACTTGCCGCTGTTACGCTTGCCGAACAGACCTATGTGCAGCCGGTCTGCCCTTGGTGTATCATTAAGACTCATAAAAATCTCCTTTTTGTATCTTATTATCCGATCCGGGAAGCCGCTCTGCATAGTGAATCGGCCGACATCGTACACCTGCCGGTCATGCTCTCAGTGCTTCCGGATCTATATACAACAACATGCGGTGATGCTCTGTCACCGCATGCGATATTTTTCCTTATCCTGTGCCTGACTCACTGACGCACGGCATCAGCCGCAGCAGCAGCCCCAGACACTCTGTCTCTGCCGGTATCCCTACAGCCTGAAATCTCTCATTCCGCCGTCGATATCGTTGAGATGATCTTCAACGACTTTCTTTACTTTAGGGTTCGGTATCATCTCAAGACGCTTTGCGATCAGAGCCAGACCCTTTTTCCTGGTCTCCTCTGTCGCATAGTCCTCCAGGTATTCCTTCAGCGTCATCAGCGCATTAGGCTGACAGATGTTGGCGATCTGCCCTGTCTTTACAAGGCTCATGAACCTGTCGCCGGTCCTGCCTTCTCTGTAGCACGCTGTACAGAAACTAGGCACACAGCCCATCTCGATGAGCCAGTCCACAACCTCGTTGAGGGTACGAGTATCGTTGACGTCGAACTGTGCAGAGTTGTCTTCCTCTGACTCCTCCTCCACGTATCCGCCGACGCTGGTCCTGCTGCCACCCGAGATCTGTGAAACGCCGATCTTCACGGCTTCCCCTCTCATTGCTTTCGACTCTCTCGTTGACATGATAATGCCGGTGTACGGCACAGCTATCCTCAGGATAGCGATTATCCTCTTGAAAATATCATCCGGCACACCGTTGTCGAAAGTATCCGGGTCTATGTCATCTGCCGGTCTGACTCTCGGAACGCTGATAGTGTGCGGTCCGCAGCCGAAAGTATCTTCCAGGTGCTTTGCATGCATCAGGATGCCGACGAAATCATACTTGTAAAGGTTCAGGCCGAAAAGCACGCCGCAGCCTACGTCGTCGATGCCGCCTTCCATGGCTCTGTCCATGGCCTCCGTGTGGTATGCGTAATCGCT
>CAKQUI010000070.1 GCA_934277495.1 uncultured Clostridia bacterium | reverse complement strand
AGACCAGCAAATGACCTGACTGTATTTTAACCGATTCGAATGGCACAAAACAAGGCATCATGTTATTAGGCGCTTACTTTTGTTCTATCTGAAATGATAGTATGAGTTTACATTTTACAGGTTTTTGTAAAAAGTGTTTGAACGAGTGCTTCCGTCACGAGTGTATTTTATCACGACTTTTATGCGATAAGTTGAACTGGAGCTGATCGAAAAAGTATGGATGTGGTTTATCCTTGTGCTTTTGACGGTTTTTTTATCACTGCTTACAGTGCTGTAACTACTGCCGCTTTTTTTCTGAAGATAGATCGTAGACGTGATAGACGAAGCAGAAGATCTGGAAGCAACTGCCTGGGCTTGTGCTTTTGTGGATGATGTTTTTTTGAATCCTAAACCGCAGCTTTCAGCAGTCAGTTCAGTGATATCTTCTGAGATCATGGCATTGTCATCCGTTTCAGGAGTATCGTCTGCAGTATCTGCAAATGTGAAACATGTCATAGAAAAAAACATAGCGATAACGGTAATGAGTAAGATTTTCTTTTTCATAATATATTTCTCCTTCCAGTAAAACAGATGAATGAAACCGTAAAATGCAACAAAAAATATAAAAAAATAAAAATTCGTAATTTTATGTTACATTTTCTGGTCACAGCCATCTGTTTATATACAAGCATATTTTATTTACACTATTTAATAACTCAAAGGAGGAAGAAAACAATGGATCTAAAACCAAAAGCGGGACCTGGGTACAGGCTGACGGCTGTTTTGCTGACGCTGTGCCTTGTTGTGACATTGATCCCGGATATCGGGCATGCCGCAGGTTCAGGCGAAGAGACGAAGATATCGCCTGAAGAGGTCACCGAGAAAAACGTCATCGATAAGACCGAGGATACGACCACATACGACCTCGGCGGGGGAGAGAAGATGACCGTTTTTCATGGCGGACAGGTCAGGTACGAAAACGATGAGGGCAGCCTCACTGACTACGACCGCAGCCTTGTTAAGATAGATAAGGGAGAAAAGACGGAAGCCGGTTCAGATCTCGACGGCTATTCATATACTAACAAAGAGGGCGACAGGAAACATTACATGCCCGGCAGACTTTCGGAGGACACGCCGCTGCTGATGGAAGACGGGGAACACAGCATCAGCATCTCTCCGGATGAAAAGACTCTGGACACGGTTTCCGCAGAAGGTGCGCCCGTAAAAGTGATAAAGGAAACCACGCCTACGCTGTACGAGGATGAGGAGAAGCTTCCTGTAACAGCGAAATACAGCAGTCCGCAGTCATCAGCGGATTTTGCATATGAATCAGGGGAAGAAGGAGTCAAAGAAACCATAACTCTGAAGGAAAGACCCGAGAGCAATACTTTTACATATGTCCTCCGGCTCAAGGGTCTTACTCCGGAGAAAAATCCTACAGATGCAGGCATCACTTTCTTCGATAAAGAGACAGGCAGCATCGCAGCGGACATATCGCCGGCATGGATGAATGACGCCAGCGGAAGCGCATACAGCGATGATATAACATACGATATAAAGAAAGCAGAAGGTGACAGATATATACTGACCATGACTGTAGACAGGGACTATCTTGACAGCAGCGACAGACAGTACCCTGTCACCATCGACCCTACCACCACATGGAAAGGTTCAAGCCAGGTAACAGACGCATACGTCATCAGCGGCAGTTACGCCAGCACGGTATTCTACTCAGGCAGCACCAAAGTCATGCCTGCAGGAAAGAACGGCACAGGCACCCACAGGACATACATACAGTTCGAGCATATCAAGAAAACATTGCTGGGCCAGTCCATCAGCAGTGCCAAACTCACTGTCTACGAAGTAGGCGACGGAGCAAAGAACCAGAAAGTAAGCGCATACCGTGTCACAGGCGGGTGGAAAGCCTCCAAACTCACATGGAACAATAAACCATCGAATTCAAGCACTGTACTTTCTACAGTCACAACTAAGAAGACGAAAAATACAGCTCAGACTTTCGATCTTAAATCATACGTGGCAGGGCTGGCCAAAGATTCCTATGTCAGCCATGGTATAGTCCTCAAAAACGTGACGAGCTCGCCAAGCTACGCATCTTTCTGGGGCAGCAGATACGGCACTGCAGCATACAGACCTAAGCTGGTGGTGACACATTACAGCAAACCGACGACTGCCACCAGTGCAGCTATATCACCGAGATATGTCAGCAAAAGCACAGATGCCAAAGTGACCTATGCAGGGATAACATCCACAGGACTTGACAGAGTGGAATTCCAGGCGCTGGCATATGATGATGCCAAAGCAGCCAACGGCGACGTCAAACTGGAGTACAGCTCATCAAGGACCATAAGCTCCGGAGCGAGCCTGCCTGAGATGGCTGACGGATGCTACCGGATATATGTCAGAGGCGTCAACAAAGCCGGTACTGCAGGAAGCGGCAAATCCGCCGGAGTAGTACACATAGACAGCGTAGCACCTAAGCTGGGAGAAATAAGCCTTTCTCCGTCGTCGGAGGAAAAACCGGGACCGGCAAGCCCGCTGCTCACATGGAAGGGCATATCGGACACTCACTTCAAGGAAGTCAGCGTTTCGGTAGACGGAGCTGCGTACAGGAAAGCCGGCTCTGAAACATCAGGAACATACACCATACCAAAGGAGAATTTCGAAAGCACCGGTCTGCACACCATCAAGGTGAAAGCAGAAGACAAGATGGGCAACAGCACAGAGAAGACTTTTGAAAACTACTATGTCTGCATAGACGGACCGGAAGTCGGTTCGCTGAAACTCAGGGACAGCTCCGGCAAAAACATCACCAGCGGTTCATGGACTTCGGACAGCGACCCGAAAATAATATTTTCAGATCTCAGGGACAAGACCGGTGACATCAGCAGCAGCGGTGTGACCTACGCTCTGACAAAAGAAGGAGAATCACCTTCCGACGAAGATTTCACTGCGCCGGAAGATTTTGTGATGGAAAAAGACGAGACTGGCGGATACAGCGGCAGTTTCCATATGGCGGAAAAAGACCGCGATCCTGCAGGCGGCAGATATGACGTACACGTCAGATTCACAGGCGAATCAGGAAACTATACACAGAGATCCTACGGATATTATCTTGATAAAAATTGTCCAAAAGGAACTATAACCATCAGCAGCATCTCTGGCACGTCGTTGTCAGGTGCATTGAAAGACACCATAATAGTAACAGGAAATATAACCGACAGGCAGGATGACGAGGACCAGGACTGCAGCGGCATAGAGGACAGCAGTATCAGAGTATTCAGCAGTAAAGCAGACGGCGAGCAGCAGAAAGCCATACTTTACAAAGACATGAGCGAGTCCACCAGCAGACCACTTGACACCACTAAATATGCCAACGGCACATATGTCCTGAAACTGCATATACAGGACAAAGCAGGCAATACAAAGACCGTGACGAAGGAGATCACCATAGCCAATCCTGCAGGCAGACCGGAAGTGACAGCAGAGAAGAACGGCAGCAAGGTAAAGATCGCATGGAGCTTCAGCAAAAACACCGAACTTTCCGGGATACAGTACCGTATAGGTGAAGACGGCGAATGGAAAGATATCTCAGGAGAGCCATCCATAAAAGGCGAAATGGAGACAGCGGAGCCATCTGACGAAGGCTCGTATACGATATATGTCAGAGGAGTGGATAAATCAGGCACAGCAGGAGAAGCCGGTACAGTTTCATACATCGTTGACAGCACTGACCCGGAAGCTCAGCTGACTACTTTCGTGCAGGGCGTCATCAGCGGTAAGGCATCTGACGCACATCTTGATGACTGGAGCATCAGCATCAGAGACAAATCAGCTGCAGACGACACATATGAAAAAGTCCTTTCAGGCAGCAGCAAAGTAGACGGCAGTTTCGGCTTCATCGATCTGTCCAGCTCGAAATACAAGGCGGGAAGCCAGTACAGACTGAAACTTACTGTGACCGACAAGGCAGGCAACACCGCCACTGCATACAAAGACATAACAAGGCCTGCAGATGAAGACACTGCGAAACTCACAGATCCGTCATTCAGAGTCAGCAGACCATCAGGACAGAGCTACAAAGACGAACATTTCCAGATCGGCACGAAGACAGAAAGCCTCAGCATCAGGAAAGATGATGAGAAGACACTGGATGAAGACAGCCTGCAGTGGTATGTGGACGGCGTGAAAAAAGCAGAAGGCGCTGTCTACAGCGATGATTTTTCATGTGCAGAAGGCACTTCGTACGAAACAGGGAAAGATTACGATATTCTGGCAGCAGGAACTGGCGAAGACGGCAGGACTGTATACAGCAGAGCCGTGACCATAAACGGTGAAAAGAAGACACTCAGCATGGGAGAAACGTCAGAAAAGGACGTAAAACTGGAGGGCAAAGCAGTTGCTCTGCGCATCGACGCCCCTGAAACCATCGGAGATAAAAAAGTCACATACAGCATCAGCATATCAGGCGGTAAATATACTGCCCTTTCACCGGGAAAGAAAATAAGCGTTTCGGATATAGATGGTGCAAAGATCTACGGCAGTGACTTCACTGTCAAAGCAGAGTCCGAAGCGGATATTTCCAGCCTCGGAGACATATCAGTGACAGCAGACGTACTGACTGAGGAAATTTTCAGCATATCAGCCGCAGAAGATTTCAGACCTGTCGGATTTTCACTGAGACACAGACTGAACTACAAGACATATTTCACATGGCAGACAGCAGCCGGCAGTACGCAGCTGCCGGACGACATATCTTTTGAAGTATACAGGAGCACCGAAGACGGATTCACGCCGTCTGAAGTCACACTGGCTGCAGGCGATTTCGCCAGCTGCAGCTACACTGAGATAAACACAGGTTATTCAGGAAAATATTACTACAGAGTCAGAGCCGTCCAGAAGGATGAAAACGACAGGATCATAAGCAGCAGCGGATTTTCCAGGCAGATGTACGGCAAAGTGGCAGACGCCGACGAATACCTGAAACGACTGGGAAACAGGGAGTACTGGAGCTACGCATCCATGGGACTGCCCCAGGGCGATGCGAATATAGAAAAGAGCCAGGGAAACTTTACATATTCCCAGAGCGACGCAGAGATACCGAATGAGGGAGTAGATGTATCTTTCGAACGTACATACAACAGCCAGTCCAGCGCAATGTCATCCCTGGGCATGGGATGGAGCAGCAGCTTCGATATGGAAGTGCTGGCTATCGCAGACACCGGCGGAGAGAACGACGACAGTCTTGTGCTGAGATACGGAGACGGCACGCTGTACCAGTTCACGAAGACTTCCGGAGGAAACAAGGAAAACACCGGCAGCAATGAAACTGCAGCAGATGACTCCGGTATTATGGATGCAGAGGCAGCAGACGATAATGAGACCGCCGAGTACATATCCTCACTGGGAAAATATGTTACACTGACGAAGACACATTCAGAGGAGGATGTGGAGCTTCCGGCCAGGAAAAAAGGCATCGTCACAGACGACGACAAGGAGACTGTCACAGTTACCAGCGACTATACAGTTAGAGACAAGGAAGGCAGCGAATACAGATTCAACAGCTTCGGCAGCCTCGTGTATATCACAGAATCGAACGGTAATTTCGCAATACTTGAATATGCACAGGACAGCGGACTGCTTTCCAGAGTGCGCACCAACCGCAACATAGCCATGGAACTCACATACAACGACGATGAAAAAGGCGGAGACCCGCTCACCATCAGAAGCGTGAAGCTCCCTGACGGCAGCAGCTACGAGTATGACTACGCAGGCAGCGCAGACAAAGAAAACGTCAGACTGACTTCAGTGACCCACAAGGCAGCAGGCGGTGACGGAGAGATAACATACCGCTATGATTACGACGGCAGACAGGAGCCGAAACTCGACACCATCAGAGATGCAGCAGGAAACAGATATACAGTGGACTACGACAGCGAAGGCAGAGCCTCGCAGATGTCAGATCCCGACGGCAAGACACAGAAACTCACATACTCTGATGACAGCAGCGAGACGAAGACCGAGACCATGATAAAGAAAGGTCTGCTTTCCGGTATGAAGACCATATCCAGCGAAACCGACAGGTTCGACGGCTGGTTCGGCAACTGCCTGGAAAATATCGACGCAGCAGGGAACCGCACGGGATACACATACCGTGACAACCTTCTTGTTATGACAGAAAAAACAGGTCAGAAACAGAGCGTCGATGCATCGAAGAACGTGGCAGGGACAGATATAACGCTGACAGAGACCACGTCATACGACAGCGAGACCGACAACGTCACAAAGGAAAGATCCGAAGACGGCACCATCACGAAATACAGTTATGACGGCGACAACGTGACTCATGAGACTACATACAACGCAGATGGAGAAAAGTCGTCGGATACAGATTACGAATACGATGACAATGACAACGAGACAAGATCATACGACGATGTCACAGACGAAGAGGAGCTGTCAGAGTATTACGAAGAGGACAGCGAAACAGGTCTTGCAGGAGAGCTGAAGGAAGAAGTATCGAAGGAGGACGGAACAGAAAAAAGCACGACTTCATATACATACGAATACAGCGATGACGGCAGCAAGACCGAGACAGAAACAGAAGAGTGCGACGGCGTAAAGACCGTTACAGTGACAGTCACAGACGCCATGGGCCGTGAGAAAAGCACGAAGACGTCTGTAGACGGAGATGTGAAGTCAGAGACCGTCAATACATACGACGGCTTCGGCAGGCTCACGAAGACGGTAGTGACTCAGGGAGATTCCCGAAGGTCCACTTCCAGCACATACGACGCTAACGGTACAGTCCTCACGGAAACAGACGCCGACGGCACTGTTACATCATACACTTACGACAAGCTCAACAGAGTGAAGTCCAGGAATGTGAAAAAGGGCGATCTCAGCAAGACATGGACCACAGAATACGATTATGAAGACGTGACGCTCCATACAGGCTCAGCCACAAAGGAAGTAACTGACGCCTATACCATCACCGAAAAAGACCCGGACGGATACATCACATCCCAGACCTTTACAGATCCTTCAGGCAATGTGGTGAGAGAAAAAGCAGACGGCATGTACACAGACAAGCAGTTCGACAAGTCGGGCAGAGTCACAGCCGCCTATGAATACGGGGAAAACTCTGACGGAGAAGGCGGAGTCCTCACCCTTTCCATCTACGATGAGAACGGCAACCAGACCCATACAGCTGTGAACCCGTCAGTGAAAGACGGCACGTACAACATCGGAGGAAACTGCATCGTCACTGAGAGCAGATACGACGCCGACGGCAACGTGACAGCAAGCATAAACGGAGAAGGACACAGGACTTCCATGTCCTACGATATCGAGGGACAGCTCAGGCGAGTGGCACAGCCGGGAGGAGCAGTGACGGAGTTCTCGTACAGCAAAGTCGCATCGGACGGCACATCGAAAGTCACGACTACAGACGCATGCGGCAGCAAGTCCTCCGTGACTACGAACGCCAGAGGCCTTGAGGAAAGCATCACGGACTATCTCGGCAACGGAGATGCAGGCATACAGAGGACCTTCGAATATGACGGAGAGGGCAATGTAGTAAAAGAAAAAGAGCTTGAAGGTAACTACAAAACTTACGGATATGACGCCGCCGGACGCAATAATGTGGTAGAATATCATAAAGCGGACGGGACCGCTACAATGAAAAGCGAATACACCTACGACATCAACGATCAGGTGACGCTGATGAAAGACTTCGAGAAAGAAGACGGCAGCTGGAAGCTCAGCAGATCCACGAAGTATACATATGACGCCCTCAAGCGCATGAGCTCGTATACAGAGTGGGACGGAGAAGGCAGTGAGCCGGAGGAGCCGACAGTCTCCTATACATATGATATCGAAGGCAACGTCACAGCCATAGACTACGCCAATACAG
The DNA here is from genome assembly GCA_934277495.1 of uncultured Clostridia bacterium. Taxonomy (GTDB): domain Bacteria; phylum Bacillota; class Clostridia; order Peptostreptococcales; family Anaerovoracaceae; genus Lentihominibacter. The sequence goes on along the minus strand of CAKQUI010000070.1, from coordinate 3,939 downwards.
GCAGCAGTCTCAAAGGTCTGACCTTCGAGTACAGCAGCAGTAAGAAGCTGACGAAGATAAAGGCGAAGACCGGAGGACTTCTGGCAGACACCGTGAGGGAGTATGAGTACGATGCACAGGGCAGAGTCAGCAAAATAAAAGACCACTACGGATTCACCGGAAACGGCAGTTACCTGGAAAAGTCATACACATACGACAGCTTCGGCAGAGTGACCTCCATGGCGTACAGAGGAGGAAGCGGACATGACGAGCTGAAGGAAGCATATATCTACAAGTACGACAGGAACAATAATATCACAAGTGAGAGGACAGTCAGTGACTACGACCAGAGCGACGACGGCCAGGGCAGAGACATCACAAGAGAGTACACCTACGATACAGCAGGCAGACTGACAGAGACTAAGGAGACTGATAATAATGACGCTGTCGGCAGTGTAGTCACCCAATATAAATATGACAAAGTCGGCAACAGGCTCAGGGAAAGTACTGGCACCAGAATCATAGGGTACAGCTATAACGAGCTGAACCAGCTGGAAAGCAGGATGGATTATGATGATCAGTCTTCAAAGGTTTATTCCTATGATGCCAATGGCAACCTTACGTCTGAGAGAGAAGGTCTCGGAAACAAAAAATATGAAACAACGACCTTTGAATACGATGAAGCAGACCGCCTGAAAAAGCTGACAGTGAAGGAAGATGACAAACTCACGCTGACTCAGGAAAACCGCTACAACGGCAGCGGACAGCGTATCAGCAAAGCAGAAACGAAGCTGGTGAAAGGCCTGGATGGAGAAACCACAGAGACCACGAAGACAGATTACTACTATCAGGACGGCACCGTGCTTTACACGAAAGACGCTGACGGAAACAGAAGCTCAATGAACCTGCTGGGAACCAGCGCCAATGTGATAGCCACATCAAGAGGCACAGGAGATGCAGAAAACTGGTATCTTTACAATAAAGACATCAGAGAAAGCACCACCAGCATCATAGATGCAAAAGGCAGAGCAGCAGCAACATACCAGTACGACGACTTCGGCAATACCACGATAACGAACGGAGCCGACTTCGACAACGAGATCTGCTACACAGGCCAGATCTACGACAAGAGCAGCGGACTGTACTACTACAACGCAAGATACTACGACCCGGAAAACGCCAGATTCATAACCCAGGACACATACAGAGGCGAAGCCACCCAGCCAGACACACTGCACCTGTATGCGTACTGTGCTAATAATCCGATAAACTATACGGATCCTAGCGGGCATATGACTGTAGCAGCGGCAGCTGCTTTGTTGGCGGCAGCTGCTGCAATAACTATAGCAGCATTATATTATATGTCGACACCTACATTTAAAGCTGCATGGTCAGCATTTTGCATATATGTAGGTAATGGATATGGAAGTTTGGGAAAACATTTCCATAACAAGTTTAGTGTAGCAAAAAAATGGAAACTTGCTAAGATTTTAGCGGTAACAGTAGCGGTAAAGAAATATAATGTTATTGCAAAAGCAGAGGCAAAGATTAGAGAAGCTGCGAGAAAGAAAAAAAGCAGTTATTTTGAGGCTTGGAAGTCGAGCAGCGGAGGTTATAATTTTGTAGGGATAGGAAAAGGGATATCTTTAAGTGCAGCTAAAAGCAGAGTACGAAAGCAAAAAGATGTGATGTCTGTAAGTAAAAGCAAGGCTAAAACTTTAGCAAATCAGTTTCAAGGAGTTGTTGGTCCGGAAGTTGATGAAGGAAAAGCGGGAAAACCTGGTTTTTATCATCATTATCATGTACAAAAAAGAAAAAATAAAGCACATATATGGTATTTTACAGAAAGATATTGAAATGATTATAATAACTAGCAATATAAGTGGAGAACAATATTTGAAATTGATCGATTACGCATTTAGATGCTGCGATCGTTTTGCTCTGAACATCCCTATTTTGGGAGGAGATGAGCATGAAAATGAGCGACGAGTAAGAGATATAGTTTGCCAGATGAGACCATATATAACAGACCGGATGGTCTCAAAGAAGTACTTTAGTATAAAGAGTTCATACAAAAGAGAAATATACGTTTTCAGCACTTCGAAGGGTGTGCGTAACATGGTGAATTCTGCAGGCGGGATATATAAATGGGTTTATCCTGAACTTCCGGAGGATCTGAGTTTCTTTGACAGTGCATCAGGAAGATGTTGGTTGGAGACTATTGCTCATGAAAATGAATGCCGAATCTATAGTAGCAGTGATGCAGATATAAAATTTCTTGAGGATTGCGGTATACCATATATCTATGATGATCAGGATAATTATGCGCCATATCTCAAAGAAAGTGCAGAATATATTGTAGATGGATTTTCAAAAGTTTCATATGAAATAAGAGATAATTGGGAACGCAGAATTGTGAACTCTTCTGATTACAGAGTAAAAAAAATGATGTACCGTCACAGTGTAGCAGGTGATGGCATCGATGATATCTTTATAGATGTCATCGATGTCAGTGTTAAATCTTGTGAAACTGTGGATATGTATATATTGAAAAAGATAAAACAGCTGGACGAAGACAGCAATGTTATAAAGATAGCTAAACGTGAAATATTGATTGATGGTGTCTCTTCTATAGAGTATTCGTATAGACATTCTGGATTAGACAATATGAAGTACTCAAAATATATTGATATTTTCAGTAGTGTCAGCGAAAATACAGTAGTGATTTTCAGAAATAGAGTTTTCAATGAAGAAAGTGAAAAAGCTTTTCGAATTTTTTTGGATTCGGTCGAGATGTCGTATTGATTAATACATATTTTTACGGAAACAGAAGCTCAATGAACCTGCTGGGCACCAGCGCCAATGTGATAGCCACGTCAAGAGGCACAGGCGATGCAGAAAACTGGTATCTTTACAACAAAGACATCAGAGAAAGCACCACCAGCATCATAGACGCAAAAGGCAGCGCAGCAGCAACATACCAGTACGACGATTTTGGCAACACCACGATAATGAACGGAGCTGACTTCGACAACGAGATCTGCTACACAGGTCAGATCTATGACAAGAGCAGCGGACTGTACTACTATAACGCAAGATACTACGACCCGGAAAACGCCAGATTCATAACCCAGGATACATACAGAGGCGAAGCCACCCAGCCGGATACACTGCACCTGTATGCGTACTGTGCTAATAATCCGATAAACTATGTTGACCCTAGTGGGCATTTTGTCTGGGCTTTGCCAGCCGTATTTTCATCCATGAGTACTGCGTCTGTTGTAGGATTTTTTGGTGGTGCAATGACTGCCGTAGCATCTGTAGCAATAGGACTTCCAATGCGAAAGACGAAAGAAGCTTGGAAGAAAACACAGGTAGAATTTGGGACGATATATGTTATGCTTAAATCTATAAAGGAGTCACTAAAAAGAGGAAGAAAAAAAGGTAAGAGCCCCAGCAAACACAAGCACCATATAGTTGCAAAAAAAGATAGACATGCTGAATATGCAAGAGAAGTATTATATAAGAATCATATAAGTATAAACTCGAAGCGAAATTTAGTTGCATTGAAGAAACATTTCCATCAGCATTTGCATACAAAGGGATATCACAATGGGGTGACTGCTGTAATGAGATTATCACAAAAGTTCGTTACAGTTCTAAGTAGAATGTACCCTAAAAAAGTAAAAAAATCAGGTGTAACAAAACTAAACGCAGTGACTGCAAAGGGGGCATTAAGAGGACTGAAAGTAGTTTTGAAAGGAGCAAATGCATGTGCGAAGTAAATGGATCTGTGATCTCATATGAATCGTATGAGCATTTAACTGGAGTAGCTGTCGTGGTGTCTGAAAAAAGGAACTTTGTTGCAGTTGCCAGGTTAAGAAAGCTGGAAATTTACAGCTTGAGACCGTATGAAAAAATTCAGGATATAGCTTTTAGCAATGGCGCTGGTTTTTGTAT
>CAKQUI010000069.1 GCA_934277495.1 uncultured Clostridia bacterium | reverse complement strand
GATGAGGACGGCAGATACGATGTAATGTACAACGATTTCGTTATCGTAGGTCCTGAAGCAGATCCTGCAAAGGTATCGTCCACATCTGAAGATGCCGTTGCATCATTCAAATCAATAAGCAGCAGCAAGCAGACTTTTGTTTCAAGAGCAGATGATTCAGGTACACACAAAAAAGAATTATCGATCTGGGAGAAAGCCGGTATCAAACCATCCGGAGACTGGTATATAGAAGCAGCTGCCGGTATGGGCGATGTCATTACAATGACAAATGAAAAAGAAGGATACACTTTATCTGACAGAGCAACATGGCTCAATGTAGGCAAAGACACTGAGCTCAAGATCCTCTGCGAAAAAGACCCGAGTGGTATGCTGAACAACCAGTATGGTGTTATCTGTGTAAACCCTGATAAAAACGACAAGATCAACCACGACGGAGCAAAAGCTTTCCAGAAATGGATCTTATCAGAGGACACACAGAAACTTATCGGCGAATACGGCGTTGAAGAATACGGCGAGCAGCTGTTTGTACCTAATGCCAAATAAATCCGTCAGCAATCTATCAACTTTTTTTAAATTTTAACAACAGGAAAAAACAATGGACACAATCATACAAGGCATAGCGGAAGCATTCAGACTGATCGTCTCATGTGATACTGAAATATACGAAATAGTCGGACTGTCACTCTATGTTTCGCTTACATCGGTAATAATATCTGCGATTCTGGGTATACCTTTCGGCATGCTTCTCGGCAGCTGCAGATTTTACGGAAAAGGCGTCATCGTGCGGGTCATATACACTCTTATGAGCCTCCCGCCGGTGATCGCCGGCCTTGCTGTGTTTCTGATACTTATGCGCAGAGGACCTCTAGGCAGCCTTCAGCTCAACTACACAGTCCCTGCCATGATAATAGCTCAGATCCTGCTTGTTACACCTATCATAACAGGACTGACCTACAGTATAGCCAGAGATAAATCATCCATCGTCAGCAGTCTCGGATTCACTCTGGGAGCAGGCAGAATTCAGCGGTTCATGCTGCTTTGCAGCGAAATGCGTGCCGGCATAATCACAGCTGTAATAAGCGGGTTCGGCAGAGCTATATCGGAGGTTGGCGCTGTTATGATAGTTGGTGGTAATATAAAAGGGAAAACAAGGGTAATGACTACCTATATTTCAGAGTTAAAAGGAATGGGCAACTTCAGCAGAGCCATCGCTGTCGGTATCATCCTGCTCGTAATATCATTCATTATAAACGCATCCCTTTATCACTTCCAGGAAAGGCAGGCTCGTTGACATCATGGACATATTGCTCGAAAACATCATAAAATCATATGAGGGAAGGACCGTTCTCAATGTCAGCAAAAGCATTATAAAAAGCGGTCGCATAACCGCTGTCATCGGGCCAAACGGCGCAGGCAAAAGCACTCTGCTCAGAATGATCTCCGGTATAGAGAAGCCTGACCATGGCAGGATCACGTTCGATGGTTATACGGATATACCTCAGAAAGAAATAACACTTGTATTCCAGAAACCGTATCTGCTGTCTTCGACTGTAGAAAAAAATATATCTTATCCGCTGAAGCTCAGGAAATTCAGTACCACCGAATCAGACAAACGTGTAATGACTCTTATGAAAGAGCTGGGTCTGACAGATTTGAGAAAAAAGAAGGCATGGAAGCTTTCGGGAGGGGAAACGCAGAAAACAGCCCTTGCCAGAGCACTTTCTTTCAGACCGGAAGTTCTGATGCTTGATGAACCCACAGCAAATATCGATCCATACAGTACGTCAGAGATCGAAAGGATCCTTACCGCAACCAACAAAAAATACAAAACCACTATCATTATCGTGACACACAATCTGGCTCAGGCTAGGCGTATCTGCGATGATGCTGTTATGATGCATAACGGTCATATCTTAGAATACGGATCATGTGAAAAGCTGCTAACATCACCGGACAATACCAGTACCAGGAAGTTCATAGAAGGAGAGCTTCTCATATGAGTTTTTCTGTAAATGCAATTTTAGAACAATAATATTCCGGTTATTTATTGAAGCCAATCCTGCATAATGTTAATATATTGACGGATAAAAACTGGAGGCAAATTTATTATGATACGCTTAAAACAAGACGATACAACAACTACGTCCAGACTTCTCGTGGAGTGTCTGGAAAATGAAGGAGTAAAATACATTTTCGGCATACCGGGCGAAGAGAATCTGGAGCTTATGTCCGAACTGAAAAATTCAAAGATCAAGTTCATCACTACACGCCATGAACAGGGCGCTGCTTTCATGGCTGATGTTTACGGCAGACTTACAGGGCATGCTGGCGTGTGTCTGGCTACGCTGGGACCAGGAGCAACGAACCTTGCTACAGGTGTTGCCGACGCCAACGGTGATGGAGCTCCACTCATTGCCATCACAGGACAGGTGGGTACAGAGAGGATGCACATCACATCCCATCAGTATATGGATCTGACTAAATTCTTCGAACCTATCACGAAAAGAACAAAGATGGTCGTAAGACCTGACACTATAAACGAGATCGTGAGGATCGCTTTCAAATATGCAGAAGGGGAGCGTCCGGGAGCATGCCACATAGACCTTCCGGTGAACATTTCCAAGATGAAATTCCCTGCAACTGAAAGACCCCTCAAGCGTGAGATACCGCTCAAGGAAAAGGCTGTGGACCGTTCGATATCCGAAGCTGCAAAACTCATAAACCAGGCTTCTAATCCGGTGATACTGGCAGGCAGTCAGGCCGTCCGTGTACATGCATCGAAATCTCTGACACGTTTTGCAGAAGACCTGAAGATACCTGTTGTCAACACTATGATGGCAAAAGGTATAATCCCTTACGACAACAAATACGCCATGATGACAGTTGGTATCCCGCAGTACGACCACGCCAACAAACTGCTGGTGGACGCTGACCTCATCGTTGCCATAGGATACGACCTTGTAGAATTTTCACCGTTCAGATGGAACCAGGACAACAATGCGAAGATAGTACATATTTCCACAACTCCTGCACACATCAACAAATACTACCAGTGCGACGTCGAAGTAGTCGGTGATATTTCAGACGCTCTCAACAGGATCGTCGATGAACTCAATTCAGAGAACCGTCCTGAACCTGAAAGCGTTCTCAAGATACGCCAGGCTTTCGATGAGTCATTTGCAAAAGATGCAGAAAACGACAACTGCCCTATGACGCCGCAGCGCATCATCAGCGATGTCAGGAAAGCTCTCGGCAGGAAAGACATACTGATCTCCGATGTAGGAGCTCACAAAATGTGGATCGCGCGTCTTTACCACTGCTATGAGCCGAACACATGCATCATTTCAAACGGATTCGCTACTATGGGTATAGGTCTTCCGGGAGCTATAAGCGCCAAGCTTGTGCATCCTGAAAGGCGTATCATGACCATCACCGGAGACGGCGGTTTCATGATGAACTCCCAGGAGCTTGAAACTGCAGTAAGACTCAAGCTCAACATAGTAGTCCTCATCATGAACGACAGTTCATACGGACTCATCAAATGGAAACAGATGGATCAGTACGGCGAAACATATTTCACAGATTTCACAAACCCTGATTTCGTAAAACTTGCTGAATCCATGAACTGCATAGGATATCGTGTGAACAAGGCTTCAGACCTGTCAGAGCTTCTCGAAAAAGCTTTCCAGCAGGATCGCCCTGTCATCATCGATGTTCCGGCAGACTACAGTGAAAATATCAAATTATCCAAGTCGCTGAAAACATGGCGTGAAAAGCTTGCTGCCAGCAAGTCACGTCTTTCCAGCAGGAACAAATAACTGCTTTAAAAAATGCTCCCGGACCATATGGTCTGAGAGCATTTTTCTTTTTTATATGTCTGTCATACCCGACACGCAGTACATCATTATTTTCATATCATGATGATCTTCCCTGAGTTTTCTGTGCTGTATCCGCCAAGCTCATCCAGCTTCTGCCTGAAAGCATCGCTTTCCAGCACTTCAAGGAATGCTTTTATCTGAGGCAGCTGCAGGAATCTCTGCGGTATGGCAAAGTCGTATTCTTCATTGCCTACCGGTATGAAATCCAGTCCCATGCTGCGGGCTGCCGACAGCACTCCCATGCCTGCATCTGCTCCGTCGCTGGCTACCGCTGCAGCCACCGCCATATGCGTTGCCATTTCACGGTCGTAGCCGTTTATATGCTCCGGCTCGATGCCCAGACACTTTATCTTATAATCCAGCAGGACCCTTGTGCCTGCACCACGCTGACGGTTGACATATCTCACGTTCCTGTCTGCGATGTCCTCAAGAGACTTTATGCCGAGAGGATTGCCTTTCTTGACCATTATCCCCTGTATGCGGTGTACGCCCTTTATCAGCGCCATCGGCTCACGGAACATTTTCTTTATGTATGCGACATTGTATTCGCCTGTTGCCTCATCCAGAAGATGCACAGGAGCCATATGAGCCTCGCCACGCCTGAGAGCCATCAGACCGCCCATGCTGCCAACATGCGTGCTGGAAATGAACACATCATCGTAGTTTTCCGCCAGCATATCTGCCATCACGTCAAGTATCAGATCGTGGCTTCCTATGACAACAGCCGTTTTTTCTATCTCGTCCCTGCTCCTGTAAAGCTCTATCTGCACTTTGTCGCCTGCCTCGACGCCTTCGCTGCTCTGCTCTATGATGCAGAATCCATCGGCACGCACCAGCGACATCGCTGCACCAGCACCTCTTGCCAGTGGCGATGCGATGAACTTGTCGTCCACCTTCCCCACTTTGACACGGACGTATTCCTTATGCTTGAGGCTTGATACCAGTCTTCTGGAAATATGCGCCTCAACGGTCTCAGCAGTCTTTTCCCTGCGTCTTCCCATCAGCTGCAGCACCGGTATAACGAAGTTCTCGAAGCCTATGTAAGCCGACACCGGGTATCCCGGCAATCCGATGACAGGCTTGCCTCTTACTATCGCCAGTATCACAGGCTTTCCCGGCTTTATGGAAACGCCGTGAACGATGACTTCTCCCAGTTCTCTCAGCACATGTACAGTATAATCCTCGGTACCGGCGCTGGAACCGGCGTTGACGATGACCATGTCGAACCTGTCCACAGCATCGGAGATCTTTGCTTTGATCTGTTCATAGTCGTCGGGGATCGGCGGGAATCTGTGCCCGACGCCACCGGAAACAGTCACCATGTTCTCGAACATACGGGAATTGGACTCTATTATGCTGCCCTCCTCCGGCTCGCTCTCCGGCTCTATGATCTCCGTACCTGTCGGGAAGATCGCAACTTCCGGCCGCTTCACCACTTCGATGTTTATGATCCCTGCAGAAAGCAGCACGCCGATATCTATAGCTCTTATCCTGTGGCTGCCCGGCAGTATCATCTCACCTGCAACGATATCTTCCCCTACAGGTCTGATATGCTGCCACGGCGCCGCTGAAGCCGTTATCTTCACGCCTTCAGTCGTCTCAACGATATCTTCAGCCATGATCACTGCATCACATGGAAAATGTACAGGGTCTCCTGTATCCACCACAACATATCTGTCTTCCGGCAGTATCACCGGATTCGTTTCCGACGCCGCCGCTGTATCCTCCGCCTTCACTGCAATGCCGTCCATGGCCGAAGCATTGAAAAGCGGGGAACTGTATCTGGCGTATATTGCAGATGCCGTCACTCTGCCGAGACTTTCCGTTACAGGTATCGTCTCGTATTTTATTTCGGTTATCTCCTCCACCCTGGCCATGTACTTTGCTCCGGCTTCATCCACCGGTATGGTCTTCAAGTAGAGGTTTCTTTTTTTACCCATAGATCTGCTCCTGTATCAACTGCAGCTTCGCTGTCAGAACAGCATCACCTGCACGATCTGGCCTTCCTTCAGGCCTTCTTCATCCGTATCCGTCAGCGTATATCCGTCCGCCCGGGAAAGCATCGTCATGAGACCTGATTTTCCAAAAAGCGGCTGCGCTGCATACATACATTCCTTATGTGCGCTGTCTGCCAGCCTTTCTTCACACGTGTCCTCGAGGAGTTTCACCAGCTGACACGTAGTCTTGCCTCCGGCTGACGCTACATTCTCTGTCATCCTTGCCGGTACGCTGAAAGGCCTGCGTATACCTGCCATCTGCCTGTAAAGCCAGCCGATGACAAGTTCGAAAACTATCAGCGCCGCTGCCGGATGCCCCGGAAGTCCTGCCATCACCGTTGATGACTTTTCATCGTAGGCCAGGATAGTAGGCTTGCCCGGTTTCAGAGCTATGCCGTGGGTCAGCACGCCTGGCTGCGCCAGCTCGTCCATTATCCCGGCAGTGAAATCCTTCTCGCCCTGGGAACTTCCCCCTGACACCAGCACCACATCACTTGCTGCCATGGCTTCTTCTATGGTGCTGCGTATAAGGCTGCGGTCGTCTTTCAGGACTTTCCTTGATATTACCTCAAAGCCGTATTTTCTACCGACTGCCGCTATGGAATATGTGTTTATATCCCTGGTCTGACCTTTTTCCGGCATATCAGTCACGTCCACAAGTTCATCGCCTGTGGAGATCACAGATATCCTCCATGGCACGGTGATGCTGACACTGCTTACGCCGGCTGAAGCCATGACTCCGACTTCCTGAGGACGCACTTTCGTGCCTTTTACTGCTATCACACTGCCCCGTCTGACGTCTTCGCCTTCCTGTATCACATTCCTGCCGGGAGACACAGACTCGTACACAGCGATGCTGTTTTCATCGAATTTTTCTGCGTATTCCACCATCACCACGGCGTCAGCACCTTCAGGCACCATGCCTCCGGTAGGCACATATACAGCCTGACCCGGCTTCACCTCCGCCGTCGAAGCCTTTCCCATCAGGACCTCGTCTATGACATCGAGAAAAACAGGTATACTGTCAGTGACGCCCTGTGTATCCTTCGATCTGACTGCATATCCGTCGACAGATGATTTCCTGAAATCAGGTATGTTCACTTCCGAGATCAGATCTTCCGCCAGCGTATGACCGAGGCTTTCCTCAAAAGGCACACATTTCGTCCCGAGAGGATTTTTCGACGCCTCTGCAAAGAGCTTTGCTCTCGCTTCGCTTAAAGTATCTGTATTCAGCAGTCTCATTTTATCCTGATCACTATTTCCTTTCCTTCTTCGTAGCCGTCAAGAGCCTTCACTGCTCCCTCCACCACGTTTTTCAGCGTCTTCTGCACGAAAGGCACCATGCCTATCTCCTCGCCGTCTATGAAAAGTTCTACGTTGAGCTCGTCTTTCTTTGTTTTCTGTTCAACCATATCTGCCAGTCTCCCTATTTCCTTTCTTGCGTTCACAACCGGAAACCCGTTGTATTCACTCATTTGCTCCGATATTATTCCGGAAAATGCAAAAGCTTCATCGCACATGCGCTTGTCGATGTCGTCTGTCGTCCTGCCTGTGATTATCGTCGGGCATTTTATACCGCAGTCTCCTTCAAGTATGATAAAATCTTCTTTATAATATTTCAATAATGCCTCAGGCTTCATCCTTGAGTCCATTATGACTGCGGTGTCTCCCGGTCCCAGTGCAGTGACTCTGTACGCCCCGCTGCGTCTGTGCTTGTCAGTGTCTGTGCCCGGAGTATCAGCCCTGTAGCCTTCGAAATGTATGTCCTTTACAGTTCCCACCGAATATCCACGTCTGCGGAGTTCTTCGATAAGAAGGGTGACCGTGGTCGTCTTTCCCGTCTTGGAAAATCCTTTTATCATTACGATTCTCATCGTATCACTCTCCGAAGTCCACAGTTTCGTAACAATGGTTCAGCAAATCCACCATCAGCATCCTGTTTTTCAGCACACCTTCCCTGCCAAGCAGCAGTTTTATGACTTCCGCAGCCTGCATGGATGCGACGACCGCAGGTGTAAAAGCAGGATTGCCTGTCTCACGTTCCGAACCTTTGTCCTCGTCTCCGCTATATATCATTTCGATGATCCTGTCTCCCGGCATTATCACAGCCACCTGCCCGTTCCAGCCTGCTATTGCTCCATGGACCAGCGGTATACCTTCAGCTTCACAGGCTGCCTCAAGTATTTTTCTGCTGCTGATATTGTCCAGGGCATCAACCACAACCTCATGACCTGCCACAAGCTGTCTTGCATTGTCCGCCCTGACAAACTCCACGACCGGTCTGACAGTCACTTCCGAGTTTATGACTTTCATCTGTTCTTCAGCCTCTACAGCCTTCGGCCTGCCAAGATCCAGTTCGTTTGAAAGCACCTGCCGGTTCAGATTCGACTCTTCAAACACATCTCCGTCAACTGCTGTGATCATACCCACGCCAATACGGGTCAGCTCCTCTATCACTGTACCGCCAAGACCTCCGCAGCCTGCTACCAGCACCGACTTGCCATGCAGCAGTTTCTGTTCCTCAGGACTCACTGTACCGAGATTCCTGTCATTTCTTTTCTCGAAAATCTTCATGATATCAACCTCCTGATACTCTTGAAAAGGCTTTCAGGTAGTCTCCGTCATGGAGCGGTGAATCTATCATGACTCTTAGATTATTCACTGAAACAAACCCGAAATTCTTTATCTCTCTGTAATTGAGGCCTGCGATCTGCAAAGCCTCATCGCAAGTGCATCCTTCCGGCACATCGTATACACGTTCTTTATCTTCCCCGAAATATTTTTTCAGAGTTCCCCTCATGGTTATCGTAACTTTCACACTGTCACCTCCCTGGTTTCCTATTCATGTGGTTTTCAAACCGGTCCCGCTGTCTTGATCCTGACACCTTCAAAGACCCGGACACCGATGCGGACCCTCATTCGCTGTTATGTACGCAGCCGATTCATATCTGCTTAGCTTTATTATATCCTTTATCCGCACGCCTTACAATGGTTTATCGGTCACTTGTGCTTCCCTGACTGATTTCATATGTTCATGGCTTTTCCGCCATAAGCCAGGTCTTTCCCGGCAAATGCCGAAATACGCCTGACGCACTTCATCCTGCTCCGCCGCATGTTTTTCCCTGAATCCAGAATCAGCTTCCAGCGGGTCTGCACTAAAGGGAAAATCGTGCCGGCCAGCGGAAGCTGTTTCGGAATATTTATGGTGTAATATCCACCGGTGTCCGGTGTTTGCGTATTTTAGAGAAGCGACTGGATCAGTTCCTCCGGCATAGTGCCGTCATTGTTCCATCCCATCACTTCATAGTACTGGTCGAGCATATCTTCGAATGCTTCAGGCGGTATCACCTGACCTGCTGCAGGTCCGTTCTGCAGAGCTTCCTTGACAACTCTCTTAGGTACTGTATCGTGAGTCCTGTTGAATCCTTCTCTCTGGTTGAAAGCTCTCGCTATATTGATGACTCTTCTGCCTACTTCGGACATTTCGTCTACTGTCCATTCTCTTCCTGTGATGAGAGTCAGCAGTTCCGCCATTATCTCATACGTTATCGTACCCCAGAAGTCGCATATGCAAAGACTGAACTTGATGGCGTTGAACTCCTGCAGGTCATATACCATCTGTCCCTTGCCTTCTGATGTGTAAGGAGGAACTGATGCCTCGAACACTTCTGCATTAGGAGCGTACGATCTCATATGACATGCACCTCTGTCAGATATAGCATAGGACAGAGACATTCCCCATGAGCCACGAGGTTCATACTGAGGATATTCCAGACCCTTTACCTGCATAGCAAAATCCGTTCCGCCGAATTTTTCTGATGCGATCTTCACTCCGTCAGCCAGGTCTGCTCCTGCACCGGTTCTCGAACCCATTTCCTTCAGGAGTCTTATCATGCCTTCGCCGTCTCCGAACTTTATGCCAAAGTCATGGATACCCTTTTCAGTCATTTCCATGGCCCATATTATAGTATCTCCTGCACTTATAGTATCAAGACCCACATCATCTGCCACCATGTTGAATTTGACGATAGAATAAGGATCCCTGATACCTGCGTTCGGTCCTGCTACCGAAATAGTCTCATACTCAGGGCCTTCGCATACCGCATCCCCTATCTTAAGGAAGTTTCCGCATCCAAGACCGCAGCTGCCGCAGCCTCTCTTGCCTTCTCTGTGCTGGATCAGCACATCACCGTTGTATTCTGTCCACTGTACGTCAGTAGTATCCGAGAAGTTCTTCCATGGCATGATACCACCGTCGTTGCAGGCTTCAAGGAAAGCAGTAGTTCCGACATCAAAGATGAACTGGTTGTCTTCCTGAACGACATTTTCACGAAGAAGTTCGATGATCCTGTCTGTTGCTTTCGTTACATCCGGAACTTTAACGCCGCCTGTGCCCTTGATAAGTATCGCTTTCATTTTCTTGGAACCCATGACAGCACCGATGCCGCCTCGTCCCGCCTGTCTGTAGTAGTCGGAGTTGATGCATGCCATGTTGCTCATCGTCTCTCCAGCCGGACCTATGGACATTATGCTGTACTCTATTCCGTACTTTTCAGCCAGTATGGACTCTGCCTCATGTGAACCCTTGCCCCAGAGATCAGAAGCATCCAGGAACTCCACTGTATCGTCTTCGATGACTACATAGCATGGAGCATCTGCGATATCTTCAAAAATTATCATATCGTATCCTGCGAACTTGATCCTGATACCTGCATGACCTCCGATGGAACAGTCGTTCATCGTTCCTGTAGCCGGAGATTTTGCAGCTACCGAAAGCTTTCCTGAGCACGGCACCGGAGTTCCTGTCAGCGGTCCTGTCGTCAGGAACAGCTTGTTTTCAGGTCCCAGCGCATCTATACCAGGCTTCAGCTCCTCGTACATATATCTTATAGCAAGACCTTTCGATCCCACGTATTTTTCTGCAAAGTCCATACGCAGCGGCTCCGTGGAGGCCGTTTTTTCTTTGAGGTTTATCCTCAGTACCCGATTCTGATATCCAAGCATTGTCATTGTCGTTACCTCCCGTTCCTATTCAAAAGTCAGTGCATGCTGCGGACATGTCTTGACACAGTTAGGATCTCCCTTACATGTGTCGCAGATATACGCCCTGTCATCTCTGATCCTTACGACTTTCTTAGGACATTTTTCTTCACATATACCGCATCCTATACATTTATCTGCATCCACCTCTATATAGTCACCTTTTGTTATTGCACCTACAGGGCATGCCTTGACACACATACCGCATAAAATACAGAAATGCTCTGCATATTTGAGCGTACCTTTATCATAGTACGTTTCTATGAATATCCTTGCCTTCGACGGCACATACTCGCCTTCCTTGTAGGCCGAGCAGACCTGCGAGCAAAGCTGGCAGCCTATGCAGTTTGCCTTGTTGAATTTGAGTCTCTTCATTCTCCTTCTTTCTCCTTTCTCGGTCGCCCCTGTCCATGACAGCCGTATCTTCGGGCCTGCCTGTGCACTTTCTTTTTTATCACCGGCAAGTAATGTGTCATGGATGACGAGTCTAAAAAAAATGACGTCAGACACAGGAAACAAAGTCAGTCTGCTGTTTATCAGCAGTTTTGGCAATATCTCCACAAAATAAAAAAGTGCACAGGCAGGCCCAGAGTACAGCAAATCATAAACCGGTCACCGGACCGATCTGCATACTTGTTCTCTGTTATGGTCTCCTTTGCACAATGGCAGGCACCGGGATCGCTCCCGATACCCTGACGTTCCCACAGACAACGAGTGCCTGATGAGAATCGGAGTATTTCGATTTTTCTTGATTATACACGTATAAAAAGTAAAATGTCAACGCAACAACACGAATTTCTTATTTTTAAGACACTGCGTATCATTTGTAGGATTTAAGATAATACCTGTTGACCCTTTTATATCGGAACTGTTAGAATATTATTAAATCACTATTCAAGGCAAGTAAAAGTGAATGGAGGCAATTATGAATTTAAAGAAAATGACGTTGAACATCAACGGAGCTGACCGTATG
>CAKQUI010000068.1 GCA_934277495.1 uncultured Clostridia bacterium | reverse complement strand
GCAAGACGCTGATAACGAAGAATAACAAAATGATGGCGTTCGTCGACCTGGAAGACCTTTACGGCACCATCGAAGTCGTTGTGTTCCCGAATGTATATGAAAGGTGCGAACAGCTAATTGCAGAAGACGCTGTCGTATCTGTTTCAGGAACGGTGAACTTCAAGGAAGGCGAAGTGCCGAAGATACTTGCCGACAGAGTCGTGGACCTGAAAGAGCTGAGAGATACAGAAGGTATGCAGGATGCAAAGCCGGAAAATACATACGGCAGCGGTGCAGCAGGATCTTCAGCCGGGACACGGGACAAAGACATCCAGCCTGAAGGCATCGTGAAGATAAAGCTGCCGCAGCTGCCTGAAGATGAGCTTTCTGCTGTAATGAGAAAGCTGACGGAGATAATGCGCAGGCACAGAGGCGGATATCAGTCAATAATATATTTTCCGAAAGGCGGTTCGTCCAGGACTGACAGGAGCCTCTGGATAGAGCCGGACGAGGCTTTCAGAAATGAGATAACGGACATAGTAGGAAAAGAGAATTTCAAAATCTGATTTTTGATGACAGGGAGGTGATTTTGTCATGAAAAGGATAGGTATACTGACAAGCGGAGGCGATTCGCCGGGAATGAATGCAGCGGTCAGAGCTGCAGTGAGGACAGGACTTTCTCTTGATATGGAGGTTTTTGGGATAGAGCGTGGATACGAGGGACTCCTTGACGGAGAGATAAAAGAAATGACCTGGGAGTCCGCAGGAGATATACTCCAGAGAGGCGGTACCATACTCAGGACAGCCCGCAGCGAACGGTTCAGGACGAAGGAGGGCCTTTCACATGCTGCAAAGATACTCGAAGCTTTCGGCATAGAAGGCCTGGTGATAATCGGAGGCGACGGATCCCTTCACGGAGGACTGGAGCTTTCATCATACGGAGTCAGCGTCATGGGCGTGCCCGGTACAATAGATAACGACCTGGGATATACCGATTTTACTATAGGCTTCGATACGGCAGTGAATACTGTACTGTCGCTGATATCGAATATACGTGACACATCATCTTCCCATGAACGTACCACAGTGGTGGAGGTAATGGGCAGAAGCTGCGGCGATATAGCGCTTTACTCTGGCATGGCAGGAGGTGCAGACGCTATACTGGTGCCTGAGGTGCCCCTTGACGTAAACGATGTGTGCAGGCGTGTCATAAGGGGACATCAGTCCGGCAAGCTCCACAGCATCATAATCAAGGCGGAGGGCGTAGATATAGGAACTGACAGACTGACTGAAATGCTGCAGGAAGTCACAGGCTGCGAGGCAAGAAAAGTCGTACCGGGATATATACAGCGTGGCGGCTCACCATCGGCCAGCGACAGGATACTGGCCAGCAGGACGGCATCCAGAGCTGTGCATCTGCTCTACGATGATGAAAAGAGCAAGGCCATCGGCATCTGCGGCAGCGAGATCGTGGCTTATGATCTGGCGGAAGCGCTTGAAATGAAAAGAGATTTCGATATGGACATGTACAGGATGGCGATGACACTGGCGTGATACAAAAAACACAGCAGATCGAAAACTGCTGTGTTTTTTTCAGGCAATGATATCCTGACAGCTACGCATCATTCAGATCATTTTATCGACGGCATCCAGGACTCTGTCCATTATTTCCATGGCTTCTCTGAGTTCATCTGCCGTGATGACAAGGGGCGGACATACCAGGATCATATTTTCGTGAGTGTATGTCCAGAATCCATCGGTTTTGAGCATACTGAGAATCTTTGCCATGATGCCGTCAGGATCTTTTCCGAAAGGCACCAGAGGTTCTTTTGTATCTTTGCTTTTCACAAGTTCTATAGCTGAAAACAGCCCTATGTGCCGCACTTCTCCCACGCAGGGATGTACACTCACATATCCGTCCAGTATGTCGGCAAGGATACTGCCTGTTTCGGCGACTTTGCTTTCTATGTCAAGACGTTCGTATTCTTTGAGTGCTGCGACTGCAGCTGCACAGCCTGCAGGATGTGCGGAATATGTCAGTCCGCATCCCAGTGGCGTATTGTCAAAGAATCCAGCGATATCAGCTTTGACGATGACTCCGCCGAGGGGTACATATCCACATGTGCATCCTTTTGCGAACGTGATGATGTCAGGTTCATAGCCGAAATTCATGAAGGCAAAGCAGCGTCCTGTTCTGTACCAGCCTGACATGACTTCGTCTGCCACCATAAGGATACCATATTTGTCGCACAGTGCTCTGACTCCCTGGTACCAGCGGACGGGAGCTATCAGTACGCCATTGGAGCCTACTACCGATTCAAGCCATATGGCAGCTATCTGCTCAGGGCCTTCGTAGAGTATCTGGTTTTCAAGAAGCTCCAGATAGAAATCAGCAGCTTCATCATAGTTTGCGAAACTGCACGCTTTGGGGGCTCTGTACAGATATGGACCATCGTATTTTACAAATCCAGGACCTCCGGGTTCATTGTAGAAATGCCTCGGTTCGCCCGTAAGCATACCGGCGCCTGCAGATGAACCGTGATAGCATCTGTACTGCGAGAATATTTTCTGTCTGCCAGTGTACTGCCTTGCGATCTTTATAGCATTCTCATTGGACTCGGCACCGGCATTGGTAAAAAATACCTTTGCGCCATCTTTGAAACCGGATGCCTTGACAACAGCTTCAGCGGCGTCTGATCTGCACTCCATCGCAAATCCCGGTCCCATGAACGGTATGTTTCTGATCTGTTCTGTTATAGCATCTATCACAGCTTTATTGCCGTGACCAAGATTGGAGTTGACAAGCTGTGATGACATATCTGTATATCTTTTGCCGTTTTCGTCCCAGAAATATATGCCTTCAGCTTTTGTTACGACGACAGGGTCGAGACTGGCCTGAGCTGACCATGAATGCAAATTGTATTTCATATCCTTATCTTTTATTGCTGACATTTCAGTGCCTCCTTGTTCTGGTATGCCGGATAAGGTGATCTACCGGCATCCTGTTTTCACTTATATACAATGCAATTGCCATGCCGTTTGTGAGCGTACAGACTCCATAAACTGGCCGGATGATATCCGGATCAGATGAATAATATATCGTATGAACTGGAACCACAAGGTTTGAACGTGATAGAAACAGCACATATCAGCATATGTTATATCAGAGAGAAATTTATTATGTATAAACAGAGTGTGCAGGCAAAGCCACAAAAAAAGCAAAGCGATACATTTTTGCATCACTTTGCAGCGGCAGTGGAAAGATATTTACAGGATTGACTGAGATCAGCAGCCTGCATTACAGATACAGAAATGAATCGCTGATACATTTCTGTATCATTTGCTTCTGATCGGATGATATCACAGGCTGTTTTTACTGAGACCGTATTTGTGCAGCTTTCTTACTATGGTAGGCTGACTGACTTTGAGCATGCGTGCCATGGCTCTTGTGGAACCATACGCTGCGAGAGCATCGGCAAGAATCTTTTTTTCAGCTTTTTCCATGGCGTCAGCAAGGGGAACGGCTGTATCTGTATTGTTGTCTGCAGCCTGATGTATGAAAGCTGGCAGATCAGTTTCATTTATCCGGCTGCTTCCGGATATTATTATCAGGCGTTCTATGATATTCTGGAGCTCTCTGATATTGCCTGGCCATGGGTATTTGAGCAGTACAGCCAGGGCCTCAGGATTTATGGTCTTGTTTTCGTTGAGTTTTTTGTTGTATTTTGAAAGGCTCATCTGTATCAGCGGCAGTATGTCGTCAGGGCGGCTGCGCAGCGGCGGCACGTTCACCGGGACTACATTGAGTCTGTAGTAGAGATCTTCTCTGAACTTGTTTTCACGGACAAGCTTCAGCAGATCACGATTTGTTGCAGATATGACACGGACGTCTATGGATACTGATGATACGCTGCCTACAGGCGTTATTTCACGTTCCTGTATCACTCGCAGCAGCTTGACCTGGAGATTAAGAGGCAGCTCTGAGATCTCATCGAGAAAGATAGTACCGTGCTGAGCAGCTTCGAACAGACCGCTTTTGCCGCCGGCACGTGATCCTGTGAATGCACCAGGCACATAGCCGAACAGTTCTGACTCGATGAGGTTTTCTGGTATAGCTCCACAGTTTACTGTTATGAAAGGACCGCTGCTGCGGCTGCCTTCATCATGCAGAAATCTGGCGATGACGCCTTTGCCTGCTCCGGATTCACCGGTTATCAGTACTGTCGAGTCTACTGATGCAAGGCGTTTTGTCAGTGTCATGACATTCTGCATAGCATGACTGGCAGCTATGATATCACTGTTCTCAAAATATACGCTGCGGTCGCTGTCTTCAGGCTGGTCCGCAGAGTTCAGCCTGCTCTGCAGGTCGGTCAGATGTGTTATATCTCTCGATGTTGTTATGACTTTTGAAACATTGCCGGAGCTGTCCATCAGTGGACGACCGGTGGTGAGAAGCTTCAGTCCGTATCTGTTTTCATGTATCATCGTTATCTCACGTTTTTCAGCTATGACACGTCGGGCTACAGATGGAGAGAATATGCCTGTCTCTTCAAGTTCTTCAATGTATCGGCCGCATGTTTCGCTGCATGATATCCTGTAGAGTTCCTCGCAAGCGGTATTGCACCATATAAAACGGCCGTCGCCGTCGTCTATGAAAACAGCGTCGCTTATTCCGTTCAGTATAGGGAGCAGTTCTTCTATACTGATACTGTCTATCGTAATGTCATGCATATCTGCACCTCCGTATCATGCTGTGGCTGGTAACTGATATTATAATGCAGCCGGGTTTTTCTGACAAGATGATGAAAGATACAAGCTGTGATATGTACAAATTTCACCTTGACAGTCCAGTATAAAAGTGTATCATATAATTATAGAAAGAAACTCAGGAAAGAGAGGTAACGATATGGGAACCGTAAAAATAACAAAAGACAATTTCAATGATGAAGTGCTGAACTCGGACAAGCCGGTACTCCTGGATTTCTGGGCAAAATGGTGCGGACCGTGCCAGATGCAGGGCCCTGTACTGGACGAGCTGGCAGCGCAGCGCAGCGACATCAAGATAGGTAAGATAGATGTCGATGAGGAGCAGCTGCTTGCCATAAAATACGGTATATCCAGCATACCGGCACTGATGCTGTTCAGAGACGGTAAAGCTGTGAAGACACTGGTAGGACTGCGTTCAGCCGATGAGCTGGTATCGGAGTTCGGTCTGTAAAGCGGCATATCCATACAAAAAGACATCATGCAGAAAAAAAGACTTGCAATGACATTTGCACTGTGGTATCCTTGTAAAGTAAGTAAAGAAGAAGTTATCCGCTTCTCACCTCAGGGCGAAAGCTGCTTGGGTCAATAATGAGATGTCACTTCTCCGCAAAGACAGGCGGAGGAAGGTAATATGTCTGATTGAAGCGGGTATGATTATCCGCTTTTTTTATGTGGGGATTTCCTACGATTTATATGGAGGTGCAGGACAATAGGCAGAGAAGCAATGATCAACGAAGAAATTCGTGGAAAAGAATTCAGAGTTATCGGTACAGACGGCACTCAGCTCGGCATAATGAGCAGAGATGAAGCTCTCGCAAAGGCAGACGAAAGCAAGCTGGATCTGGTATGTATATCACCAAAGGCGAACCCGCCTGTATGCAAGATACTCGATTACGGCAAATACAAATACGAGCTTCAGAAAAAAGAAAAAGAGGCCAGAAAGAAACAGAAGACCACTCAGGTCAAGGAAATAAGACTGTCGACCTTCATAGAAGATCATGACATAATGGTAAAAGCTAAAACAGGTGCCAAATTCCTCAAAGACGGAGATAAACTCAAAGTGAGTCTCAGATTCAGAGGGCGGGAAAGAGATTACGTTGCCCGTGGCATGGAGGTAATGGATAAGTTTGCCGAGGCTGTTTCGGAAGTTGGCGAAATAGACAGAAAGCCTAATTTCGAAGGAAGAAGTCTTACAATGATCCTTACACCGAAATCAGATAAATAAGCTAACGATATATTTTTAACAGGAGGAAAAACATCATGGCAAAGCAGAAAATGAAGTCTCACAGAGGCGCATGCAAAAGATTCAAAATAACAGGTTCAGGAAAAGTAAAGAGAAATAAAGCATATAAGAGCCATATCCTTACTAAGAAGAGCCAGAAGAGAAAGAGAGGCCTGAGAAAGGCAACTACTTTAACAAGTGCAGATCTGAAGAGAATCAAAGCAGTATTAAGCAAGTAAGGAGGAACGAAAATGGCAAGAGTAAAAAAAGGTGTAAACGCACACAAGAGACATAAAAAAGTTTTAAAGATGGCTAAAGGCTTCTATGGTGCAAAGAGCAAGACTTTCAAGGCAGCAAAGCCTGCTACTATGAGAGCTCTCCGTTCAGCATATATAGGAAGAAAGAACAAGAAGAGAGAATACAGAAAGCTCTGGATCGCAAGGATCAACGCTGCTGCAAGAATGAACGGCATTTCATACAGCAGACTGATGGACGGACTCAAGAAGTCAAACATCGATATCAACAGAAAGATGCTTTCAGAAATGGCTATACACGATGCTGCAGCCTTCACACAGCTTTGTGAAACAGCTAAAAAAGCACTGTAAGTCATGATGTGATGACAGTAAACACATCCGGGAACATGATCTCCGGGTGTGTTTTTTTGCGTGTATTTAATTTTGGAGTATGTACCAGATTGTGACAAATTATACTTCGGTATGGGAGTATAATCAGGGACAGAGTGATGACAGCAGCAGATCACGGGAGGCGTTTGTGACAGTATACGGTGACATCCTTATTGCAGAAAACATCATAACGGGAGGTGTGCTTATATATCTGACAGCACTTGTATGCAAGGCAGCTGCATCCGGGAAGTTTTTCCTGCTGAGATATGCTGCAGGGTGCGTGATGTGCGGTCTCTTTTCCCTGACGATATTCCTGCCGGGGAATATGCTGCTGAGGCTGATGATGGAGGCAGCTTTTGCATTGATGCTGTGCGGGGTGGTGTTCGGTCTTAATGGTATCGTAAAGAAAGCCTTTGTTTTCGTGCTGGTGACATACCTCATGGGCGGGATGACAATAGGACTGCTGCTGCTTTCGCAGAGCAATGGTATATATTCCGGGACTGGGATATATACAGGAGACATGAAAGCAGGTATGCTGGCCTTGTTCACGGCCATGTTCACAGCAGCGGTGAAGAAAGCCGTGTCCCTGGCTGAAAAAAGAAGATTCAGCGATGAGTATGTATTCGATATCGAGATCGTTTCAGGTGGAAAGACCATATCTGCAAGAGGTTTTGTGGATACAGGAAACAGTCTTAAAGATCCTGTCTGCGGCAGACTGGTGGCTATCGCAGACCAGGCTGTCTGGCATGATATGGAATCGGCCGGTATGGTGCAGGATACAAAGCTGAGGATGATACCATACGAAACTGTAGGAGCAGAAGGCGTCCTTTACGGCGTAGCAGTGGATCTTATGAGGCTGCATGAGAAGGCTCAGGATGCAGGAACATCAGGCAGTGTCACCGATATCAGGGGATGCGTGATAGTATGCGGCAGAGACAGTTTCCGTCACGACTGCTTCACAGAACGCAGGTGTGGATTGCTGCTGCCGGCATATATCAAAACATATACGGGATGAGAGGAGTATGACATGGTTAGTATCAGAGAGAAGCTTTTGAAGCTGTGGAGTCGTTTCTTTTACAGGCGGAGAGGTATATTCTACATAGGAGGCAGCGACACACTGCCTCCTCCGCTTTCCAGAGAGGAAGAGGAAAAGGCTGTGGCCGGAGCGATGAGCGGAAACAAGAAAGACCGTGATATGCTGATAGAACACAATCTGAGGCTGGTGGTCTATATAGCCAGGAAATTCGAGAACGCCGGCATAAATGTTGAAGACCTCATATCCATAGGCACCATCGGTCTGATAAAAGCAGTCAACACTTTCAAGACTGAGAAAAAGATAAAGCTGGCAACTTATGCTTCAAGGTGTATAGAAAACGAGATACTGATGTATCTCAGACGCACCAGCAGGATAAAGGGAGAGGTGTCTCTTGACGAACCGCTGAACGTGGACTGGGACGGGAACGAGCTGCTGCTGTCGGATATACTGGGTACTGACAGCGATGAAGTATACGGACATCTTGAGGAGGAAGTGAACCGAAAACTGCTGGGATATGCCATGGGGACTCTCTCCGGACGTGAGAAGGATATCGTGGAGATGAGATTTGGTCTTTCCGGCAGAAAAGAACTTACCCAGAAGGAAGTGGCTGACAAAATGGGCATCTCCCAGTCGTACATTTCAAGGCTGGAAAAAAAGATAATCGTCCGTCTTCGCCGGGAGATAAGGAAGCTGGGGTGATGCGTGCATAAAAGCATAAGTTCATTGTGAAAATCATGTGAATTTAAAAATGAAATGTTGAAAAAATATTGCAATTTCAAGTGTTTTAGTGTAATATATATTGTATTCTGGTTTTGAATAAATATGCGAATATGTGAATAAAGATTCTGACAGTACTGGAGGCAGAAATTATGATATACAAGATTTTCATTGATGGTGCAGAGGGCACTACAGGTTTAAAGATCCATGAATATTTTCAAAAGAGAGATGATATACAGGTACTTTCCATCGCTGAAGACAAGAGAAAGGATCTGGATGAAAGGCTGAGCATGATAAAGAAGGCCGATCTCTCTTTTTTGTGTCTGCCTGATGCGGCAGCAAAAGAGATAGCAGCTGCCGCTCCGGCGGACTGCAGGATACTGGATACATCTACGGCTCACAGGACAGATCCTGACTGGGTATACGGTATGCCGGAGATATCACAGCAGCAGAGAGAAAAGATAAAAAACAGCAACCGTGTCGCGGTTCCCGGATGCCACGCTACAGGCGTGATAATGCTCACCATGCCGCTGATAAAAGCGGGAGTGATACCTGCTGATTATCCTTTTGCAGCATTTTCCCTGACAGGATACAGCGGCGGCGGCAAGAAGATGATAGCAGAATATGAAGCCGGCAAAGTGAGCAGCAGTCCGAGACAGTACGGTATCACACAGAAACACAAACATCTTCCCGAGATAATGGCAGTGACAGGTATGAGTATACCTCCGGCATTCACTCCTGTGGTAGGAGACTACTTCAAAGGAATGGAAGTCACTGTTCCGGTGAGAGGCAGCGCTCTGGATCTCACCGGCAGCAGTTTCCGGAAAATATATGAGAACGAAGGTGCAAAGGCAGCTGTGAAGGCTTTACTGGAGGATGCTTACCGTGGCCAGCAGTTCGTTTCCGTAAGAGACAGCATAGATGAAAACGGGTTCATCGCTGCAGACAGGATGGCAGGCACTAACAAAGTCGAGATAGCAGTAGAAGGCAACGACGATAATGTGCTGCTCATAGCTACATACGATAATCTCGGCAAGGGAGCGTCAGGAGCAGCCGTACAGAATATGAATATAATGCTTGGAATAGAAGAAACGAAAGGACTGGTGTAGATGATCAGATATACAGATGGAGGAGTATGCTGCGCAGCAGGATTCAGCGCCGGCGGTATAGCCAGCGGTATCAAAGCTGCAGGAGTGAAAGATCTTATGATGATAGTCAGCGACTGCATGTGCAGTGCAGCTGCAGTATATACTAAAAACAAAGTCAAGGGAGCACCGATAACTGTGACTAAGCAGAATATTGCAGATGGTCATGCACAGGCTGTCATCTGCAACAGCGGCAATGCCAATACATGTGCACCGGGAGGCATAGAAATCGCAGAGGAGACATGCAGACTGGCAGCGTCGGCTCTGGGACTTGTACCTGGCGATATGACCATATGCTCCACAGGAGTCATAGGACAGGCTCTTGATATAAAGCCTTTCGAGGAAGGCATACCGGTGCTTGCCGGACAGCTCAGTTATGACGGTTCGGATCTGGCAGCAGAGGCTATAATGACCACAGATACTGTGCCTAAATCCATTGCAGTGGATTTCGAGCTTGGCGGGAAAATATGCCACATAGGTGGCATAGCCAAAGGCAGCGGAATGATAAATCCCAATATGGCGACTATGCTGTCTTTCATAACTACTGATGCGGCTATAACGCCTCAGATGCTGCAGAAAGCGCTTTCAGAGGATGTCAGACACAGTTTCAATCAGATCTGTGTGGACGGAGACACATCCACTAACGATACGGTGATACTTCTGGCAAACGGACTTGCAGGCAACGATGCCATCGACAGCGAAGATGATGATTTCAGCATTTTCTGCGAAGCTCTTGCGAAGGTCACAGTTTATCTTGCAAGAAAGATGGCAAGGGACGGAGAAGGCGCCACAAAGCTCATCGAGTGCTGCGTATCAGGCGCTCCTGATGAGAAGACCGCTGAGGCTGTCAGCAAGTCGGTGATATCCTCAGACCTGTTCAAGGCAGCGATGTTCGGACAGGACGCCAACTGGGGAAGAGTGCTCTGCGCCATAGGATATACAGAAGGCGATTTCAGCACTGATGATATAGATGTGACAATGTCTTCTGCAAAAGGCAGCGTACTTGTGTGCAAAGGCTCAAGACATGAAGAGTTCAGCGAGGAAAAGGCTTCGGAGATACTGTCCGAAGAAGAGATAACGATAAAGGTGGATATGAACCAGGGCAGCGCATCTGCAGTTGCCTGGGGCTGCGATCTGACATACGACTACGTAAAGATAAACGGAGATTACAGGAGCTGATATCAGCTGAGTCAGATCATAGCTGCAGCAAAGACAAGGAGATTTAAAGTGATCAATCATAAATATCTTGAAAAGGCAGAAGTACTGATAGAGGCTCTGCCGTATATACAGAGGTTCAACAGAAAAATCATAGTTGTAAAATACGGTGGAAGTGCTATGATAGATGAGGAACTCAAGAAAAGCGTCATCGAGGATGTGGTGCTTCTCAAGCTTGTAGGTTTCAAACCGATAATCGTCCACGGAGGCGGCAAGGAGATAAGCAGATGGGTCAGCAAGGTCGGCATGGAGACAAGATTCGTAAACGGTCTCAGAGTGACAGATGCGGAGACCATGGAGCTGGCCGAAATGGTACTTTCCAAAGTCAACAAGGAGCTTGTGGCGAAAGTCCAGTCCCTTGGCGTCAAGGCAGCCGGCATCAGCGGCAAGGACGGGGGTCTGCTGACCGTTGAAAAAAAATATTCAGACGGACAGGACATAGGATATGTAGGCGAAGTCACGAAGGTGGACACTACCATAATCAAAGACCTGCTTGAGAAGGATTTCCTGCCGATAGTTTTCCCTGTGGGCATGGACAGTAATTTCGAAACATACAACATCAATGCCGACGATGCGGCCTCAGCCATAGCCACGGCGCTGAATGCAGAGAAGCTGGCGTTCCTGTCGGATGTGGAAGGCGTAAGGCTGGACCCGGAGGATCCGGAGTCCGTCATCTCGGAACTTTACATACCTGAGGCCGAGGAGCTTATCAGCAAGGGTATAGTGGCAGGCGGCATGCTGCCTAAGATAAAG
This sequence comes from uncultured Clostridia bacterium, assembly GCA_934277495.1. Taxonomy (GTDB): domain Bacteria; phylum Bacillota; class Clostridia; order Peptostreptococcales; family Anaerovoracaceae; genus Lentihominibacter. The sequence continues at coordinate 614 of CAKQUI010000068.1, read as the reverse complement.
AACTGCATAGATGCTCTCGAAAAGGGTGTTTCCAGGGTACACATCATGGACGGCAGGATACCGCACAGTCTGCTTCTTGAGATATTCACAAACAAAGGTACAGGTACGGCACTGCTGAAAGAAAGCGAGGAAAAATACTGGAATGAATAGTAATGAAATAAAGAAACTGGACAAAGAAAAGATCGTAGGAACATACGGCAGATACGATATGGCAGCGGATCACGGTCATGGTGCCCGCTGTATATCAGCTGACGGAACAGGATACATAGACTTCACGTCAGGCATAGGTGTAAACAGCCTTGGATTCTGCGATGAAAAATGGGTGGCAGCAGTGACTGAGCAGCTGGGAAAGCTTCAGCATGTTTCCAACCTGTTCTATACTGAGCCGCAGGTAAAAGTCGCTGACATACTCACATCGAGGACAGGTCTGAAAAAAGTCTTCTTCGGCAATTCAGGTGCAGAAGCCAACGAGGCAGCGATAAAGACAGCGAGAAAATACGGCAACACTGTGAAGGGCGAGGGAGCGAACCAGATCATAACGCTCAACAACTCGTTCCACGGCAGGACGATGGCTACGATAACAGCTACAGGTCAGGAACATTACCACCACTTCT
>CAKQUI010000067.1 GCA_934277495.1 uncultured Clostridia bacterium | reverse complement strand
CATAAGCGCCTGCATTATTATTGCCGGAATTCCTATGACATATATCTCTCTGACTATGGACAGCTTGAGCTTCATATATCTGACGCCACTTCTGATCTCGATATTTTTCCTGTAATGAAAATACATGGCAACGATGCACGACACGAACTGACCGATCACTGTGGCGTATGCCGCTCCTGCGATACCCATTTCCGGAATTCCAAGATATCCGAAGATCATTATGGGATCCAGTACGATATTGGTCACCGCTCCCGATATCATTGCGATGGTCGAATATATGGACTTTCCTGTTGCCTGGAGCAGTTTTTCATATATCGAGAACATCACCATTCCGATACATGCCAGAGTGCATATGCTGAGATATGTATGCCCCATTTCAAGTATCAGCTGATCTGTCGTCTGCGATCTCAGATAGACATCTATACCGGAAAGCCCGAATATGAAAAACGCCGCATATATGATGATCCCCAGTGCCACTCCGTTGCCTGCAATGAATGCGACCTTATCTTCATCCTTCTCTCCCAGCGTCCTGGAAAGCAGCGCATTGACGCCTACGCCTGTTCCTATACCCAGTGCTACGATGAGCATCTGTACCGGAAACGCCAGCGTCAGAGCATTCACCGCACTTTCACCTGTGCCTGCGATCCTTGCAACGAACATGCTGTCCACGATATTGTAGCAGGCCTGCAGCACCATAGACAGTATGATCGGCACGCCCATAGACAGCATCACTTTCGATACCTTATCCGTTCCCATCCTGTTGACAGCTACCTGCTGTTTTTCCTGTTCCATTTCTGAAAATCTCCTGTTCTTAAAATTATCCGTAAAACGAAAAGAAAGCGCAAAACCAGTAATCTGGCTTTACGCTTTCCGCTACACGATCTTTCTTTATTATATATTTTTTTCTGCTGGTTGTCAAAGTGCTGATATCCGCAAGTTTTATTTTATGCTGCGTGCTGATAGTCTATCACTTCTATCTCCTGCATCAGTTTTCACACATTTTTTCCACAAAGCCATCTGTAAATTTATTCATAGAATTTTCGAAATTTTCATTGACAAATTAGTTATAAGGGAATATAATAAAACCATCAAAAGAAGTTAGAAGTTGTTCATCAGATAGCATCTCATGATCGGCTCAGAAGAACGGAGGTACGGACCAAAGAAATAACAGATAAGCGTCGATAGTACGAAACTATAGTCTGATAAAGGAGGTACAGACCGAAGAAATAAAATGTAAGCGTTCCTGATACGAAATCAGAGACAATGAAACGGAGGTTAGAACAGTGAAACTCAAAGAACCAAGTTAAGAGCCCATTCAGCAGATGATGTTGAATGGGCTTTTTCATTTCGTTATACAGCTGAGCTGTTACAGCAGCTCTTGTCTTTTCATTTGTCTATCTTCCCAGTTTCACTGCGAACTTTTTGAGTTCCTCTGAGATCCTGATCTCCTGAGGACAGACCTTTTCACAGCTGCGGCAGCCTATGCAGCATTCAGGCTGTTTATCTTTCGCAACTGACGACAGCGCCATAGGTGCGATAAAATCTCCTGCCCCTGCCACCATTGCCTCGTTGTACTGTTTCAGCAGGAACGGTATGTCAAGTCCTTTCGGACATTTTGATATACAGTAATGACATCCTGTGCAAGGCACTGTAGTCTTGCTTATCATTTCATCTGCGATGCCAAGGATCAGCTTCATCTCATCTTCATCAAGCGGTTTGTTTTCAGCATAAGTGTCGATGTTCGCTTTAAGCTGGTCCATGTTCGACATTCCAGACAAAGTCACCGTTACGCTCGATATCGACTGAAGGAATCTGAAGGCCCACGCCGGCACATCTTCATCAGGTCTCGCTGCTTTAAGCCTTGCTGCTGCATCTTCCGGCAGCTCTGCCAGCTGACCACCCCTGACAGGCTCCATGACCCATACAGGGATATCCCATTTGTCCAGGAGCTCTACTTTGCCTTTGGCATCCTGGAACTTATAGTCAAAGTAGTTCAGCTCAAGCTGACCGAATTCCATGTATTTGCCGTATGCTTCAAGGAACTTCGTGATACAGCCGATATCTCCGTGGGCAGAAAATCCCAGATGCTTTATCCTGCCGTTTTTCTTCTGTTTCATCAGATAATCGAAGATCCCGTACTTAGGATCGAGATACTGCTCTATATTCATCTCGCATACGTTGTGGAACATATAAAAATCAAAGTACTCCACCTGACATTTCTCAAGCTGCTCCTCGAATATCTCCTCTACCTTAGGCATGTTGGAAAGATCGTATCCCGGAAACTTTGATGCCAGATAGAAGCTGCTCCTGTCATACTCTTTCAGCAGCTCGCCCACGACAAGCTCGGATTTGCCGCCGTGATATCCGTAAGCTGTATCGTAATAATTGATACCGGACTCCATGCAGTATGCTATCATCTCTCTTGCGGCATCGACATCGATCCTGCTGTCATCGCCGTCAACTACAGGGAGTCTCATGTTTCCCATGCCCAGGGCCGAGATTTTCATACCTTTGTAATCATTGTAAATCATTTTCCTGACCTCACCATTCCTTTTTTCGTTAAAATCACCAGACTATATATTATCTGATATTATCCTAAAGCATGAAGCTGACTTCAGGTCAAGTGTTTTGTGCAAAATTTCTTCTATTTTTCCTTCAGGCTGGCGCTCAGTGATTCCAGCTGGTCGCAGAGTTTCTCTACTGCAGCCAGGTCGTCTTTCCTGAAGGCTGCTGTGATATCAGCTTCAAGCTGTTGCTTTTTCCTGTCTGTCTCAAGATACTCCGGATCGAAGTATCTGTCGTATACCATCTTGCGGAATTTGCGTGCACGCACACGTCTCAGCGTGTTGTCCTCTGCCAGCAGTATATAGTCTGCGCAGTTTGCCACAAGATAAAAGTCATGACTCACCATCAGGACTGTGCCGCTGTATTCCGATACAGCTTTTTCAAGCGCTGTCTGCGCATAAAGATCAAGATGGCTCGTAGGCTCATCCAGTATCAGCAGCTGTGCGTCCGATGCAGCCACTATCGCTATCTGGAGCAGGTTCTGTTCGCCTCCGGAAAGCTCTCCTGCTTTCTGATCAAGGACCTTTTCATCGAGACAGTACCCCGAAAGATACTCTCTTATCTGCGTCCTGGTATCGAAACCTGCATCCTGCATTATCTGATATACGGTTTTGCCTTCCTCCAGCATCTCGCCCTGGAGCTGTGACATACAGGCGAATCTCGTATCTTCGTCTATGTGTATAGCAGGATCGTCGTTTTTGAGAATATCACGTATCAGCGTCGTCTTTCCTGTGCCGTTTGCTCCCACCACAGCAACTTTCTCGCCTGCCTTCAGCTGGAAATCCACATCCTCCAGCAGATCGCCTCTGACGCCTGCATCGTAGCCGCTGACGCTGAGAACTGTCTTTTCTTTATCCTTTTCCTCCAGCTGTACCTGCGGCAGCACTATATGAGGTTCTCTGATCTCTATGAATGGTGATTTTATCTGTCTTGCAAGGAGCCTGTCCAGCTGTGTCTGTTTCGCATTGACAGACCTGCCTATCACCGGATTCACCATCAGCGTAGCTCTTTTCCGCAGTATATCCACCATCTCCTGGGTACGCTCTATCTCCTCCTGCTCTTCTATGCTCTGCTGTCTGAGCTCTGCCTTCTGTCTCGACACAGCACAGCGGTACTGGGTATAACTGCCGTCGAATTCCTGTATATCGCAGTTCTCAAGATGCAGGATCTTGTTGAAACAGTGGTCCAGCAGATACCTGTTGTGGGTTATCACAAGCAGCGTCCCTTTGTAGCTGTTTATCAGCTGGCACAGACTTCCCAGATTGCCGAAATCCAGGAACACGTCCGGCTCGTCCAGCACCAGCTGGTTCGGTGCCAGCAGCATTTCTCTCATTATCTGCAGCAGCTTGTACTCTCCGCCGCTTATCTGAGACAGCTGTATTTCTGCCAGCTCTCCCATTCCTGCCGTGTTGAGCTGCCTGCGTATATTGCTTTCGTAGTTGTCTGCATCCATGGACTCATTCAGATCGAGAAGCTGCTGATATTTTTCATAAAGGGGCTCCGGATCGTCTGCCGACGCCATTTCCTCACAGACTGATGTGATATCATGCTGTATCTTCAGGAATCTCTCGCTGAGGTATCCGAAGACCGTGCAGTCCCTGTCTTTGTCTCTTGCACTGAACTGGCTGGCGTATCCTGTCCTGCAGTCCTCGTCCCTTGTGATATCACCGTCGTAAAGATATTTTTCCGGATGGATGATTATATCTGCCAGTGTGGATTTGCCGGTGCCGTTGCTGCCTATCAGCGCACAGTGGCACCCTGTTTCCAGTGTGAATGATATCTCGTCATAAAGGTCCTTAGACGGGAATCCATATGAAAGTTTTTCTACCTGTATCATTTCCCTGTTTTCCCCTTTCTCTATAAGATTTCCTTGTTGAAATGGCCTCTCGTATCGGTCTTCTGATCGAAGAGCGTCCTGTCTGAGCGACCCTGCAGTTTTTCCATGGCCGCCCTGACTGTCCTGTGCACTTCATCCCCAGTCTCGGTGGTGAAGCTGAGCCTGAAGGCCTCTATGCCCTCCATGTACGGCATCTCGTCAAGAAGGTTCAGGACACGGCCGTTCAGTATCGTAGTCGAACAGTCTTCATGGGAAAGCACCGGGAAGCTGCCGTATTCGTCTTTCAGTTCATAAGTCTTCTTCCTGCATTTGCCGCACTGTCCCATCTTCTTCATAGGACAATACTTCGTGAACATCAGCGGAGCTCTGCCGTAGACTATCATTTCCAGCGAAGGAGACCCGTCGTTGACTCTGCGGTACTCGTCTATCAGATCTTTTATCTGCTGCCGGTTGAGCTCATATGACAATGTCACTCTACGTGCTCCCAGTCTGTAAAGTTCATAACAGCTGACAGAGTTCACCACGTTCAGAGAGTAATCGGTTACGAAAGGATTGCTGTTCCTGTAATGGAAAATACCTCCGTAGCCTCCTATCAGCAGCTCACCCTCTCTGTCTTCATAGCTGTTCTGGTTCCTTCTGATCACGTTGTCGAAATATATGGTCTTTATCCCGCTGCTGACGCAGGCGTCATACTGCTCCTGTGTAGTGACAGACGCTGTAAGATACGGCTCTGCCTGCGGGAATGATATCTTTTCTTTTGTCGTCGCAGACTTTTCTCTGTTCTTATGGCTGCTGAGCTTCGCTTCATAAAGTCTGCTGACGATCTCTCTTCTGGCGCTGTTCAGCATACCTGCCGGGACGAAGGCGTTGTATCCTTCGAACTGCATATCGCCCAGGCGGAACACTGTGTCGTTGAGCTTGGAAAGATGCTTCCTTACCTGTTCCTCAGTGGCGGGACTTTTCACAGCTTCACTGATGACGTCTTCGCTCTCGTAAACATATGACATACCGAAGCCTGTGGCATCTATCACAAGTTTAGCTCCGGGGTATGCGTAAACTTTAAGATCCAGAGGGAAGCGTCTGTATTCTCCTTCCCGGGAGTTTTCAAGCTCCCTGTAGAATTTCTGGTCCTTTGTCTTGTATACTTTATCGCCTGGTGAAAGCTTTTCTTTTATCTTTATATAGCATGTCCTGTCTGCCCTGTTTATCAGCCTGCCGCTCCTGTCGTAGAGTTTCACCACCGACAGATTGATATCTTCGTCGTCATGGTCTATCCTGATGATGTCGTTCTGGTTCAGCACACGGCTGAGGGATATCTCGTACATGCCTTTGAATGATCCCTTGACCTTTCCGATCTCGTATCCGAAATTGTTAGGTCTGCTGATGTTTGTGATGTCGCCTGCATCCTCATGGAAAAGATAGCCTTCCGTATATGTCCTGTTGAATGTCTTTTCGAGATCCTGCCGGTCTTCGTCTGTCAGTCTGCCGTCCAGTGCTTTTCTGTATTTTGCCACGACGTTGGCCACATATGCAGGCTCTTTCATCCGGCCTTCTATTTTCAGCGAATCGACTTTCTTCAGCTGGTCGATATGGTCTATCGTATTGAGGTCCTTCGTGGAAAGGATATAGTTCCTTCCCAGAAGTCTCCCCTCTGTTGTATCTATGATCTCATAGAGCTTGCGGCAGGAGCCTACACATCTGCCACGGTTGCCGCTCCTGTATCCGATAAGTCCCGACATCAGGCAGTTGCCTGAGTATGACACGCAAAGTGCCCCGTGGACGAATATCTCAAGGGGTATCTTTGCTTCTTTTTTTATCCTCAGCACCTCGTCTATGTCTGTCTCTCTGGCCAGTACCACACGGTCCGCTCCCAGTTCTTTGAAAAGCATGGTACCGTCGATGTCGTCTATACCCATCTGCGTGGAGCAGTGTACCTCCATGTCGGTGAAATGCTCTTTCATATAGTCGAAAACAGCCAGATCCTGCACTATCACGCCGTCAACACCGATATCGTTCAGCTGCTGCAGCTGATCCCTCATATCGCTGAGCTCATTTTCGAATACGATGGTATTCATCGTAACATATATCTTAACGTCTCTGAGGTGTGCATAGCTGACCGCTTCAGCCAGTGAATCTGTATCGAAGTTGTCCGAATATGCACGGGCGCCGAATTTTCTGAGTCCCAGATATACTGCGTCGCATCCTCCGGATACTGCGGCTTTCAGGGCCTCCATATTTCCTGCCGGTGCCAGTAATTCCGTCATTTCTGTCTCCTGTCTCGTATCTTTATATCGATCGTTCCTGTAATAACTGTTATTTTCTCATACATAGTATAATGTATCATATTCCATGCATGTTTTCAAATCTGCACATATGCGGATCACTTTGTCTTGAGCTCTTTCCACATCTGGCTGTACAGGGCGGTCGTCTTTTCGTCCAGCGCTTTGTAGACTTCGCACTTTTTCAGCACATCTTCATCTGGGAAGATAAGGCTGTCGTTCCTGACGTCTTCATCCAGGCTTTCGAACACAGCTGTATTAGGCGTCGGATAATAGATGTATTCAAAGTTCTGCGCTGCTACATCCTCCCGGCACAGGAAGTCCAGGAATTTCAGAGCACCATCGTGGTTCCTGCCCTTTTTCATCATCGCCCATGAGTCTATCCATATGTTGGAGCCTTCCTCCGGCAGCACATATTCAAGATCTTCCTCGTATTCGTGAGCCAGGTATGCTTCGCCTGAATAGCAAACTGCCAGTGCAGCGTTCCCGGCAACCATCTCTTCCCTGACCTCGTCCACGAAGTACGCCTCCACATCAGGCTTCTGCTTTATCAGCATGTCCTGAGCCTGTTTCAGCTGGCTGCGGTCCGTGGTATTCAGGGAATAGCCTTTGTATTTCAATGCGCACATATATGCGTCACGTATGCTGTTCTGCATTATTATCTCACCGGAGTACTTACCGCTGAACAGGCTTTCCCAGCTGGTTATCTTCTCATCTATCATCGACTTGTTGTAGAGTATGCCTACCGTCCCCCAGAAATACGGGATGCTGTATTCGTTGCCGGGATCGTAAGTCTCTGCCAGCTTCCAGTAGAATTTGCCGATATTGTTCGCATAGGTCATCCTGCTGCGGTCTATCTTCACGGTCTCTGCCTCTGATATGAGCCGTTCTATCATATAGTCGGAAGAACATATCAGATCATATGGTATGGTGCTGGACGTATATTTGGAATACATCTCCTCCGGCGTCGTTGCCTCTTCATAAAGCACCTTTATTCCTGTCTCTTTCTCGAACTGTTTCAGTACGGCGGGCTCCATATACTCTCCGTAATTCAGGACCGTTATGGTATCTGAGCCTGTTTTCTGCTGTGCTTTTTCTGAAGATCCGTCTTCGCCTGTACTGCCGCAGCCGGAAACTGCAAATACCATCAGCACAGCCAGCACAGATATGATGTATCTTCTCCGTCTGTTTTTCATCATGACACCACCTCCCTGTCTTCTGCTGCTTTGCGGCGTATGCGTGGCAGGTAGTTCACAAACAGCAGTATCACCAGCACTACAGCGAATATCAGTGTGGAAAGAGCATACATCTCCGGTTTGATGCCTCGTTTCAGCTCACCGTATATCATAGTGGAAAGAGTGTTGATGCCGGCTCCCTTTGTGAAATATGTCACAACGAAATCATCCATGGACATTGTCACAGCCATGAAAAAACCGCTGACTACAGCCGGGAATATCTCCGGCAGCACTACTCTGAAAAACGCTGTGACGCTGTCAGCTCCAAGATCTCTTGCCGCTTCATACACGCTGACATCCATCTGCCTGAGCCTTGGCAGTATGTTCAGCACTACATACGGTATATTGAAAGTGACATGAGCCAGCAGTATGCTGACGTATCCCAGATCCGTGAACCTGGAAAACCACAGCATCAGTGCGATGCCTGTCACTATATCTGCATTCAGCATAGGTATGTTGCCTACGCCAAGAGTCAGCGAATAGCTTCTTTTCCTCATAGCGTCTATACCTACAGCCGCCATAAGTCCGATGACCGTGGCGATGGCTGCAGAACCCAGACCTATGGTCAGCGTGTTTTCAAGCGCTGCCAGCACATCGCTGTTGTGGAAGAGCGTCTGGTACCATTCCAGCGTGAATCCGCCCCATACGACTCTGGAGCGTGATGCATTGAAGGAAAGCACCACCAGCACTGCGATGGGGATATAAAGGAATGCTATTATCAGCACCAGATAGAACTTCATGAAAAATTTTCTGCTTCCTACCATACCCTGCTCTCCTTTCCTTCTTCATTTCCTGATGTGAACAGCATGCTTATCAGCACGAAGATCATCAGCGCTATGGAAAGCCCTGAGCCAAGGTGCCAGTTCATGCTCGTTGAAAATTCCTGCTCTATGATATTGCCTATGAGCATCACTTTTCCGCCTCCCAGTATATCGGGGATGGCGAATGTAGTCAGGGACGGCACGAATACCATTGTTATGCCGCTTATGATCCCCGGCTTTGTCAGCGGTATCATGATCCTGACCAGGACTGACGCCGGAGAAGCTCCAAGATCTCTTGCTGCCTCCAGTATGTCTTCATTGAGATCGGCGACTGCATTGTAAACCGGCAGTATCATGAACGGCAGATAGTCGTATACCATTCCTATGACAATGGCTATCCCTGAGTTGGCAAGGTCCTGTCCCGGCAGTCCTATCGCATGCAGCACGCCGTTTATTATGCCGTTCCTTGACAGCAGCAGCTGCCACGCCATTATCCTCAGCACGAAGTTCACCCACATCGGCAGTATCACGATTATCGCCATCATGCCCTGTCTTCCTATGGAAAGTTTTCTGAGTATCACCGCCAGCGGATATGCCAGCAGCAGGCATATGACTGTACATATCAATGCAAGCTCCAGTGACAGTCCCATAGCCCTCAGGTGTACCGGCTGGAATATGGCCAGTATGTTGCTGAAAGTGAAGCTGCCGTGACCGTCTCCAAGGGCATAGAAAAATATCATCAGTATCGGCAGGACTGTGAATCCTATGGTCCATACGATATACGGACCTGACAGAAGACTGCGTTTATTCATCGCCGCTTATCACCTCCTGTGCCTCTGATACCGGTTTGTGCATTATCTGTATGTTTTCCGGTCTGACGTATATGCCGACCTTTGTACCCGGCTGATATGCCACTGTACTGTGGGCAAGCCATTCGAAGCCTCCGCCTTCCACTTTCATCTCGTAGTGGACGCCCTTGAAAAGTATGGAAGTCACGATGCCGTCAAGCATACCCTCTCCCGGCTCCCTGAATTCCATATCCTCAGGCCTTATCACCACATCCACCTGTTCATCCTTTGCAAATCCGCAGTCCACGCATGGGAAAGCCCGTCCAAGTATATTCACCAGACGATCATGCGGCATCACGCCGTCTATGATATTGCTTTCTCCGATAAAATCTGCCACGAATGCGTTCTGCGGCTCGTTGTAGATATCCACTGGCGTGCCGATCTGTTGTATCAGACCACGATTCATGACGATTATCCTGTCCGACATGGTGAGAGCCTCTTCCTGGTCGTGGGTGACGAATATGAAAGTTATGCCAAGCTCGTTTTTTATCTTGATAAGCTCCTTCTGCATCTCCTGACGCAGCTTCAGATCCAGCGCCCCCAGCGGCTCATCCAGCAGGAGCACCTTCGGCTCGTTGACTATTGCCCTGGCAATGGCTACACGCTGCTGCTGGCCTCCTGACAGGTACATTGGATGACGTTCCTCGAAACCTTCAAGATCCACCAGTTTCAGTGCATATTTTATCTTGTCCTGTATATATGATCTGCTCTTTTTCTTCAGTTTCAGACCGAAAGCTATGTTCTCTGCCACATTCATGTGGGAAAACAGCGAATATTTCTGGAACACCGTGTTGATATGGCGCTTGTCCGGCGACAGATCTGTGATGTCCTTTCCCTCGAAAATTATCCTGCCAGAGTCAGGCCTGACAAAACCTCCTATCATACGCAGCGTAGTGGTCTTGCCGCATCCGGAAGGACCCAGCAGCGTCACGAATTCATTTTTACCTATGTCTATGCTCAGGTCATCGAGTATCTTTTTCCCGTCGAAAGACTTTGAAAGATGCTGTAAATTCAATATAGCGTTTTCCATTCTGCAACTCCTGTATATATATTCCGATGATACGACCTCCGGTATGCGGTCCGGCAGAAAAAAAGAAACATTTTCTGCACCATCGGTCCTCTCAAAAATGCTTCTTTGCGAATTATACTATCTACAGGCAGAATGTCAACTGTTATCGGCATTTTTTTACTACTATTTAACGCAGCATTTTTCAATAACGAAATCCCTGAAGGAACCGGCTGCCGGAGGCATGAATACATGATCGTCCGTCACCATGAAAAAATGTCTCTCGTGGGACGGCGATTTTATCTTCATGATCTCGACATCCAGCTTGTGGAGCATGTCCATATACGGCACCACAGCTATACCGAATCCCTTCGCCACAAGACCTGCTATGACCTGGTCCTCCTCCGTTTCGTATGCGATGTCCGGCACTATGCCTGCGTCCTCGAACATCTTTTCTATGACTCTGCGTATACCGGAGCTCCTGTCGAAGAAGACCTGCCGGTACCCTTCTGTATCGGAAAGACTTATCTCATCTGCACACGCAAGAGGATGTCCTTTAGGAGTTATCAGGACAAGCTCCTGATTTTCCACCGGCATGGCAGTCAGTCCGTCAGATTCCTCCGGCTGCGATGAGACCACGATATCGAATTTCTTCGCCGCCAGACCCGCCAGCAGATGCTCCGTAAGATCCGTATGGAATGTGAACCTGATGTCACGATCCGGGAAAGCATTCAGGAAATCCGCTGCCAGACCCGGTACGAAATCCACTCCAAGGGGCCGCACGAACCCCAGTCTTATCAGACCTTCTCCACGTGAGCTTCGCTGCAGAGAAGCCACGCCCTCGTCCAGCACTGTCAGAGACTGCCGGGCGTATTCCAGGAATTCCTCTCCGAAACGTGTCATCACAGTGTGCCTGCCTTCTTTCTCGAAAAGAGCCACCCCCAGCTCCTTTTCCATCTGCTTCACTGCATGGCTGAGGCTGGGCTGGGATATACACAGACGTTCAGCTGCTCTTGTATAGTGTTTCGTTTCTGCCAGTGTCACGAAATAGCGAAGATGATAAAGATTCACGATATGTCCTCCTTGATTGATGTCCTTAAATATTACTTTCTTTATTATACTGTTTTTCATAGATGTTTTCTATTATTTTATGAAAATTATTCATTTGATATTATACATCATCAGGGATAGACTTTATATCAGACGGTTTCTTATATATCATTACGCTGACCATACAGCAGCAGAAAGAAGGAAAAACAGATGGAAGCAGTGACTTATCAGGAAAAAGGACAGATCTCGGACAGACGCACATGGCGTGGCGAAGCTGCGCTTGCCATAGCTGTTGTGATAAACAGTTTCGGCGTAGTGCTGATGCTATACGCAGGTTCAGGCATATCGGCAGTATCCAGCGTGCCATACGCATTTTCTAGAGTGTTCGACGGTCTTACCCTTGGTACATGGACATATATTTTCCAGGGATTCCTTGTGGCATGTCTGATGATACTGAGAAAAAGATTCGTGCCTCAGTATATGTTCAGTTTCGTGGTAGGTTTCATATTCGGAGAACTTATCGACTTCTATGAACTGTGGATAAACATACTTCCCCAGACCATCGTATGCCGTTTCATATATTTCGC
>CAKQUI010000066.1 GCA_934277495.1 uncultured Clostridia bacterium | reverse complement strand
ATAGGTGTTGGCGGCGGCGGATGTAACGCAGTTAATAGAATGATAGACAGCGGTATGAAAGGTGTTACTTTCATAGCAGTTAATACAGACAAGCAGGCACTGGACAAGAGCAAGGCTGAGACAAGACTCCAGATAGGAGAGAAACTTACAAAGGGTCTCGGAGCCGGAGGCAATCCGGAAGTTGGACAGAAATCTGCAGAAGAAAATCTGGAAGATCTTGAAAAATTCGTTACTGGTTCGGACATGGTATTCGTGACATGCGGCATGGGCGGCGGTACAGGTACAGGTGCTGCACCTATCATCGCCAAGACTGCCAAGGACATGGGTATATTGACCGTAGGCGTAGTAACAAAGCCTTTCAGATTCGAAGGCAGGAAGAGAAGTGAACATGCTGAACTGGGAATAAAGTTCCTCAAGAAATATGTCGATTCGCTCGTTATAGTTCCTAACGACAAACTCCTCGAAACAGTAGAGGAGCAGACATCGCTTCTTGAGGCATTCGAAATGGCCGACGAAGTCCTCAAGCAGGGCGTACAGGGCATATCCGATATAATCGTCGACGATGCTCTCATCAACCTCGACTTTGCAGACGTCACTACGATCATGAAGGACAGAGGAGTCGTACATATGGGTGTCGGCAGAGGCAAGGGCGAGACAAGGATCGAAGATGCTGTCAGAGATGCTGTCAACAGTCCGCTTCTGGAGACAAAGATCTCAGGTGCGAGAGCTGTACTCATCAATATCACAGGCGGAAGAGACCTTACGATGTTCGATGTGGACAAGGTGGCTACACAGATCGACGAAGAGGCAGACGAGAATGCTATCATAATCCTCGGTGCATCCATCAAGGAAGATATGCAGGATGAGATTACTGTTACAGTCATAGCAGCAGGATTCGAGCGTCCAAGCGGTGCAGATGTATTCGAAAGTTCAGTGATACCTGGCAGCGACAAGACAGAGGCTGACATGGCAGAGCCGCAGGATACGGCATCGGACAAGCCGGAAGAAAGTTCACACAAATTCTCGGCATCGAGGATCGATATTCCGACATTCTTACAGAGATAAGATAAACATGCTGATTCCAATAGCCGGTTTTAAAACAAAACCGGCTATTTTCCGATTTTACAATATGGTAGAAACAGGAAAACGATATGAAAACGATAACATCGAAGGACAACCCGCTTTACAAGGCGGCACACAGACTTACAAGAAAGAAATATCGTGACGAAACAGGAGAATATCTGATAGAAGGGATCAAGCCTGTAGAGGATGCAGTCAGTCAGGGGATCAACATACGAAGGATATTCGTCAGGGAAGACAGAACAGACTCCGTATCATTCCCGGACAGTCTTGTTTCTTCCGTGGATCGTGAGCTCTTCCAGAAGCTTTCATCTACTGAAAACTCGCAGGGAGTCATAGCTGTGGCTGACAAGAACATATATCCTGTCGCCAGACTTGCAGAGCAGATGGAGGGCAGCAGCGGCAATGTACTGGTGCTTGACAGACTGCAGGATCCCGGCAATGTCGGGACGGTGATAAGGACAGCAGAGGCCGCAGGCTATGAGGCCGTCATAGTTATGGGCGGCACGGCAGATGTATATTCTCCGAAGGTCGTTAGAGCGGCAGCCGGTTCGCTTTTCAGGAGCAGACTTTTTTATGCGGCAGACTGTGAAGAAGCCGTAAAAAGCATAAGGCTCTCCGGCAGGAAGATAGTTTCCACAGACCTGGATACGGATATACTGTACAGCAGCGTTGATATCAGTGAAAATACAGCCCTCGTCATAGGCAACGAAGGACAGGGCGTCAGCAGAGGCTTTCTCGAAGCTTCTGATATAAAAGTCAGGATACCTATGGAGGGATCCATAGAATCCCTGAATGCGGCGGTGGCGGCCGGCATACTAATGTATCAGTCACATAATAAAACACAATGTGAGAGGTAAAAAAATGCAAGCTCAGTTAAACAAAATTTTGGAACAGGCCAGAGAGCAGCTTCACAAAGCTGAGACGATGGCGCAGACAGATGAGATCAGAGTAAAACTGTTAGGCAAAAAAGGACAGCTTACCGAGATATTGAGAGGTATGGGCAAGCTGTCGCCGGAAGAAAGAAAAACCACCGGACAGATGGCTAACAAAGTAAGAGCCGAGATAGAGACTCTGCTGGAAACAAAATTCAGCGAAGTCAAAGAGGCTGCAAAGGAAGCCAGGTTCAGACTGGAAAAGATAGACGTCACTGAACCGGGACGTGATGTCAATGTGGGCGTGAAACATCCGCTTACTATAACTATGGACGAGATCTCAAAAGTGTTTATGAACATGGGCTTTTCAATAGTTGAGGGACCTGAAGTAGAAACAGTATTCAACAACTTCGATGCACTCAATGCAGGACCGAACCATCCGGCAAGAGATATGACGGATACATTCTACATCAGCAACGACATCCTGCTCAGAACGCAGACATCACCTGTACAGGTAAGAACACTGATGAAGCAGGAACCTCCGATAAAAGTGATATCACCGGGAAGATGTTTCAGATGCGATACTCCTGATGCTACACATTCACCGATGTTCCATCAGATAGAGGGTCTTGTGGTGGACGAAGGGATCACCATGGCAGATCTGAAGGGTACTCTGGACAGCTTTGCAAAACAGCTTTTCGGTACAGCAACAAAGACAAAATTCAGACCGCATCACTTCCCGTTCACAGAACCGAGCGCCGAGATGGACGTATCGTGCTTCAAGTGCGGCGGCAAAGGCTGCAGAGTATGTAAAGGCAGCGGATGGATAGAGATCCTCGGATGCGGCATGGTACACCCGCATGTCCTGAAAGTCGGCAATATCGATACTGAGAAATTTACAGGATTTGCATTCGGCATGGGTGTTGAGAGAGTTGCGATGCTCAAGTACGGCGTAGACGATATCAGATTGTTCTACGAAAATGATATGCGTTTCATTAACCAGTTCAAATAGGAGGAAGAAAATAGATGTTAGTTCCAGTAGAATGGCTGAAAGATTATATAGATCTGGAGGTTTCAGATGAAGAATTCTGCGACAGGATGATCATGTCGGGTTCAAATCTTGAAACCTGTGAACATTTCTGCGAAGAAATGGAAAATGTTGTAGTAGGCAGGATAGAAAAGATAGAAAAGCATCCGGATGCCGATAAACTCGTTATATGCAGAGTCAATGTCGGAGAAGACGAACTGCTTCAGATAGTGACAGGCGCACCGAATGTGTTCGAAGGTGCATATGTGCCTGTTGCAAAGCACAAAAGCAGGATACCGGGTCCGCTCCACGGACAGCCTAAACAGGAAGGCGGAGTAAAGATCACAAAAGGCAAGCTCAGAGGCGTCGAGTCCTTCGGTATGCTCTGTTCTGCCAGTGAACTCGGTTTCGAAGACAAAGTCGTACCTGTAGTACACAAAGACGGTATATGGATACTTGAAGATGAATATCCTTTAGGTCAGGACTTTGCAGAAGCCCTGGGACTCAAGCAGTCAGTAGTCGATTTTGAGATAACGCCTAACAGACCTGACTGTCTGGCTATGGTAGGTATGGCAAGAGAAGCATCAGCTACATTCGGGAAGCCTTTCAGATATCCGGATACTCAGATACAGAATGAGAACGGCAGCGGAGAAAGCAGCGACTACGTTTCAGTTGAAATAAAAAATCCTGAAAGCTGTAAGAGATATGTAGCGAGAGTCGTTACTGACGTCAAAGTCGAACAGTCACCGTGGTGGCTGCAGAAAAGACTCATGTACGCAGGCATGAGACCGATAAACAATATCGTCGATATAACAAACTTCGTTATGCTGGAATACGGTCAGCCTATACACGCTTTTGACATCAACCAGGTGAAAGGCGGCAGGATAATCGTAGAAAACGCACAGGAAGGTGAAACTTTCACTACTCTCGACGAAAATGAAAGAACACTTACAAAAGACATGCTCCTGATCAAAGACGCTGAGAGAGGCATAGCCATCGCAGGCGTTATGGGCGGTCTGAATTCCGAAATAGAGCAGGATACGAAGACTATAATAGTTGAATCCGCCAACTTCAGCGGAGACAGCGTCAGATCGACGTCAAAGAAACTGACACTGAGGACAGAAGCGTCATCGAGATTTGAAAAGGGTATAGACCCTAACCTCTGTGAAGCAGCTGCAGACAGAGTATGCAGACTCATCGAGCTGATCGGAGCCGGCAAGGTATGCAAAGGAAGCGTCGATGTATATCCGTCACCGGAAACAGCAAAGACGATAGACGTAAGAGTCGACAGGATAAACAAAGTCCTGGGAATAGATCTTTCAAGAAAAGAAATGACTGATATATTCGAGAGCCTTGAGATAAAGACCAGCGGAAGCGGCAACATCATCACAGTGACTCCGCCTACCATAAGACAGGATCTGCTGGAGGAGGAAGACTATATCGAAGAAGTTGCCAGGATGTTCGGATATGACAAGCTCCCTGTAACGCTCCCTAAGGGCAATACAGAAGCAGGTATACCGGCTGAAAGAGCTCTGAGAAACCTTGCAAGAGAATCTCTCTGCAGCATGGGACTCAACGAGATACAGACATATTCGTTCGTAAGCCCTAAGGGCGTTGACAATGTCAGGATAGATGAAGATTCATGGGAAAGAGCTTTCGTAAAGATCATCAACCCTCTTGGAGAAGAAAACTCAGTCATGAGGACTATACTGACGCCGAACATGATGGATGTGCTGGCAAGAAACTATTCAAGGAACGCAGAATCAGTGAGAGCATTCGAAATAGGCAATACATTCATGGCCAGCATGCTGGGAGACGACAAACTGCCGGATGAGCAGTATTCCCTCTGCATAGGCATGTACGGCAAGGATGAGGATTTCTACAGCCTCAAGGGCGTTGTGACAGAACTTCTGAAGATAATGGGCATCAGAGATATCGGATTTGTCGCCGAGTCTGAATACGGAGTATATCATCCGGGAAGATGCGCACGTATCACAGTAAACCCTAAACCTGAAGCAGTATTCCATGACGGACAGCAGGAAGAGCTGGGCATCATGGGAGAGATACATCCGGATGTTGCTGAAAATTACGGCATGGACGGTCTCAGGATATACTGCTGCGAGCTGATGTTCGACGGCATAATGAGACATGCGGATACAGAGATCGTCTATACACCGCTTCCTAAATATCCTTCGACATCAAGAGATATAGCGCTTCTTGTTGATGAGGACATGGAAGTAGGCAGGATAGAAGCCATCATCAGGGCAAATGGCGGCAGCATACTTGAAGATGTCAGACTGTTCGACGTGTACAAGGGCAAACAGACAGGCGAAGGAAAGAAGAGCGTTGCTTTCGCACTGACATACAGAGACAGGAACAGGACACTTACAGACGAAGATGTTGCGAAAGTTCATGAAAAGGTGCTTGAAGCACTTGAAAAAGAGCTCAATGCAGTATTGAGAGAAATGTAGGAGAAGTTTCATGGAAAACAACAAAGTAAAAGTTAAAATTTATGGTCAGGAATATGTTGTTGCCGGAGAAAAATCCAAAGAAGAGATAATCAAGGTGGCTGCACATGTGGATATGAAGATGCAGGAGATAGCAGACGCTGCTAAATCCGTTGGCGCATCGCCGTCCAATGTGGCAGCTCTTGCGGCAATAAATATTTCAAGCGAATATTTTCAGGCCCTCGAAGAGATAGAGGACCTGAAAAGGATGAACATGCAGCTGGAGAAGGATGCTCAGCATTATGTACAGCTCTGGGACGAGTCCAAGAAAAACTACATGGATTACAAAGAAGAAACTCAGGCTGTAGTTCTCCAGAAAGATGAGATGGTAAACCAGCTCAGACAGCGTGAAGAAGAGATAGTCCAGCTCAGGGAGGAAGTCGAGTCAGCCAAAGCTCAGGCTCAGAGCAGCATGGACAGCGTAGTCAAAGAAATCGAAGATAAATGCAAAGAGCTTGAAAACAGTTTCTTTGATCTTCAGATGGAAAATCTTCAGCTGAAAAAGGAACTGGGCAAGCAGAAGAATAACGGATAGTTCTGAATGAAAAAGAAGACACTTAACATTTTAGAATACAACAAGATAATAGATATGCTCAGGAAGCAGGCAGGCTCTGAAATGACAAAGAAGATCATTTCAGAGCTGAAACCCTGCACCAGCGTATCTGAAATACGTGAGCATCAGAATGAAACCACAGAGGCAGTCAGGCTAATAAACTTCAAAGGCCCGTTACCGGTCGGTGGTTTTTATGATATAGAGGGAAGTGTATCTTTCGCACGAAAAGGCGGTACACTTACCATGGCGCAGCTTCTGAAGATCCTGTACAATATGAGGACAGCTGAGCGCATAACAGCGTTCCTGAAGGGCGACATACCGGAGATACCGGCGATATGTTCTGTAGCAGAGCTCATCGCAGTCCACAAAAAGCTTGCAGACGATATCGACAGGTGCATAATATCCGAGGATGAGATGGCAGACAACGCCAGTCCTGAACTCAGGAGCATAAGAAGGGCGATAATAAGACAGAACGAGGCTCTGAAGGTCAGGATGAACAGGATAATGAATTCTGCAGACAACAAAACGATACTCCAGGACAGCATCGTGACCATGAGAAACGGCAGATATGTCATACCTGTCAAGCAGGAGCACAGGAGCAGAGTACCCGGCATAGTCCACGACCAGAGCGGCACAGGCGCTACTCTTTTCATAGAACCTCAGGCCATAGTGGACCTCAACAACGAGCTGAGACAGCTTGAACTTGATGAGAAGGCTGAAATAAACAGGATACTGGCAGAGCTTTCGGAGGGCGTATCGGAGCATTACCACGATCTCGTAAACAATCAGAAACTGATGCTGGAACTTGACCTTTACATGGCCAAGGGCA
The DNA here is from genome assembly GCA_934277495.1 of uncultured Clostridia bacterium. GTDB lineage: Bacteria > Bacillota > Clostridia > Peptostreptococcales > Anaerovoracaceae > Lentihominibacter. Next base: position 5,491 of record CAKQUI010000066.1, on the reverse strand, counting down.
GGCTTTCCATCGAGATGTACGGGGAGGAGCCTGAGATAAACGACGACGGTATACTGGAGCTCAGATCAGCAGCCCATCCCCTCATCGACAGGAAAAAAGTCGTTCCTGTGAACATTTCGCTAGGCAGGGATTACAATACACTTGTGATAACGGGTCCTAACACAGGCGGTAAAACAGTAACGCTTAAGACAGCAGGGCTGCTGTCGCTGATGGCTCAGACAGGACTGCATATACCGGCAGCGCCGGGAAGCAAAGTGCCTGTGTACGAGCAGATCTTTGCAGACATCGGCGATGAGCAGAGTATAGAGCAGAGCCTCTCGACCTTTTCATCCCATATGAAGAATATCGTGGATATCGTGAAAAAAGCCGGCAGCAGAAGTCTCGTGCTTCTTGACGAGCTGGGCGCAGGTACCGATCCTACAGAAGGTGCAGCGCTGGCGATATCCATCCTGGAAAAACTGGCTTCACAGGGAGCGAAACTGATAGCTACGACCCATTATACAGAACTCAAAAAATATGCGATATCCACAGACGGCGTGGAGAATGCATCGATGGAATTCGATGTCGAGACGTTGAGCCCGACATACAGGCTGATAACAGGGCTGCCAGGCAAATCCAACGCCTTTGAGATATCCAGAAAACTCGGACTTCCGGATGACATAACAGGCAGAGCAAGAGATCTTCTCGACGGCGGAGATATCGCTTTTGAAGACATGATATCCTCCCTTGAAGACGACAGGAAGCGTGCGGAGGCAGAACGTGACGAAGCTGTCCGCATAAAGCAGGAGGCGCAGGTCCGGAGAGAAGAGCTGGAGAAACAGATAAAGAAGTTCGAAGCAAGAAAAGAAAAGGAACTTGACAAAGCGAAGGAGCAGGCCCGTGAGATCGTACGTGAAGCCAAGGAGGTTTCAGACGAAGTCAGAGCAGAGCTCAAGGATCTTGCAAGATACGAGAACCTGGGGGACATGAACCGGCGCTATGACCGCAGCCGTCGCAGGATAAAAGAACTCGAACGCAGGAACAGGAATACTATAAAGCGTGAGACCAACGACAAACCGGTATCCCCTGATCAGATAGTTGTAGGCAACAGAGTGAAAGTCCTCACACTGAACCAGAACGGTGAAGTCATATCAAAACCGGACGACAAAGGCAAGCTGCAGGTCCAGATAGGAGTAATGAAGGTAGGCGTGAGCATCAACGATATCATGCTGATAGATATGCCTCCCAAGCCTAAAGTGCCTAAGAAGACTGGCGGATACGGCAGTCTGTACAAGCAGAAAGTGCAGAATATAAAGACCTCGATAGATGTCAGAGGCAAGAGTCTTGAAGATGCGGTGATGGATGTGGAGAAATATATCGACGATGCATTTATATCAGGACTTGATGAAGTGACCGTGATACACGGCAGGGGCGAAGGAATCCTGCGCAGAGGTATACAGGAATCACTTAAATACAACAAAAACGTCAAAAGTTTCCGTAAAGGCGGCTTCAATGAAGGCGGAGATGGAGTCACAGTCGTGAAATTTAAATAATGAGGAGAAAACAATGATCAGTTACAAAGAAAAAATTGCGGATATTTTAGCACCGCAGATCGAAGGACTTGACAAAGAAGAGATCATGTCCATGATAGAAACACCTGCAGACAGCAAGATGGGAGACTATGCATTCCCATGTTTCAAACTGGCGAAGATACTCAGGAAAGCACCTCCTTTGATCGCAAAGACTATAGCAGAAGCAGTAAAAGACGAAGAGATCTTCAGCGATGTACAGAATGTCAATGCTTATGTCAATATGTTCATTTCAAGAGAAGCCTTTGCAGATGCTGTTGTCAGCGAAGTGGTGGCAAAAAAGGATGATTACGGCAGAAGCGATATGGGACAGGGCAAGAAAGTGATAGTGGAATATTCATCGCCTAACATCGCAAAACCTTTCCATATCGGGCATATCAGAAGTACTGTAATAGGAAACTCGATATACAAGATCTATGATTTCCTGGGATACGACACTGTCAGGATAAACCATCTTGGAGACTACGGCACACAGTTCGGCAAGATGATCTGTGCATACAGGAGATGGGGCAACAAAGAAGACGTCATCAGAGAACCGATAAAATCACTGCTGTCATATTATACGAAATTCCACCAGGAAGCAGAGAAGCATCCGGAGCTTGAAGATGAAGCAAGAGCCATATTCACAAAGCTGGAACACGGCGAAAAAGAAGAAGTCGAGCTTTGGCAGTGGTTCAGAGATGAGAGTCTCAAGGAATTCAACCGTGTATACGACATGCTGGGCATCACATTCGATTCATACAAAGGTGAGAGTTTCTACTCCGACAAGATGCAGAGATTCGTTGACGAACTCAAGGACAAGGGACTGCTTGAAGAGGATAAAGGCGCCAATATAGTAAGACTGGACGACTACGATCTTCCGCCGGCGCTGATAACAAAATCAGACGGATCTACCCTTTATATCACAAGAGATATAGCAGCCGCAGTATACAGAAAGGAAACATATGATTTTTACAAGAACCTGTATATCGTAGCATCGCAGCAGAATCTTCATTTCCAGCAGTGGATAAAGATCGTAGAACTTCTGGGCTATGACTGGGCGAAGGATTGCGTCCACATCCCGTTCGGTCTTGTCAGCATGGAGGAGGGCACTATGTCCACAAGAGAAGGCAGAGTCATTTTCCTTGAAGACGTACTGAACAAAGCCGTGGAGCAGACAAGAAAAATAATCGAAGAAAAGAATGTAAATACAGAGAATATAGATCAGACAGCGAAAGACGTAGGTATCGGAGCTGTAGTATTCAACGAGCTCTCCAACTACAGGATCAAGGATTACGTGTTCTCATGGGACAAAGTCCTGAACTTCGAAGGCGAGACAGGTCCGTATGTACAGTATACACACGCAAGAGCATGCAGTATCCTCAGAAATGCCGGAGAAGATGCTGTGAAAGCAGCAGAAGCAGGATTCGATGCAAAATATATAACAGGCGAGAGTGCTCATGAGCTGATAAAACTTCTCTATGCACTTCCTGAGGTCATCATCGAAGCCGGAGAAAAATACGAACCGTCTGTTGTCACAAGACATATAGTGGATATAGCACAGGCGTTCAATAAATTCTATCACGACGAGCACATACTGGTGGATAATGAAGATGAAAAGAACGCCAAGATCGCACTTGTTATCGCTGCAAAGGCTGCGATAAAGAACGGACTGGCACTTCTGGGCATGAAAGCACCTGAAAAGATGTAAAGGAGGATATATGCGTTACGAAGGCAATATATTCAGACCGCCAAGCGAGGCGTACAGCCTCCTTGTGCAGGTCACTATAGGATGTACACACAACAAATGTACATTCTGCAGTATGTACAAGGACAAGAAATTCAGGATAAGAGACCTGGAGGAAGTTATTCAGGATCTGAGATGGGCAAGGGATCACTACAAGAGAGTGGAGCGTATCTTCCTCTGCGATGGTGATGCTCTGGCATTATCTAACAACAGACTCATGCCGATACTCAGCTTCATATCGGAGAATTTTCCTGAATGTGAACGTGTCACAGTCTACGGACGTGCTAAAGACGCACTGAAAAAGAGCGACGAGGAGATGCGTCAGCTGTATGAAGCCGGCATAAAGATGGTATATCTGGGAGCAGAATCAGGCAGTGACAAAGTCCTTAAAGATATAAACAAAGGAGAGACCCGCCAGGAGCTGATCGACGGCGTTAGAAAGATCGAACAGAGCGGAATGAAGGCATCTGTGACATTCATATCAGGCATCGCAGGTAAAGAAGGCTGGGAGGATCATGCGATCCAGACCGGCACGATGATCAGCGAGATGCAGCCGTCATATGTGGGCCTTCTTACACTGATGGTGGAGCCGGGAGTGCCTCTGGCAGAGGATATCCGCACAGGAAAGCTGCAGCTGCTTTCGGCAGAAGAAGTCATGGCAGAGACGCTGCTGATGCTCCAGAATACGAACGTGGAGCATAAATGTGTGTTCAGGAGCAACCATGCATCGAACTATGTGTCACTCAGAGGCAATCTGCCTGAAGACAAGGAACAGATGATGGCGCTTCTGAGGAAAGCCATGAAAAATCACGACATGTTCAAGGATGAAAGATTCAGGGCGCTGTGAGGTTTAAAATGAGCGACGATAACAGAAGTCTGCACCAGGAAGATGCACCGTGCAGAACTCATATAAAAAGAGCAGAAGCTGATATAAAGCTGCGTGAAGACAGGATAGGCAAGTATTTCAGGAAGTATCTCGACAGATTCGTTTTTGCAGAGTTTTCCGGAGACTTCCTGAAAAGATACGACGTGCAGGAGCTTATGAACAGCGTCCCTGTACCTCTCCGCCAGGAGGAGATACAGGGGTTTGCAGGCGGAGAAGGCAGCTCAGCTGTGATCATAGGAGAAAACATGGCGTGGGTTATGGGCAGTGACCCGCATTTCAGATACACTGAAAATTACGCAGGTTTTCTCGACAGGATATCAGAAGGCAGCATCAGAGAAGGTCTTGTCAAAAAAGCCAGAGAGGAAGCGGAGTGTGGTGAACTTGACAATGCCTGCATACACTTCAGAGCAGCACTGTGCATAGCTTCAGATGATCCTGAGGCCATGTACGGTTATGCCAGAACGTGCAGAGAGATGTATCTTGCCAGCAGCAACGAGGAATATACAGGCAGGTTCAAGGCAGAATCGATGGAATGGTTCGAACTGCTGACAGAAATGCATCCTGATTTTGCGCAAGGATATTATTATCTGGGTTATGCGTATCTCAATATCGGTCTTTATGCAAAGGCAGATATAGCCTGGAGGAGCTTTGTCAGACTAAGCAGCGACAGCAAGGAGCGAAAAGAGATACAGATGCGTCTGGCGCAGCTGGCAGACCCGCTCAGGATAGAGAAAGGCTGCAATGAAATCCTGGCAGGGCGATATGATAGCGGTATATCAGCTCTGGAACCATTTATCGATACGAGGTTCGGGAACTGGTGGCCTCTTTACTACTATCTTGGCACAGCCTATGAAATGACGGGACGGACAGAAGAAGCAGTATCATCGCTGAAAAAGGTTCTGACACTGAACGGCAGCCATATCGAGACCATGAAAGAACTGCTCAGCATATATGAAACTCAGGGCGATACAGAGAACATCAGGAAATATTCACGGAAGATCGAAATGGTTGAAGCTAATCTCAGTGAAGAACAGGATATGCACATAAAGGCTATAAGAGAAGAAGACAGGAAACTTCAGAATTAGCAGCCCGTACTTTCAGAACCCCAATATATATAGGCGTAAATACAGCTTCGGAATATATGTCCGGAAAAAATCAAAAAAAGATAAAATAATGGTTGACATCTCAGCGACTGTGTAGTATAGTATTAATTGTCGTTGAGAGACAACCAGACATTCCAAGGTAGCTCAATGGTGGAGCACTCGGCTGTTAACCGATAGGCTGTGGGTTCGAGCCCCACCCTTGGAGCCA
>CAKQUI010000065.1 GCA_934277495.1 uncultured Clostridia bacterium | reverse complement strand
ATCGTATACCTGATGGTAACTCTGTCATTCATCTTCCTGAGAGTAAGACAGCCTGAACTTGAAAGACCTTACAAGGTTAAGCACGCTAAGCTCGTTGGTGCGGTATCGATCGGTGTTGTATGCTTCTTCACTTATCTCTACCTGCCGTTCGGACCAAGCCCGCTTCAGCCGATAGAATGGGTACTGGTATGCGGATGGTTCGCACTGGGTCTTATCCTTGCAATCTACGCAAAGGCAAAGAACCGTGCAGTAACTCCACTGGAGAGAGAAAGCCTTCTGTTCACACAGAACTAAATCATAAAGCCAAATCAATTAACTTTCGTTTGCCAAATTTTTTAATCAAGTATAATAATAAGCAGGAACACCCGGTCAGTAAAAACATCTTTAGTGACTGGGTGTTTTTTATTATGTAGGAAATATCATTTTCGATATTTCCGGAATATCAACAAAAGTTTCATATGATAAAATGTGGCGAAGCCACTTTTGTTCTTATGTAGGAAATATTTCGATATTTCCGGAGTTTCAACGTTCAAAGCAGCTCATTCCAACTCACTGCGTTCGTCGATGTCCGTTTTTCCATGCGGATCGCCGGTGGATCTCCGGGAAAAAAGGCAACGCTCACTGCGTTTCCTCCTACGTCTTCGTCTGCGCTTGGAGAACAGCCTCTTCTGCAAAAAAGCGCAGCAGCCGTCTTCATATACTGAAGGCGGCTGCATGATGCGCAGGATTATATGGTTTTATATGCAGCTGCAGGAACAACATTTATGTGTGATTATGTCGTTCCTGCAAAAGATTTCTGTTCTTCTGTCGTTGAAGATCACAGCTGCGGACTGTCAAATCTGACTTTCCTGCATTTTACGAACCGGCCGTCGCCTCTGCTGCCGACATAGTCTATGCCGTCGAATACAAGTCTGCCTCTTGAGTATACAGCTGCCGGATATCCGTGGAATTCTGAGGCCTCCCAGATAGTATGATCCAGGGCTCCATGCTGGTTTTCGGCATTTTTTACAGTGAATCTCCTGTCAGGGTCGTAAAGGACGATGTCGGCGTCCAGTCCGACCTGGATGGCTCCCTTGCAGTAGTCTATGCCGAAAAGTCTGGCAGGGTTCGTGGCTGATATCTCCACGGCTTTTTCGTATGATATCCGGCCTTTGCCTGCTTCGGAAAGAATATACGGATACATGTTCTCGACGCCTGCGCAGCCGTTGGGAATATCTGTAAAGTTGCCGTCAGTGCCGTCTTTTAGGGTGATGCCCCAGTCTTTTTCCGATTTCAGGAACGGACAGTGATCCGTTGCCAGAGTCGATATATCGCCGGTCTTTATGCCGTTCCAGAGAGCATTCTGTGATTCTATCCCTTTCATAGGAGGTGAGCATACGAAGTCACGGGCTCTCAGGTCCAGTTCAGGGATGCCGTTTCTGTATACTTCATTCGTGAAATGAAGATACTGGGGGCAGGTTTCTGCAAATATGGGATAGCCTTCGTCACGGGCGGCTCTGACAGCCTCCACACCCTGTTTGTTGTCGAGATGGACGATGTAAAGGGACGTTCCTGCCATCTTTGCCAGATTGATGGCCCTGACATCGGCCTCACCTGCTACTGCTTCATTTTTGGACATATAGTGCCACCATGCATCGGTTTTCCCTTCTGCAAGGTACTGATTTATCAGGCAGTTGTTCACATCTCTGTTTTCGGCATGGACTCCAACGAGAGCGCCGATCTGTGCAGCATGCTGCAGTGTCTGGAAAAACTGGCCGTCATCCACGCCGAAGTCGTATACCATGAATACTTTGAAAGACGTCACGCCTCTTTCCACACATTTGTCCATGGAGCTGAGCATCTCACTGCTTGTGACATCGCCTACGCCTATATGGTATGAGTAGTCTATGGCCGGCCCGTCGGAGCGGCATATGGCATCACGCCTGTCAAGTGCAGCGTCCATCGTCTCGCCGACACCCTGCAGGATGAAGTCGAAGACTGTGGTAGTGCCTCCGCAGGCTGCAGCCCGGGTGCCTGTGAAATAGTTGTCTGATGATATAGTGCCTCCGAAAGGCATGGCAAGGTGTGTATGTCCGTCAATAGCTCCAGGCAGTATGAGTTTCCCGGAAGCATCGATGATTTCAGTTTTTTTGTCAGGTACAAGGTCCGTGCCGATGGCGGATATCCTGCCTTCGGTTACAGCAACATCAGCATCGAATGAAGATGTCGCAGTTACGACCCTGCCTCCTTTGAATAACAGATCCATTGATTTCCCTCCTGTTGACGGACTCTGTACAGAGTCCGCTGGTCATGCGTCCGGCAGAATATCCTGGACCGGACAGTAGTAATATGATGTTATGATTTTACACTGTTTAAGTGAACGCTTCGTGTTTTATGGTAAACAAAACAGTTTAAAAAATAACGGCGGCATTGTATAATATATCAGAACGGGCTCTGTGTTGAAGCCCGCATCAGAAATATTAAGGACAGAGGCAGGAAAATGTTTTCAGATAAAGAAGTGAACGAAATACTGGACAGGCTTGCAGCAGAATACCCGGATGCAGGATGTGCTCTGACGCACCGCAATACATATGAACTGATCGTGGCTGTAGCATTGTCTGCACAGACGACTGATGTCAGCGTCAACAAGGTGACGCCTGTGCTGTTTGCGAAGTATCCTTCGGCAGAAGCGCTGGCTGAGGCTTCACAGGACGATGTGATAGAAATGATCAAAAAAATAGGCATGTACAAGACCAAGTCTAAAAACATAATAGCTATGGCAAAAAAAATCGTCAGCGATTTCGGCGGGGAGGTGCCCTGCGACTACGACAAGCTGGTATCGCTGCCGGGAGTAGGCAGGAAGACTGCTAATGTGGTACTGTCGGTGGGTTTCGGACAGCAGCGTATAGCTGTGGACACGCATGTGTTCAGAGTCACGAACCGTATAGGTCTGGTCTGCGAGAAAGATGTCCTCAAAACAGAACTGGCGCTCATGGAGGTCCTGCCGCAAAGCCGCTGGACAGAGGCGCATCACAGCTTCATATTCCATGGCAGGAACTGCTGCAGTGCCAGGAATCCAGGATGTGACAGATGCGTTATATCAGATCTGTGCAGGAAGAAACTGTGAATGTTTCCGGCAGCCGGGACACGATGTGATATAAAGGGCAGCTGAGAATTATTTTCAACAAATAAAAAATTTCCCTGCATCAAAAGCAGGGTTTTCTTTTTATACAAAAATAGACGTTTCCGTGTGGAAACGTCTATGGTGTTTTTTATGATGCCTGACGGTCTGTCAGTTGCGTCCGCAGCAGTGCTTGTATTTCTTGCCGCTGCCGCATGGACAAGGGTCGTTGCGGCCTACTTTCGGCTCTGCTCTGCGTACAGTCTTCGACTGCTTGTATTTTTTAGCTATCTCGGCTATCTTTTCTTCGCCCAGTATGTTTTCCCACTGAGGAAGTCCGTAAAGGTAGTCAGCATCAGCGGCCAGCATATTGTAGAAAAGCGTTTCAGGCACTATCTCGATCTCGACCTGTGAATTTTCATCGAAGTTCTCGAAATCATTGCCTTTTTTGAGGCTGTCGTTGACTCCGTCCAGGAATCCCATGAATATCACAGGGCGGACATCGTATTTTGCTGCCAGTTCACCGAGTGTACCGGTAATCTTTTCAGAAGGTCTGTCCAGTATATCACTGTAGATCTTCGTTTCTGCACCGCTGTATTCTTTCCAGAATTCAGGGAAAGACTCCTCGGTCTGGTTTTCGATAAGGTCTTTCCATTCTTCAAATAAAGACATATATATTCTCCTCCTGCTATTTTAATATCTTTCTTGCTATTTCGATGACGTCTCCCATCACGGCGCTGCCTGTAGGGAGAGGACCTGCACCCTTGCCGTAGAACATCAGATCGCCGACTGCATTGCCTTTGACGAATACAGCGTTGAATTCTTTGTTTATGTTGGCAAGAGGATGTGAAGCACTGATGTGCATAGGCCTTACTTCGTATTCGATACTGCCGTCCTCAAGACGTTTCGCATGTGCGATCAGTTTGATCTTGCAGCCGTTTTCACGGGCTTCTTCGATCTTCTCTTTTGTGATATGCGTGATTCCTGTCGTAGGGATATCTTCCGGCGCTACATATTTGTCAAAGAGGAGAGCGATGAGTATGCTGAGCTTGTTGGCAGCATCGATGCCCTCCACGTCAGCTGTAGGATCTGCCTCGGCGAATCCCTGAGCCTGAGCATCCCTGAGTGCTGTGTCGTAATCCAGACCTTCTGATGTCATCATTGTCAGGATGTAGTTGGTAGTCCCGTTGACTATGCCAAGCACTTCTTCGAATTTATTGGCGCTGAGCGGTTCGGTTATAGTACCAAGGATAGGGATACCGCCGCCCACGCTGGCTTCGAATCTTATCTGTACATTGTTTGCTGCAGCTGTGTCCATGAGTCTGCGGTAGTTGGCTGCTACAGCCGCCTTGTTTGCAGTAACTACATGCTTGCCGTTTTCCATGGCTCTGATCATATATGATGTTGCGGGCTCTATTCCGCCGATAAGCTCTATGACTATATCTATCTCAGGATCATTGAATATTTCATCAGGATCGGTAGTTATCAGTTCGTCAGGCACATCGGCTGCGCCTTTTTTGTTTTTATTTCTTTTGAGTATCTTAACGATCTCGACTCCGGCACCGACAGAAGACTCTATTTCGCTCCTGTTCATATCGAGAAGCTGACAGGTGCCTGTTCCTATATTTCCAAGGCCAAGTAGTCCGATTTTGATTTTTTTCATCAGTTACCTCCATTATTTATCGTATATTCCACATAATTATATAATAAAGTTCCGGATTTGTCTTGTTTTTTTTGCAGTATAATAATGCTCCTTGACATTTATTTGTTAAAAAGTACAATAAAAACGGAAGGAGAATATATATGTCAATACACATCGTACTGGTAAATCCGGAAATACCACCCAATACAGGCAATATAGCAAGGAGCTGTGCAGCGACAGGAACTGTGCTGCATCTTGTGAAACCGCTGGGCTTTTCCATAGATGACAAAAGTCTCAGAAGAGCAGGGCTGGACTACTGGCCTTTCGTTAAACTCGAGGTCCATGAAAGTCTTGATGAGTTCCTGGATGAATACAAAGATCACAGGATGTTCCTGTCTACAACAAAAGGCAAAAAACTTTACACCGAAGTGAGCTTCAGGGATGAGGACATGCTGCTGTTCGGCAGAGAAACTGCAGGACTTCCGGCAGATTTCATAAAAGCTCATGAGGACAGTGCCATCAGGATACCTATGAGCGAAGATACGAGACTGCGATCTTTCAATCTGTCGAATTCCGCCAATATAGTTCTTTTCGAGGCTCTCAGGCAGCTGGGCTTTCCGGGACTTCTGTAGAAACAGCGGTGACACATGGGGGCATTAAATTACAAACTTTACTGAAAAAAAGAAAACCGGGTCAAACCACTGACAAAAAAATTTCCATGTGGTATACTTGTTGTATATGAAGATGAGGTATTAAGATGAGCATGCGATTTGGCTACGATTTAACAATTGAGCAGGCACAGAAGCTTGTGATGACACCGGAACTGATACAGGCTATACAGATACTGCAGTTCAACACCCAGGAGCTTGATTCATATGTACAGGAACAGCTCCTTGTCAATCCTGTTCTGGAGCCGGGTGCCCACGAGCATCCTGCAGAGCAGCATCAGGAAAGTCACGACGACGGATACAGCAGTACTAAAGACAGCGAACAGGCGGCGGTATCATCGTCAAAGGACGACGACTTTGACTGGAAGGAATATATCAAAGACAGACAGTATGATGATATAAGCTACAAACAGTGGGACTACAAGGGAGGAGAAGAGAAAGAGAACACATACGAACAGTTCGTTTCCTCAGACGTCACGCTGCCGGAGCATCTGATGTTCCAGCTGCAGTTCGCAACACAGAAAAAAAACTGCAGGAAGATCGGCAGATATATCATAGAATCCCTTGATGAGAACGGCTATCTTACGTCCGGAGTGGATGAGATAGCACGTGTCACCGGTTCAGACGAAGAGAGTGTACACAAAGTCCTTGATATCATACATACTTTCGATCCTGTGGGCGTCGGAGCAAAGGATCTGCGGGAATGTCTCATAATACAGCTCAGGCAGAGCGGTCAGCTCACAGATGTCTTCGAGCGTGTCATAAACGAACATCTCGAAGATCTTGCCAACAACAGGCTTGGAGTCATAGCAAGAGAGATGGGTATATCTGCAAAAGAAGTCCAGGAGATGAGCGACATCATCAGGACGCTGGAGCCCAAACCGGGCAGGCAGTTTTCATCGCAGATCGATACCAAGTACATCGTGCCGGACGTCATAGTGGAGAGAGTGGACGGCGAATATGTCGTTACTGTCAACGAGAGCAGTACACCTAACCTTGTTGTCAGCTCGTATTATCAGAAGATGCTGAGCAGGGCAGAGACCGATGAGAACCTTTCGAAGTACCTGTCGGACAAAGTGAATTCCGCACTGTGGCTGATCAAGAGCATCGAACAGAGGAAACAGACCATATACAATGTAGTGACCTCTGTAGTCAAATACCAGAAAGATTTTTTTGACAAGGGCAGCAAATATCTCAGGACCCTTACACTCAAGGACATAGCGGAGGAGCTGGGAATACACGAATCCACAGTATCCAGGTCCATAAACGGCAAATATCTGCAAAGTCCGAGAGGCGTTTACGAAATAAAATACTTTTTCTCGGCAGGCGTGTCGGGAAGCCACGGAGAGGGGATATCCTCCAACAGTATCAAGGAATTCATCAGAGAGATGGTTGACAGCGAGGATCCGAAGAATCCCCACAGCGACCAGGCTATGGTGGATATGCTCAAAGAGAAAGGCATAAATATTTCAAGGCGTACCGTGGCAAAATACAGAGATGAGATGCACATACTTTCATCTTCAAAGCGAAGGCGATATTGACCCTTTTTACGGGGAGATATAGATAAAATATTACACTATAATAACAAATTTAAACCATACTTCAGGAGGAATTAGAAATGGCAATCAAAATAGGAGTGAGCGGGTTCGGCCGTATTTCACGTGTAGTTATTCGTGCAGCAATGGACATGCCTGAGATAGAGATCGCAGGTATCAATGTTCGTAACGCAGACAAGGATTATATGGTATACATGCTGAAATATGATACAGTATTCGGTCGCTTCCCGAAAGAACTTGGTGTTTACGAAGACGGTATCATCATCGACGGCAAGAAAGTTCCTGTGTACAGCGAAAGCGATGCATCCAACATCCCTTGGGGAGAGTGCGGAGCTGAGTACATCGTAGAAGGTACAGGTGCATACAATACTACAGAAAAAGCTATGGTACATATAAACCAGGGTGCAAAGAAAGTAGTCATCACAGCTCCTGCCAAGGATAAAGAGACCCCTACATTCGTAATGGGCGTAAACCACGAGACATATACTCCGGATATGAATATCGTATCGAACGCTTCATGTACTACTAACTGTCTGGCTCCTATGTGCAAAGTCATCGAAGACAACTGGGGCATCGAACAGGGTCTCATGTCAACTATCCATGCAGCAACTGCAAAACAGAAGGTAGTAGACGCACGTTCAATGAAAGACTGGAGAACAGGCAGATCATCATTCGGCAACATCATCCCGTCAACTACAGGTGCAGCAAAGGCAGTAGGTCTGGTAGTACCTTCACTGGCAGGAAAGATGACAGGTATCTCATACCGTGTTCCTACAAACGATGTATCAGTAGTTGACCTCAACGTACAGCTCAAGAAGCCTGCAAGCTATGAAGAGATCTGTGCAAAGATGAAAGAAGCTTCAGAAACTCACATGAAGGGCGTTCTCGAATATGTTGACGACGAAGTCGTTTCAAGCGATTTCATCGGCGATGCCAACACTTCTATCTTCGATGCAAGAGAAGGTATCCAGCTGAACGACAGGTTCTTCAAACTGATAGCATTCTACGACAACGAATTCGGATACTCGAACAAGGTGCTCGAACTTATAAAACACATGCACAGTGTCGACAATAAATAGTACATATCAATTTTAAGGACGGTATTCAAAATGAAAAAAACAGTCAGGGATATCGACGTAGCAGGAAGAAAAGTCCTGGTGAGATGTGATTTCAATGTTCCTATGCAGGACGGGAAGATCACCAACGATATCAGGATAGTATCGGCACTGCCTACAATAAAATATCTTATCGAAAACGATGCAGCGGTGATACTGATGTCTCACATGGGCAGACCAAAGGGAGAGGCAAAGCCTGAATTTTCCCTGAAGCCTGTAGCCGACAGACTTTCACAGCTGCTTGGCAAGGATGTGATCTTCGCACCATCGCCGGTGGTCGTGGACGACAGCGTCAGAGAGAAGGCTTCAGCACTTAAAGGCGGTCAGGTGATGCTCCTGGAAAACGTCAGATACAGAGCTGAAGAAACAAAGAACGAGGAGCCGTTCACAGGTGAGCTGGCAGCTCTCGGAGAAATATTCGTGAACGATGCTTTCGGTACAGCGCACAGAGCACACTGCTCCACAGCCGGACTGGCAAAATATATGCCGGCCGTATCAGGTTTCCTGATCGAAAAGGAGATAAAGTTCCTGGGAGACGCTCTGGATGATCCGGAAAGACCATTCGTTGCCATCATGGGCGGTGCAAAGGTCGGAGACAAGATACCTGTTATCGAGAACCTCATGAAAAAAGTAGACTCGCTGATAATCGGCGGTGGCATGAGCTATACTTTCTTCAAGGCTATGGGATACGAGATCGGAACATCCATCCTCGATGAAGAAAGCATAGAGCTGGCAGGAGAACTTATGAAAAAAGCCGAGGCAGCAGGCGTAGAACTTCTGCTTCCGGTGGATACAGTTTGTGCTAAAGAATTCAGCAATGACAGTGAGAAGGCTGTATTCGACAGAGACAGTATACCGGCAGATATGATGGGTATGGATATAGGTCCTAAGACTATAGAGCTTTACAGGAACTGTATCGCATCAGCAAAGACTGTCGTGTGGAACGGTCCTGCAGGCGTATTCGAAATGCCGTCGTTTGCAGAAGGCACAAAAGCCATTGCAAAGGCGCTGGCAGAAAGCGACGCTACAACTGTTATAGGCGGAGGTGATTCAGCCGCTGCTGTCGAACAGTTCGGATTCGCAGACAAAATGACTCATATTTCAACAGGCGGAGGCGCTTCACTGGAATTCCTAGAAGGAAAGGAACTGCCGGGAGTAGCATGCCTGGAGGATAAATGATCCGGAGGTGATTGACGATGAGGATACCTTTCATAGCCGGAAACTGGAAAATGTTCAAGACAAAGGCTGAAGCCCGTGAATTTGCTGAAGCCTTCAGAGAACTTTACAAAGGCACTGATGTCAGGACTGCCATATGCGCTCCGTTTACGGATCTGGATACACTCGTTGAGATTTTCAAAGACACGGATATCGGAGTCGGTGCACAGAACGTGCATTTTGCAGATGAAGGAGCATACACAGGAGAGATATCGGCTGCAATGCTGGAAGAAACAGGAGTGGATTACTGTATAGTGGGACATTCCGAACGCCGCCAGTATTTCGGTGAAACCGATGAAACAGTAAATAAAAAGCTCAGGAAGCTTTTCGAAGGCAGTATCACGCCGATAATGTGCGTTGGAGAGAGCCTTGAGCAGAGAGATGCAGGCGATGCAGAGTCTGTTGTGAAAAAGCAGCTGCAGGGAGGTCTGAAAGACATACCTGCTGATAACATCGCAGAGCTTGTGATCGCATACGAGCCTGTATGGGCAATAGGCACGGGCCGTACAGCAACACCGCAGCAGGCGGAAGAAATGTGCGCATTCATAAGGAACACGCTCATAGCCATGTATGATGAAGATACTGCTGACCAGGTCATCATACAGTACGGCGGCAGCGTCAAGCCGGCCAATGCCACAGAGATAATGAATATGGAAGAGATCGATGGAGCGCTGGTAGGCGGAGCAAGCCTCAAAGCTGAAGATTTCATGAAAATAATCGATTTCTAATTTGATTCAAAGGAGAAAACACATGTCTTATATCGAAGATGTACTCGCAAGAGAAGTACTGGATTCCAGAGGAAATCCTACAGTTGAAGTAGAAGTGCTGCTTGAGGACGGCTCCATCGGAAGAGCTATCGTGCCGTCAGGTGCATCGACAGGTGTACATGAAGCAGTAGAGCTGAGAGACGGCGACAAGTCAAGATATCTTGGCAAAGGCACGCTTACAGCAGTTGCCAACGTCAACAACATCATAGCAGAGCATGTTGTGGGCTGGGATGCACTGGATCAGCCGGGACTTGACAAACTGCTTATCGAGCTCGACGGAACACCTAACAAGGGCAAGCTGGGAGCTAACGCTATCCTGGGCGTATCAATGGCAACAGCAAGAGCTGCAGCAGAGTCGCTGGGACTTCCACTGTTCCAGTATCTCGGAGGCGTGAACGGCAAAGTGCTGCCGACACCTATGATGAACATCCTCAACGGAGGATCACACGCAGACAACACAGTAGACATACAGGAATTCATGATCATGCCTGTAGGTGCTGAAACATTCAGAGAAGCACTGAGAATGGGTGCTGAGGTTTTCCATAATCTCAAGAGCGTCCTCAAGGAAAAGGGCATGAACACTGCAGTAGGTGATGAAGGCGGTTTCGCACCGAACCTGGCTACAAACGAAGAAGCTATCCAGGATATCATCGCTGCTATCGAAAAGGCAGGATACAAGCCTGGCGACGACGTAAGGATCGCACTGGATGTTGCGGCCAGCGAATTCTATGATGCAGAAGCTGATATCTACAACCTCACAGGCGAAGGCGTGAGCAGAACAGCATCAGAAATGGTAGATTACTATGAGATGCTCTGTGACAAATATCCTGTAGTATCTATCGAAGACGGTCTTGCAGAAGACGACTGGAATGGATGGAAGCTCCTGACAGAAAGACTTGGAAACAGGATCCAGCTGGTAGGAGACGACCTCTTCGTTACAAACACTGAAAGACTCAAAGAAGGTATCGAGAAAGGTATCGCAAACTCGATCCTCATCAAGGTCAACCAGATCGGAACACTTACAGAGACATTCGACGCCATCGAGATGGCAAAGAAAGCAGGATATACTGCAGTTGTTTCACACAGAAGCGGTGAGACAGAAGACACTACTATCGCTGATATCGTTGTAGGTCTCAATGCAGGTCAGATCAAGACAGGCTCACTGTCGAGAACAGACCGTATCGCCAAGTACAACCAGCTCCTCAGACTGGAAGAACTCCTGGACGAGTCAGCTCAGTATGCAGGAATGGATGCATTCTACAACATCGGCAGAAAATAGTCTGTTATACAGACAAAAAGCACATATCACAGAGCCGGACATCGATGATGTCGGCTCTGTTTTATCTTGAATGAGAAACTTCTGATGATATTATGGGCTTGTTAAAATAATATTTTTCTGCATAATAAAATATTTTTCATGTAGTTTTGTAATAAAAGCAAGGAAAAACGGAGATCATCTGTATATAAAATAGATATGGAAAGCAAACATAATTGTTGATTTTTGACAGACACTGTGATAGACTTTAATAGTTAAACTACAAGGAGGAAATAAAATGAGTATTGCTCTTAAAATCATACTTGCAGTAGCAAGTCTGGTACTGATCATCAGTATATTACTTCAGTCAAGTAACAGTGACGGTTTATCAGGTTCAATCGGCGGCGGTGCTGAGCAGCTTTTCGGTAAAAGGAAGAGCCAGGGTTACGAAGGTATATTAAGCAAGATATCTACAGTAACGGCTATCCTGTTTATCGTGATTTCGCTCGTGCTTGTTGCGTTGGAATAATTTACATTTTAAGTTTCGTATCTGTCACATAAAAGGATTACTCTATTGTATATCAAAAAGTCATACAGTGGTTTTTTTATTGTGATAAATGCGAGAGGGAGGTTTCATAAAAATGAATAGTTTGGCAATCATTGCTGTAGTCGCAGCAATAATTGGACTGATCGTTGCAGTTTCCCTTGCTACATGGGTCGGCAAAGCCGATGAAGGCAACGACAGGATGAGGGAGATCGCCGGATACATAAGAGAAGGTGCGATGGCGTTCCTCACAAGAGAGTACAAGATCATGGCGATCGTTATCGTTGTACTGGCACTGCTCATAGGCTTCGGTCTGCAGAGTGTGACAACAGCGATCCTGTATGTGTTCGGAGCACTGCTTTCAGTGCTGGCAGGTTTCTTCGGTATGAAGGTGGCTACACTGGGTAACGTGAGAACTGCACAGGCTGCAAAGGATTCAGGCATGAACAAGGCTCTGAAGATTGCATTCAGATCAGGTGCCGTAATGGGACTGGCTGTATCAGGTCTCGGTCTGTTCGGTCTGGGCGTGGTATTATGCGTTCTTGACCTGGCAACAGTTACACAGTGCATCACAGGTTTCGGATTCGGTGCATCATCAATGGCGCTGTTCGGACGTGTAGGCGGCGGTATCTATACCAAGGCTGCAGACGTAGGTGCTGACCTGGTAGGTAAAGTAGAAGCAGGTATCCCTGAGGATGACCCGAGAAACCCTGCAGTTATCGCTGAC
>CAKQUI010000064.1 GCA_934277495.1 uncultured Clostridia bacterium | reverse complement strand
GAGACGCTACAGGTATGGCTGCCATCGTCACAACTGAAACAGAGGAAGGCATAACTCTTGAAACGCAGTGTCAGGGATTCGTATACGGACCTGATGATTTCGATAAAAACGAATGGACATTCGAGGGCGAACCTGAGACTACAGTGATCGTAAACTGGCCGTCAACCGTGGAGCTGACATGTGCGACGCTGGTGAACAGGATCCCGATGCTGATAGATGCAGCGCCAGGATATATCACCACTGAAAAAATGCCCGTCAACCACTACCTTACGAAACCAATGAACGAGTACGTCAGAAGCATGTAAGTGCAATAAATATATGATCTTCTCACATAACACACCGCAGCCGGACGCAGAAGAACTGTGCTCCGGCTGCGGCGTTATTGTGGTTCAGAGAATATCAGACCGGCATACCCTGCAGCTGAAATATTGTTTTCAAAAAATTCTTGACTTGCAACATCCTGTCCTATATAATGTTCACTGGGTTAGCTCCAACTAACCCTTATCAAAGGAAACGGGTTAGTCTGAAATAACTGGAGAAGTATATGACCGCATATGGGATTCAGGCGATCCGGGATGTCAGAAACAGGAGGCAAGTTATTTATGACAAGCAGAGGAAGAAAGTCCAGGCGTCTGCTGGCAGTGATACTGGCAGTGATGATGCTTATGACCCTGAACTCCTTCTCTGTCTTTGCAGCAAGTGTTGACAGCAGCTGCAAGGCCGGGACTTACACAGGAGAGTCGAAGGGTTACAAAGATGGACTCATCAAAGTGACAGTGACTCTGGCAGAGCAGGACGGCACTGTGAAGATCACTGATATCCAGGCGACAGGGGAAGACCAGACACCAAATTACTGGGAAGCAGCCCTGGAAGTGCTGGATAAGATCAAGGACAAGAACGGAACTGACGGCGTTGACACTATATCGAGTGCCACAGCCAGTTCACAGGGTATCCTGGATGCCACAGATGCGGCTATCGCAAAGGCAGCAGGGACTAACATATTCGACGGCGGTTCAGGTACGAAATCTGATCCGTATAAGATATCGTCTGCAGATACTATGAAGGCGCTGTCAGAGTCAGTCGCCGCAGGGGAAACTTATGCAGATAAGTATATATCCCTCAGCAAGGACATCGACCTTGCAGGCATCGACTGGACTCCGATCGGAGACAGCAAGAATCTCTTTGCAGGTATATTCAACGGCAAGGGACATACTGTTTCGAACCTGACCATAGGTTCAGAATCATCCCCGGCAAACAGCACTGCGGCAGGACTTTTCGGATATGTGACAGCTGCAGCAAGGCTCAGCAATGTGACAGTTTCCGGAGCGAAGATATATACTAAGACCAGCGCACTGTCTTATGCAGGCGCTCTTGCAGCGTATGCCAAGGTGGACAATTCAGTAGCACAGGGAACTGTTTTCAACAACTGCCATGCAGACGGTGTGATATCTGTAGATACAGGCGGCAGTGCAGTAGCAATGGTGGGAGGTCTCGCAGGATTCACGAATGCGAAGATGACCATGGCAAGCTGTGGAGCAGATGTGGATGTAAAGGTTTCCACAGGTACAAATAATGCCAACGCAGGCGGTCTGGTGGGTTTTGAAAGTACCGGTGGTTTGCTTATGAACTGTTACAGTCTCGGCGATGTGACTGTAGACTCCAGCAATGTGAATAGCAATGCAGGTGGTCTCATCGGCGGAGCAAACGGTCTGCATTACAACAATTACACATCAGCGAAAGTCACAGCATCGCAGGCTATAAAGAAGGCCGGTGCGCTGACAGGTGTTTCAAATACTGGATCGATCCTGTCCCACTGCTATTATGATCAGGAAAGCACAGCAACAGCAGTCGGCGACAACAAAGGCGTGACAGGTACAGACGGTACTGCTGGAAAAACTGCTGCGGAGATCGCATCTGCAGATTTTCAGGCGCTGCTTTCATCGAACCTGACTGAAGGCGCAAAGGATGCTTTTGCAAAAGAAGCAGACGACAACAACACCACAATCAAATGCGACTACAGCTCAAGAACAGCAGCTGTAGACAACAAATACTATGACTGGACATTTGCAGACAGCAAAGTGACCCACAGCAAGTCGCTCTGGGCGAACTCAGTGATAGACGACTCCATATTCGCAGGCGGAAAGGGAACTGAAGAAGACCCGTATACTATAAAAACAGAAGATCAGCTGAGAGCATTTGCAAAGTCGCTGACTTCAAAGATAGACTACAGCGGTATATACCTGAAGCTGACAGATGATATCCAGCTGAAAGGCGGACGCTGGATACCTGTAGGTGAAGGCGAGTATCCGTTCAAGGGTACTTTCGACGGAGACGGCCATAGCATAACAGGGCTGACTATAGGAAGCAAGGACGCTGCTTATGAAGACCCTATCGGCGATGATGCAGGAGTGTACTTCGGACTCTTCGGCGTGCTGACTTCCGGAGCTGAAGTAAAAGATCTCAGTATAGACGCTGACATAAACGTCACATCAGCACAGAGCATATATGTTTCTGCACTGGCAGGATACATGGACAGCGCAGTCATAGACGGAGTGACAGTTTCAGGAAACATACAGGGCGCTACGACTCATTCAAAAGGCAATGTATTCGTAGGCGGAGTTGCAGGAAACGCACTCAGAGAAAAGATAATCAACACTGTCGGAACAGCTGATGTGAGAGCTGAAGCTGTAGGCGGACTTGCAGAAGCAGGCGGTATCATAGGTCTTTCCAACAGAGGACTCATCGCCAACTGCTACACTACAGGAAAGATAACAGGAACAGCTGACCGTAAGGAAGAGGGTTCTCCTTCACTGGGCGGCATCGCTGCTGTACAGGCAGGTACTATGCTGAACTGCTATTCACTGGCAGACATCGAAGCTGACTGCTACACAGGATATGTAGGAGCACTGGCAGGATGGGCAACAGGTATCGGTGATACTTTCCAGAGCTATTACAGCAATTCTGCAGTTATAATCACTGACAGCAAGACAGATGCGAAGAATGTCATCAGCCCGGCAGTAGCCATCGGCTGGAGCGTAGGCCCTGGAGTGAACGACGAGGGCGAACCGTACACAGGCAGCGTAAGTCTCAATGTCAAAGGTCTTGATGAAAAGGATATCAAGGACGGAGCGCTTGCAAAGCAGCTCAACAGCAATTTCAGCAAGATGAATGCTGATCTTGCAAAGGGCGGAAGACAGGCAAGGACATGGACAGGAAGCGATGAACTTTCAAAGTCGCTGAGAAGCTGGAATTCAGAAAACGGCAAGGCTGTACTCAGCAAGGATACAGTACAGGCTGTATACGATAAAACCACAGATGAAACTTTAAAGGCAATGCTGCCGGAAGAAGCACCTGATTATTATGAAGGCATATTCTACGGCAGAGACATAGCCAAAGACACAAAAGAAGAAACCATCGTCAAAGTCGTGATAAATGACGAGAGCAAGATAAAGGCTGTTGAAGTAACTAAAGGCAGCAGCGACTACAGCGATATCATAGCTGATATCATTTCAGGAAAGCAAACAGTGAGCGGTCTGGAAGACGGAGCATTCAAGTCAGCTCTCCAGAAAGCACTCAGCAAATCAGCAAAGAATGATACTACAGGATACGGCAAGACTGACGGCAGCATATTCGCAGGCGGCAGTGGTACTGCTAAAGATCCGTGGATCATCCATACTGAATCACAGATGAGAGCCTTTGCAGCTTCAGTCAACGAAGATGAACACTACGAAGGCAAGTACATAAAGCTCGACAGGAACATCCGTCTGTCAGACGAGTGGGTACCTGCAGGCGGAACGAATCCATGGCCTTTCTCAGGTACTTTTGACGGAGACGGCTACAGGATCTCAGGTATGCAGGTAGGAACTGCAGAATCCCAGTACAGCGGATATTTTGCAGGACTGTTCGCATATGTAAAGGGAGGCTCAGTTAAGAACCTCGACCTCAGTGGAGTTTCCATAGACATGAGAAACTACAATGGAAAGAGCCGTATCTATGCCGGTGGCGTAGCAGCTACAGTGGAATCGAAGGAAACTGACGGCGAGATAGACAATGTAAAAGTAACGGGAACTGTAAAAGTCCGTTCAAATTCCCAGTCAGCCTATGCCGGTGGTATTGTCGGTCAGGATAACGGCGGCGTGATAACAAACAGCCGCACAGATATAAAGGTCTATGCTGTATCTGATGCATCATGGGCATATGCAGGCGGTATAGAAGGCATCGGTGCATGGAACGGCAATATCAACAACTATGCAAAGGGTACCGTAAAAGCAAAAGCTCCTGTGAACAAAGCAGCCGTAGGAGGTATCGCAGGATTCCAGTCAGGCGCTACATACAACTGCCTCGCTGATGTGGATGTGATAGCTCTGTCCAGCACAGGTGATGTAGGCGGTATTGCCGGAAGGAACACAGGTACAGGCTACATGCTGAACAGCTACTACAACGCTGATGCGCAGCAGAGAAGCGGCGGCATAGCAGTAGCTGAAAAGAAGACAGTAGGTACGTTAGTCAAGGGTGAAAACCACGGCAAGGGCGTAGCTGAAGGTCTTGAAGCCATCGATGATATCAGCAGCAAGGCTTTCGCTGACAAACTCAACAGCAATATAGCAGACAGCAAAGCTTTTGACAAAATAAAGACTCTGATAAAGTCGGACAACTGGAAAGCAGGCAAGGCAGACAGCCTTGTGATGACTCCATGGACTACATCGTCAAAGGGCAATGTAAGGATGCTAACTGATGAGGAAAAGACAGCAGCAGCTACACCTGCAAAGGTAAGCGGAGTGAAGGCGTCAGCTGCAGGATACGATTCCATCAAGGTAAGCTGGAATAAGGCCAGCAAGGCCGACGGATATATCCTTTACAGAGCTGAGTCGAAAAACGGCAGCTACAAGGAAGTCAGGAAGACAGCCGGAACATCTGTCAGCGACAAGACTCTGAAGACAGGCAGGACATATTATTATAAAGTCGCAGCTTATGCAAACTACAGCGGCAGTGAGCTGAAGGGCAGCCTTTCAGCAGTCGTTTCAGCAAAACCTGTACTTTCAAAACCAGCCGGCGTGAAAGCAAAGGCAGGCACTAAGAAAGCTACTGTAAGCTGGAAGAAGACAGCCGGAGCTTCAGGATACAAAGTATATCGCTCAACAAAGAAATCATCAGGATACAAGCTGGTGAAGACAGTGAAGAGCGGCAAGACTACATCCTTCAGCAACACTAAGCTTGCTAAGAAGAAGACTTACTACTACAAAGTCAGTGCATACAGGACAGTTGACGGCAAAGCAGTCAGCAGTTCATACAGCAGCGTAGTCAAAGTTAAGACGAAATAAACATGAAACTATGACATATGACTGCAGGAAACTGCAGGGAAAAAGAGGGGGCATACACATGCAGTGTGCTCCCTTTCCCTTTGCATAAAAACTGCTGAGACAGAAAGCTATGGCAATAGGGACAGATCGTTCAGATACTGTTTAGCAGGCGTTTTGCAGGAGAGACTGCAGAAAACTCTGTGATGTATGGAAAGTGCTGCAGCGGGCGGTACGGGTATCAGGGTGGCAGCGTATCTTGGCTGTTTGATGGCTGAGCCTTTTCTCTTTAAGGCAAAGCAAAAGACCGCATCGGGCGCCTGCTGTGATATCCAGCGGACGCCCTGCGGTCTTATAGCAAAGCACTTTATCTATTTAAGGAAGTTATAAGTTATATCAGATTTGATTATTTTACTTCTACAGTCCATCCCATGTCGTCTGCGATCTTGCCTGTCTGGATGCCGTAGATAGTGTCGTACATCTCCTGAGCGACAGGACCGATCTTGCCGTCGTTGATGATCATGTCTGTATCCTTGTATTTCAGTTCGCCTACAGGTGATATTACTGCAGCTGTTCCGGATGCGAACATTTCTTTGAACTGACCTTTCTTGTATGCTTCAACGATCTCGTCGATAGTAAGTCTTCTTTCAACGATGTTGTAGCCTTTCTTCTTGAGTATCTGGATAACAGAGTTTCTTGTGATGCCCGGGAGGATAGTGCCGTCCAGCGGAGCTGTTATGATCTCATCGCCCAGCATGAAGAACGCATTTGATGTACCGATCTCTTCAACGTATTTCTTTTCGTTTCCGTCAAGCCACAGGATCTGTTCGAATCCCTGCTGATGTGCGAGCTCCTGAGCCTTGAGGCTGCTGGCGTAGTTGCCGCCGCACTTGGCTTCGCCTGTACCGCCCACAGCAGCTCTCACATAGAAGTCTTCAACGTAAAGTTTAGTAGGTGCGAGACCGCCTTTGTAGTATGGGCCTACAGGGCTGAGGATTATCATGAATTTGTATGATGATGAACGTCTTACTCCGAGGCATGCCTCATCAGCAAAGATGAAAGGTCTGATGTAGAGTGAAGTACCCTCTGCCTGAGGTATCCAGTCAGCGTCTACTTTTACCAGTGCCTTGATAGCTTCAACGTAGAGGTCTTCATCCATCTGAGGGATGCAGAGTCTGTCGTTGGTGTTGTTTGTCCTCTTGGCGTTCATATCAGGCCTGAACAGGAGAACTCTGCCGTCTGCTGTCTTGTATGCCTTGAGACCTTCGAACATAGCCTGTGCATAATGGAGAACAAGCGCACTTGGTTCGAGAGTGATAGGTCCGTAAGGTACGATCCTGCCGTCATGCCATCCCTGACCTTCTGTGTAGTCCATTACAAACATATGGTCAGTGAAGTTCTGGCCGAAAACCAGTGTCTCAGGATCAGGTTTTGCTTTAGGGTTTTTCGTTAATTCGATTTTGAAATTATAGTCCATTGCAGTTCTCCTTTATATATCATTTAATATGTAAGTATAAAACTTTTCATTCTGTAACAATAATAATATAATCCTGAATTTGTGAGTTGTCAACAACAGATTTAAAATGGTTTTATTTTTGTAAACAAAAACAATAAATCGTAAGGATTTCTTTAAACTATCATAAAAAACCTTTATAATATAGCCATGATGAAGAAAGAAAAAAGCAAAAAGAGACTTGTTATGAAGATACTGATAATAGCTGTCGCCGTTATAGCAGGTGTGACAGCAGCAGTTTTCGGAGCAGATCTTTTCGTGATAAAGACAACTGAAAACAGCATATACGCAGAGATAGATTCAAGAGAGGATACGATATCAGATGATGAAGTGAGCCGGTTCAAAGAGATAAAGCCGGAATGTATAATGGTGCTTGGTGCATCTGTACACTCCGACGGCACTCCCAGTCTGATGCTCAAGGACAGGCTGGATACAGGCATCGAGCTTTACAAGAAAGGCGTAGCGCCTAAACTTCTGATGACCGGAGACAACGGACAGGTAGCCTACAATGAAGTAGAGGTCATGAAGAACTACGCCGAGGAAGCGGGAGTGAAGAGCGAGGATATTTTTTTGGATCACGCAGGGTTCTCTACTTATGAATCAGTCTACCGTGCAAAGTATATATTCGAAGTGAACAGCATGGTGGTGGTGACTCAGAGGTACCATCTTTACAGGACATTGTACGGCTGCAGGCACATGGGCATAGATGCTGCAGGCGCAGCATCAGATCAGGCGCAGTACAGAGGCCAGGGATATCGTGATGTGAGAGAGATCCTGGCAAGGGACAAGGACTTTGTCAAATGGATGATAAAACCGGATCCTACATTCCTGGGAGACGCCATACCAATAAGCGGGACAGGCATAAAGACACATTAGCTGCAGTATACGATCAGCCCCTGAACCGTGAGCTACGATCAGTCCTTCACGAAAAGTGAGAAAGTATCGAAAAAGGGTTAAAAAGATCGGATTTCGATACATTTGGCATCTCACCTGAGCCGTGAGTCATGGTCAGCCCTTCACGAGAAGCGAAAAAGTATCGAAACTGAGTTAAAAATAGCGGATTTCGATACATTTGGCATCTCACTTGAGCCGTGAGTCACGGTCAGTCCTTCACGAAAAAAGAAAAAGTATCGAAACTGAGCAAAAAAGATCGGATTTCGATACATTCGGCGTCCCACGTGAGCCGTGAGTCATGGCCAGCACCTCACGAAAAGTGAGAAAGTATCGAAACCGGACTCAAAAAAGCAGATTTCGATACATCCAGGTGTAGCCGAATGTGTCGCTGGTTGAGTTGCAGCTGCACTGGGAATGTCCGGGAGGTATATAATATGAAGAAAGACGATATGAAAAACAGTGATATGGAGTTTCGCAATGATTGCGGGACTTCTTTTATATATAACGGATCCGAAGGATCCTGCGGACCGGCGGGTCATGTGGACAAGCCCAAATGTTCGCCGGACGCTGCGGAAGAAAATACGGAGTATTGTGAAGCATCCGGCTGCAGCTGCCATCCGTGCAGCAGCTCAGATACAGAGATGAACTGCAGACCCGGCACGAGTGAGCAGCGGGAGGACAAGGTATCCGGCAGGACAGGCGATATACATGATGCGAAGCCGGCATATGCCGAAGTCGCCCTTGTGAAATGCGAAAGCTATGACAGGGAGGCAGTGTACCGTGCTCTGTCTGAAGCGGCAGACCTTCTGGGAGGTACGGAAACGCTCATCGGACTTCCGAAAGACAGTAACATCGTCATGAAACCGAACCTGCTGACCAAAGCCGATCCGGAGAAAGCATGCACTACGCATCCTGCAGTATTCGAAGCAGCAGGCAGGCTCCTGCAGGAAGCGGGCTTCAGCGACCTGTGCTATGGCGATTCACCGGGACCGTCGAGGATGAAACCGGAAAAAGTAGCGGAGGAGTGCGGCCTGAAAGAGCCTGCAGACAGACTGGGTATCCCTTTCGGGGATTTTGAACATGGCACGGAAGTATCCTTTCCATCAGGACGGGCAGAGCAGAGATTTATCCTGTGCGATGAGGTCGCAGCAGCAGAGGGCATCGTCAACATATGCAAAATGAAGACGCACCAGCTTGAACGCATAACCGGTGCAGTGAAAAACACATTCGGCTGTGTATACGGATTCAACAAAGGCGCATCCCACGCCAGATTTGCCACAGCAGAGACTTTTGCAAGGATGATCGCAGACCTCAACAACCTGGTGGACCCGGTGCTGCACATCATGGACGGCATCACCGCCATGGAGGGCAACGGACCGGGCTCAGGCATGCCGACGCCGATGAACGTCATACTGGCATCGAAAGACCCTGTGGCGCTTGATACGGTTTTCTGTCATCTTGTGTATCTGGATCCGAAACTGGTGCCGACAAACGTCAGCGGCATGGAGCAGGGCGTGGGTACTATGCAAAATATAACCGTAGTCACCCCGTCAGGCAGGATGACCCCGGAGGAAGCCGCAGCAAAATACGGCCGCAGCGATTTCAACGTTCAGCGAGGCAGGGACTACAAAGGCATCGTGGGCGCAGCCCGGTTCCTGGCGCCGATACTGGAAAAGAAACCTGTCGTAAAGACAGACCGCTGCATCGGATGCGGTATGTGCGTCAGCGCCTGCCCAGTGGAAGACAAAGCAGTTAAACTGGTAAAACGCAAAGCGGTCTACGACTACAGCAGATGCATCAAATGCTACTGCTGCCAGGAAATGTGCCCGGAAGAAGCCATAACAGTAAAGCGATCCCTGCTGGCAAAGCTACTGGACCGGAAATGGAGGATATGATAAAAAATGACGAATGAACAGGAAAACACTTTTGAAATTTCCACGGATCCTTTTTACTCAGAAAGCAATATGAAACATCTCCGCAGCGGGATAAAAGCACTGGAGCAAGGCAAAGGCAAGGAACGTGAACTCATAGAAGAGGAAGAATGAGGAAAATCAACCTTTGACGGTAAGGGCAAACCGGAGCCATTGAGAGGAGAGCTTAGCGGTTTCTGGAGCCGCCGCATCAACGATGTAGACAGACTGGTGTACAGGATAAAAAACGATGTGATAGAGATCCTTTCGTGCAAAGGTCATTATGATGACTGAGGTATGTATAATTACACTGGATTTTATTTTGAATATATGTCTTTGGTCGGGAAAGTTATAAAAAGCAAGGTATTATATCCTGTTAACGTTAGTTTTTTCAGATAACTGACGTTAACAGGATAATTGCTTATAATCTCAGAAATATGTGTTGCTATTGTTCCGTAATATTTGTATATGCATAGACGACTTTTTACTGAAGCACATATTTTTTTAATAGAGAATCGGTCATATTCTGGTATTTTGTCAATGCATCTTCATACCGGGATGAATTTATTAAGTCAACACATGGAAGGATTTCATCATAATACAATTTGCGCCAGATATCTTTGGAATCGCATTGTGTGTTTACGGCTGTCACGATTTCAGGCGCAACGGTGTAATATTCCTCGATGATTTCTTTTCCATTATTAACTTCGTGAGTCAGATATCCATCACGAAAAGCCCTCATGGTTTCAAGTTCGTAACAATTATCAGGAAGATCCATTGCTTCAGTACATGCGGTTGTCAGATAACAGCCTTCTGATGAACTCATTGTAAAACGGCCACATGAATATGCATCATCAGGGTCGTAATACTCTTTATAGTATCGGCACCATACCTTACCGTCTTTGACCTCTTGTTTATCACAGTTGCTACAATCAAAACAAGTTCTTCGTGCCATATAAAATCACCTTCTTTCAATTATTAAATGGAAGTATCATTGTAGTCTGAATTTGATATTCCTGCTTCATTAAGTTTATAGACAAATTTGTCTAATTTTCTTTTGATAAATTTAGTGAATAACTTTGTATGACCGAAATGTTTAACAAGCCACGGGCTTGTTTTATAGTAGATCTTTATAAACATCCTGCCGGCAAAGTGTTTGTTCAGTACATTGTCTCGGAATCTTCTAAGGGTCCATAATTCAGGACAGTTATATGTGCCGTATACCGATGTGGCTATGTAGCACGGTCCGGTCTCTATTTTAGGTAGCTCAAAT
Source organism: uncultured Clostridia bacterium (assembly GCA_934277495.1). Lineage (GTDB taxonomy): Bacteria > Bacillota > Clostridia > Peptostreptococcales > Anaerovoracaceae > Lentihominibacter. The sequence continues at coordinate 1,776 of CAKQUI010000064.1, read as the reverse complement.
TTAATATCCATATCAGGATATCTATCTTTGCATTTTGATTCTAATTCGTTCATTACGTTAACTAGCTCGGAATCCGAGGAGACGCTGATGCATTTCTGATAAAATGCGCGTATTTCACCAGTTGGGTTATGAGGGTCTCCCAAATCGAACCATTCAGATAATTTTCTGAAGTATCTTCCATCTTCGCTATCAGGGAATCTGTTTGCAAGCTGCACCAGATCTTCGATATCGTGTTCGCTGTCCTTGATATTTCCGATTACTAGCAGTTGTTTAGCAGAAATGCTCGCATAGTATTTGGTGATGCGTACATTAAGTAGTTCTAAACCGCTGTAATTGTTATGCCAGTCTTCAAGAACATCCATCAGGTTAAAAAAGTAATTATACTCTTGTGTACTCACGTTTACATTCCTCCAATAAAATTACCTTTCGTTTGGTTTTTAGTGATATAAGTTTAACACATTTGTTCTATATACGCAAGTGCGTATACGTTGCTGCGTATAAAATTTTACAATACATTCGAGGTGACATGAATGAGCGTAAAAGATGCTGTTGTAGACAGGTTCATAGAATTGTGTAATGAAAAGGACATCAAAATAAATGAACTTGCGACAAGATCGGGAGTAACGCCATCTACGGCATATAGCATGATGGATAAAAAGCGCAGGGACATTTCGATAATAACGATCAAGAAATTCTGTGATGGTCTGGACATTACGTTAGGAGATTTTTTTTCTACACAGGAGTTTGATGATCTGGAACAGGAAATAAAATGACAGGACGTCATGTATAAGTCGATATTTTTCACCAATAACACCGATAAAGCATATTATATACAGGCTGATATATCAAGCCTGTATTTTTTTCGGGAGCTGGGTGCCTGTCTGCTGCAGGGGCGGTATCTCATGCGGATTTGCCCCTGCGGGGGCGGGAGGTATGTATGATTTATCTGGATAACGGCGCGACGTCGTTCCCGAAACCGGGAGAAATGGTGGATGCGATGGCTGAGGCAATGACCGGTTACTGCGCCAATCCCGGCCGGTCGGGACATTCGATGGCGGTAAAAACTGCAGGGGAGATATCCAAAGTGAGGCAGGAGATAGCCCGGCTCATTGGAACGGAGAAACCTGAACGTATAATTTTCACGAAAAACTGCACCGAAGGCCTCAATCTGGCGCTGAAGGGTCTGCTTCGTGAAGGTGACCATGTCATAACTTCATCGATGGAGCATAATTCCGTGATGCGTCCGCTGAAAAGTCTTGAGCGGAAAGGGGTCCGGGTTTCGGTGGTGGGTTGCGCAACAGATGGAAGCCTTGATCCGGAGGACATACGCCGGGCTGTGAGACCGGATACGAAGCTGATCGTCATAACAGCTGCATCCAATGTCACCGGTACGAAGATGCCCATTGAAAAGATCGGCAGGATCGCGACCAGGAACGGTATCGTTTTTCTTGTTGATGGAGCTCAGGGACTGGGACATATGGATATCGATGTTAAGCGGCAGCATATAGACATGCTGGCAGCCCCAGGGCACAAAGGTCTGCTGGGGCCTCAGGGCACGGGGCTGCTGTATGTCCGGGAAGGACTGGCGCTGAAGCCGCTGAACGAAGGCGGTACCGGCAGCCGTTCAAGGGATATGGTGCAGCCCCTGGACTTTCCGGACGGATATGAGGCGGGCACACTGAACGCGCCGGGGATAATCGGACTGGGTGTTTCCGTGAGGATGCTGAACAAGATCGGGATAAAGGCAGTCGAAGCTCACGAGCAGAGGCTGACAGC
>CAKQUI010000063.1 GCA_934277495.1 uncultured Clostridia bacterium | reverse complement strand
TATTGATGTAGCGCCGTATACGAGAACCGTACGTACGGTGCAACGGGAGGGTGAGGAAACTCACTCTACCCTATTTGTAATAAGAAGAAAACCCGACATTCGATGCAAGGAAGTTTTTAGTATAAAAGGCTGCATCGGTACATCAGTATTAAAAATTTCAGTTGTAACAGAGCAGGTCGGCGACCTTGAGCGGTCACCTATGATAACACAATATCCGGCCCTTGTCTGGCATCATGATCTGATCAGGTTTACGGAGATCATTCAGGCATCCATAGGATCTACCGTTATATAATACCTTTCAGGCGGGCATGGATCTGTTTCCAGGGAAATCCTACGACATTGTCATAATCACCGTCGATATGGTCTACATATTTGCCAAAAGTGCCTTGTATCGCATATCCGCCGGCTTTATCGTATGGTTCAGGGGTGTTTATATATTCGATAAGTTCTTTCTCACTGAAATCTTTGAAGAAAACCTCGGTAACAGAACCGAAACACTCCTTTATATTATTTTTATTATCTATCATACAAACGCCTGTGATCACTCTATGAGAGGAGTTCCGCAGCCTTATCAGTGTATTGAAAGCTTCATTCTTGTCAGCTGGCTTGCCTATTATCCTGCTGCCGTAAACAACGACTGTGTCTGCAGCGATAATGAGCATATCTTCATCAATGCTGTTATTTTCTTTGCTGTTTATGAATGAGGCTTTTTTGAACGCCAGATACATGGTGGCTGCTTCCGGAGACATCTGTATCGGAAGTGTTTCATCGATATCTGCAGGTCTGATCAATGGCTCATATCCGTTTTTTTTCATCATCTCGATCCGTCTTGGTGACGAAGAGGCTAAAACAATTTTTTTCATGATATTATTATGCCATATCTGGCAATAATAAGCTATATATGAAAAAATTTATTTACAGACAGAAGGAAGAGGTGGATTCTATTGAAGGATAAAGAAATGAGAGCTGAGGATGTGAGCAAGAAACAGGTTGCAAAAGCCTATGGTAAATACGCAGAACAGTTCACACCAAAGCCGAAATATTTTCTAAACTCACTGAAAGCTATGGTGACAGGAGGTTCGATATGTGTCCTGTCCTTGTGGATCGAGAACAGATTTATTTCCGCCTGCGGGCTATCTGAGAAGGAAGCTGCAACATATACCGTAATGATACTTGTGATGTCGGCACAGCTTGTTACAGGGCTGGGGTGGTTCGATACTATCGGAAAGTTTGCAGGTGCAGGCGTTATCGTTCCAATAACCGGATTTGCCAACTCAATGGTGGCGCCTGCCATAGAATATAAAAAAGAGGGGATAGTTCTTGGAGTAGGTGCGAAGCTGTTTTCTCTGGCTGGACCTGTGCTGGTATGCGGTATAACTGTATCAGCCTTGATAGGTATAGTTTACTGGCTTATTTACTGACAAGGGGGAATCTATGGGAAAGAGAAAACAGACTGTTTTTTTCAGAAACAGACCATATATTATAAGCGCATGTGCGGCAGCCGGCAAAAAAGAAAGTGAAGGCCCGATGGCGCCATGGTTTGATATATGCCTGGACGATGATACTTACGGTGAATCTACATGGGAGAAATCAGAAAGCAAAATGCTCAAAACTGTTATGACTGAGTCTATAAGAAGGGGTGGCCTCAATAACGATGACATAGGTGCTATGCTCAGTGGAGATCTCCTCAACCAGCTCATGTCATCGTCCTTTATGGCAAGAGATATGCACATACCTTTTCTCGGTATGTACGGAGCCTGTTCTACGATGACGGAGTCACTTATCATGGGTGCAGTGCTCACTGACGGAAAGTACAGTGATAATGTCGTTATCGGTGCTTCAAGCCATTACTGTACTGCTGAGAGACAGTTCAGGATGCCGCTGGAACATGGAAATCAACGTCCGCCTTCAGCACAGTGGACTGCAACGGCAGCGGGTGCTATGCTGCTTGCCGGAAAGAAATCAGGAGACAGGATTGAGACTGACTGTAAAGGAAAGGTCAGCGTTCTGAGAAATGTACGTGTCGAATCCGGGACTGTAGGCAAAATAATAGATGCCGGTGTGAAAGATGCGAATCAGATGGGCAGTGCAATGGCACCTGCAGCAGTGGACACGATACTTAATCACCTGCAGGACACAGGACGGCAGCTCGACTATTATGATGCAGTCTTTACGGGTGATCTTGGGTTCATAGGCAAGGATATCGTAAAAGATCTGCTGTCAGATGCAGGAGTACCGGAAAAACATATCGAAAATGTATACGATGACTGTGGATGTATGATATATGAACCGAGACAGGACGTGCACAGCGGTGGCAGTGGGTGTGGCTGTTCGGCATCGATCTTTGCAGGATATGTATACAGAAAGATGAGAAGAGGCGATATATCACGTGCACTGATAATATCAACAGGTGCGCTGCTTTCGACTATAAGTCCGTTCCAGGGCGAGTCAATACCGGGTATAGCACATGCTGTATCTCTGGAAATCGAATGACAGAGGAGAGAAAATATGGAATATATATATGCATTTCTTATCGGCGGTGCTATATGTGTGATCGGACAGCTCCTGATGGACTGTACAAGGCTTACAGCACCGAGAGTCCTTGTTGTCCTTGTTACTGCGGGAGCTTTGTTTCAGGCCTTCGGTCTTTACCAGCCTCTTGTGGATCTTGCAGCCACAGGCGCCAGAGTACCGCTTCCGGGATTCGGATACAATCTTGCAAAAGGCGCTATGGAAGGTGCCAAAGATGGTTTGCTGGAAGCTGTGACCGGTGGTATAAAAGCTGCAGCAGGAGGTATAACTGCAGCCATCGGATGGGGGTATATCATAGCAGTTGTTTTCAGCCCAAAATCTGTGAGATAGATGATCAGTATGAATATTTTATCCTGGGAAATAAAAGTTGTATGAAGCCTTTGTTGATCAGTGGCTGGAAGTTGCAGACCCGATATTATTAACAATAAAATACCGGTCAGCGGTTTCAGATCTCAAATCTGTATTTCCGTGACCGGTATGATCGCTGGATCATCTTATGATGATATCAGAGTTTATTCATTAGGTTCTTCAGGTTTATGGGATGGTGCGGTAGGAGCCTGAGTGGTAGGAGCCTGAGTGGTAGGAGCCTGGGTGGTAGGAGCCTGGGTGGTAGGAGCCTGCGTAGTAGGGGCTTTTGTACTGCCGTCGCCGTTATTGTAACCTGAGTAGTTTCTGTTTGTATATGTCCTCGAATATGTTCCATCGGTGTAATATTCTCCTCCTATGGAAACAACATTGCTCGGACGTTCAAAGAATGATTCTGATGGAAGGTCGGCACATACACGCTTCATTACTGCAGACCAGAATGCTGCTGTAGTACCACTGCTGGAACTCATTGCTATGTTGACATCTGTTCCCATCCAGAGTGCAGCTGAATACTGTGGAGTGAATCCGCAGAACCATATATCGAAGTTATCGTTGGTAGTACCTGTTTTACCACCTACAGGCTGTACTCCGATAGCTGCGCTTTTAGCAATACCGTTTGTTACTACAGTACGCAGTATATCAGTCATGATCCACGCTACGCCTTCATCATAGACCTTTGTTTCTTCAGGCTTTTTCTCAAGAAGGACATCACCATTGAAGTCGACTACCTTTGTATATGAGATAGGCGTCTTGTATGTACCACCGCTTGGGAATGTCGAATATGCAGCTGCCATTTCGAGAGGTGTAGCTCCGTATGTCAGACCTCCGAGAGCCAGTGCTGCAGGATTCAGGTCATTGGCTGTACCTTCCTCGACGAGAGTGCTGATGCCGTTTTTCTTCAGCATTGAAGCAGAATAGTCAGGACCTATCTTCATGTATGTCTTTACTGCACAGACGTTTACTGACTGTTCTACAGCTGTTCTAAGCTTCATCTGACCTCTGTAGCCGGAATATGCGTTCTTAGGCCATGTCCTGCCGTTGAATTGCATAGGTGCGTCGTTTATGATGCTTCCTGCTGTGATGTAGCTGCCCCAGCTGCTTCCGTCGCTGTTGCTGAGATCCATCGATTTGCCGTCTTTTTCGTACTCGTATGACATCTGCAGAGCAGGTCCGTAAACGGCTATAGGTTTGATGGATGATCCCGGCTGGTTAGGTGTCGTAGCTCTGTTGTAGAGATGTTTACCGGTCGTACCTCGACCACCTATCATAGCCTTGAGCTCGCCTGTCTTGTTTTCGATTATTGTCATTGCGGCCTGAGGCTGCCTTGTTTTCTGTTTGAGCGAATAGTTGCTGCTTGATACCTTGTAGTCTTTGCCGCTCTTCTTGAAGAAGTCTTTATAGTTCTCATCTTTGAAGAACTCTGCCGAAACAACAGCATTGCCGTCGCTGTCGACTGATTTGTACTGCTGCGGTATCGAGAGGACACCGCTTTCGATAGTATAGAAACCGGTATCGTTTCTCGTATACATACCTTTGAATTCGATGCTGACATCGCTGGCACCGTTGACTTCAGTCTTGTATATGTTGAGACGTTTGCCCTTGTATATGGTCATATTGCCTTTGCTGTCGAAGCTGTATTCACCATTTTTCAGTGTGAATCTGTCCTGATCATCGAAATAGTATGACGATGATCTGAGCAGTGTATTGCCGTCTGTATTCAGCAGGTTGCCGTCGCTGTCAGTACGCAGATATGCCAGACCTGAGAAATTGCTGTCCTTGGAGAACTCATCGTTGACTATATCCTGGATATCGGAATCCATGGTAGTGTATATCTTCAGGCCCTTGGTGTATATCTTGCGTTCAGCCTCAGAACGATCCATGCCGTATTCGGATACGAGGTCGTTTGTCAGCTGTTCGATGACGTAGTCTGTAAAATATGACGATGTGCTGTCATCTGATGAAACGCCGACTTTGATGTGTTTTTTCAGATCATCATTGAGGGCGTCGTTCTTCTGGCTTTCTGTTATGAATCCGAAAGATGCCATATTGCTGAGCACCAGCGAACGTCTGTCCTTGGATATATCCCCATTATAGAAATATGTAGCTGATCCGGATGTTGACAGCTTAGGAAGCGATGAACCTGAGTTGCTGTAGTCTGCGTAAACAAGTGCATAGGAATCCGGTGCCTGTGGCAGTGCTGCAAGTGCCGCACATTCAAGAGTGTCAAGATCTTTGACATCCTTTGAGAAATACGCCTGGGATGCAGACTGGATACCATATGAATTGAATCCGAGATATATCGTGTTCAGGTAGGCTTCCATTATCTGTTCTTTGGAAAGCTTCTTTTCAAGGATTATAGTGTAGTATGCTTCGGTTATTTTTCTGCTGAGAGTACGTTCACTCTTCTCTTCAGGCAGGAAAACATTACGGGCAAGCTGCTGAGTGACAGTACTTGTACCGCTGATGCCGCCGCCTGTGAGACCATCCTTTATGGCTCCGAGCATTCTTGTGAAGTTGAATCCATGATGTTTCCAGAACTTCTGGTCCTCAAGAGAAACAACAGCGTTTACCATATCTTCAGGTATGTCTTTATATTTGACTACAGTTCTGTTGCCGCCGGTCATATAAAGGTTCTCGATCTCCTTGCCGCTGCTGTCGTACATCACAGAACGCTGGTTCATCTGATCGTATATATTGTCTGTCTTTATAGACGGTGCAGTCATCAGAATGATACCTACATAGATACCAACAGCCATGACAACTGCAAGGATTGCCATTATGATAACAGCTATAATAGTTCTTTTTTTGCTGGCAGGTGTTTTGCGTCCGCCGCCTGAACCGGATGATACCCTCCTGCTGTTTTTTATCTTTGTCTTCGTATCATCAACGAAATCAGCCATCCTGTGATGTTGATGTCCCTGGTGGTGTCCGCTGCTTTGGTGAGCGGATCTCTGTTCAGGCCGTTTTGCTGCTGCCTGGCTGCTGCCTGCAGACTGGCTTCTGTGCTGTGACGTGTTTCTCTGTTTCGACGATCGCATTGCCCGGTTTCCTGAGGCATATGAAGATCCTGTATAATCCGGAGATCTCTGCTCGGCATTACCGCTCTTTTCAGGCGGGTTGTCAAACTGAGCAAAGAATGCATCCATATCATTCTTATGATTGTTGTTGTTGTTTGGCAAAATCTCTTCCTCCTGTTTTAATACAATTGTTATTAATTATATCATATTACAAATTAAATGTAAAAAGAAGATACTGTAAAGATTGGCAGTGTTACAGAATGTTTTTTTAAAATATTGACAAAATAAGTAAATAATGCTATTATAAGTAAAATACAAAAAGGTTTGTCGCTGCAGGTATTTTGAATGAGAAGACCATTATGTTATGCCGCTGTTTCTTTCGCCTTTGAAACGGTCATATTTCGTATGCTTGGTGCTGGAACGGCAGTATTGATACTAACAATATGTATAGCTGCAGCTGTGATCGTTTTCAGATGTATACGAAGATGCGGCGATGAGGAACGCAGGAGGGCTGCCAGCCTCGTGCTTGTTGTAGCTGCCGGTATGGCATGCAGCTTTCTGGATATGTGCAGTTATACAGCACAGAAACAGGATATAGAAGACTGCATTACGGACATAAATACGCTGTCAGGTACAGTACAGCAGCGTTTTTCCAAAACTTCAGGCAGTGGGAAAGCATATATTCAGTATAAAGTCAGGGTATCGGGTATCAACGGACAGCCCTGCGGCAGAAGGTTCAGTGTTCTCATAAATGATTATTCTGAGGGCCTGCCGGATGAAACAGCGATACCGGGAAATCATATCACTGCATACGGAACATGTGAAAAAGCATCAGGCAGAAGGAATCCCGGATGTTTTGACTATTACAGATATCTTGAGGCAGACGGCATATCTGCAGTAATGACCGGAAAGATATCAGAATGTGTGAAAAGCAGGACGTTACCTGGTATCATGAACGAAAAACTTTATCTGATGAAAAGCTGTTTCAATGATGAAATAAAAATGAAATGCGGAGATGAAACGGCAGGACTGATAAACGGTATCATGTTCGGTGAAACATATATGATACAGGAAGATGTGATGGAAGCATTCCGGAAAAACGGTACGGCACATATCCTGGCTGTCAGTGGTATACATATAGGTATGATATATGGATTTCTGTCATTTCTGTGGCGTGGTAAAAAGGGCAGGCTGTTTTTCGTAACGATGAGTGTATTTTTCGTGTGTTACACCGTTCTTGCTGATTTTTCGCCTTCTGTTGTGAGAGCTGCAGCCATGGTGGAAACGCATATATTTGCTTCTGCAGCGCACAGGAGGTATGACCTTGATTCAGCAGCCTTCATGACTGCACTCGTTTCAATGATCCTTGAGCCTGTCAGGGTCTTTGATGCTGGATTTCAGATGTCTTATCTTGCCGTACTGACACTGGCACTTATACTGCCGTATATACACCGGGTATATACAGGCATGCTGTCCGCCGGTATTGCGGTACAGCTGGGACTGGCGCCTTATATGATATATGTGTTCAACAGTATGCCGCTGCTGTCCGTATTTATAAGTGTGCCGGTTATATTTATTGCAGGGATCATCATACCGGCAGGTCTTGTTTCAGCAGCAGCGATGGTAGTGTTCAGACCACTTGTGTCGCTTTCGATGCCATTGCTGTCGGTTTTATGCAAGGCGCTGATATATCTGAATGAAGCTGTTTATGCAAAGGGCGTTACGGCAATAGATGTGGTCAGCCCGGATATAAGGATGGTGGCTCTGTTCTATATCTTTTTATTCCTGTTCATGTCAGAAACAGGGAGGATGCTTTTTATGAAAAAACGCAAGGGGATCATAATTCTCTGTATCATCTTCACGCTGGTAGTATCAGGTCTGTGTGGAGCATGTTTTGAAAATAAATTCAAAAGTACAGATGTTGTTTTCGTGGATGTCGGTCAGGGAGACTGCATGCATCTGAGAACACGCAGCGGCAGCTATCTGTTTGACGGCGGTGGGAAGGCAGACAGCGATATCGGCAGGAAAGTACTGAAACCATACCTTCTGAAAAACGGTGTAAGAAAACTTAAAGGAGTTTTCGTGACTCACCTTCACACAGACCATTATAAAGGGATAGCGGAACTTTGCAGGGAAGGTATGGTCGAAAAGCTTTACATATATGAAGGCAACAGATCAAGGGAGACGAAAATACTGCAGGAAACAGGTCTTGGCAGCGAGGATATAATATATCTGCATAAGGGACAAAGTGCAGCTCTTGACAGAGATACTGAGGTAGATATCCTGTGGCCCGAACATATGCGTCAGGGCGAGGTCTGTACAGAAGAAACTGATGAGAACCTCATCAGTATGATAATGAAGGTGCGGCATAAAGGACGCAGTATACTTGTCACAGGCGATATAGATGATAAATGTCACGACAGGCTTGCAGAACTTTATGGCAGTTCTCTGAAGTCAGATATACTGAAAGTAGCACATCATGGCAGCAGGTACAGCTACAGCGAAGACTTTACAGAAGCAGCATCACCGGAAATGGCTGTATTCCAGGTAGGGCGCAATAATTATGGTCATCCCAATGGAGAGGTGATAGATTCATACAGACAAAAAGGCATAAAAGTTTTCAGGAACGATCTTGACGGAGCGGTGGGATTACGATGGAAAAACGGCGGGAGTATAGATACTGTCACGATGATCGAAAATACCAGATGAAAAAGGTGTATTGATATTTGTATTTTTATCAGTATAATTGAATGAGACAGATATAAAAATTGTCAGGAAGGATGATCATCGATGGCATCAGGATATCGCAGAGAAAAGGAACACGCTTTTATTACAATAGAAAAGGATCTGAAATCAGGAAAAATACCGAGCGTCGTACTGCTGTGCGGCAAGGAGGACTATCTGATACACTGGTATGCGGAAACGCTGGAAAAAAAATATATTGCAGACGCATGCAGGGCTATAGACCTTGTGGTCCTTGAAGATGATGAGCTTTCTTTCGATAAGATACAGGAAAGCCTTGAAACAGTCAGTCTCATGTCACCGAGAAAGGTAGTCATACTGCCTGATTTCCTGCCGGCAGCAGGGAGAAAATCGAAGAATTTCCCTGAGGCGGATGTGCGAAAACTTACGGAGTATCTGCCTGATATACCTGAAGAAAGTCTGCTTGTCATGTGCGCTGCTGAAGATGAAAATACCAATACAAAAAACAAAGTCAGGACGGCTGCTTCAAAATGCGGCAAGGTATATGATTTTCAGCCTCTTAACGATAAACTGCTGCGGAGTTTCATAGAAAAAAGATTCAGGAGCGCAGGCAAGGTGCACAGACCGTCAGTCACAGATTCGATAATCGAATCAAGCGGGTATGGCAACAGGGCGGTGGAGTATAATCTCTATAACCTTGACAACGATCTGAAAAAGATAATAGCACATTCGTATGGTGATGAGATAACAGATTCTGATGTAATGGCGGTGCTTTCAGTAAGTCCGGAGAGCAATGTATTTGCCATGCTCGATGCGATAGGACGCAACAGGAAAGATGAAGCTTTCAGGCTGCTGCATAACCTGATGGTTTCAGGTGAATCAGTATTCCTGCTGATACGCATGATAACAAGTCAGATAGAACTTATACTTGATGTCAAAGAGCTGAAAGAAGAGGGTAATCAGCTGGCTGCCATACAAAAGAAACTTGGTGTACATCAGTTCAGAGTCAAAAAAGCGATGTCGCTTACAGGAAGATACAGTACCGATCATCTCAGGAAGATACTTTCAGCAGCTTATGAGATAGACGGGAACATAAAGAGTGGACTTTTTGAAAGTACGCTGGCGCTGGAATATTTTATTGCATCCATATAGATGGTGCCAAAACCATCATTTGGAAATCCGCTGTCTGTTTATGTGTGTATGAATGATCTTTTCTTATTGCAATAATTCGACATAATAAAAACCTCCAAACTGAGTAATGTTATCTTGCATAAGTTTGAAGGTTCACACAAACTTTGGGACGCTCCTCAAAACACTACCGTATATACGATGGTGTTTTGCTTTATCGGCTTTCAAAGATATCTTTGATCATCGAGCTTGAGATCTTTTCGTGATATACGAAAGGCTGTTCTTCCGGTGTGTTATTTTCATCACTGCTACCGGTCTTATCGTCTGTGGATGAGTCATTGTCCGATCCTCTGTCATCACTGCCGGTATTTTCTTTATCATTGTCAGCTGCTATGTCTGTTACTTCACCGGATGAGATGTTGTCGTTGATGTCTTCGGCAGTACTGTCTCCGCTCTCACTGTCTTTATCGGAAAACTCATCAGCATTATCAGATATATCCTGTTTATCGGCATCGGTCAGGACGGTTTCATTTTCCGGTGATACATTTTCTTCAGAACTGCTGCTGTCATCTGTGATGTTTTCGTCAATGTCATCAATGGAAATATCGTCAATGTTGATTTCATTTTCCGGGAAATAAGATAAAGATGTATCCTCATCTGAAAGACTCGTACTCTCGCACTCTTCGTGGCTCTCAACTGTATCTGATGAGGCGGTATCGCTTTCTGATCTCACATCTTCGATTGAAATGCTTATACCACTGAGCTCTGTCGTATCTTCGGCGGATATGGTGTTTTCATTCCCTCCTTCTGATTCTTCTTCGGTCGTCTGTATCGGATCTGTCTGGGCAGCAGTATTTTCGAGTTCTTTTTCATCAGAAATATTTTCAATGGATGTTCCGTCATCTGATACAGGCTCCTGCAGTACTTCCGAGATATCAGGGCCTGTAGTATCAGAGCTGAAGATATCGGATAACTGTACAGGAGATATGCTCTCGGTATTTTCTGCAGCGTCTTCTGTTTCGGATACAGCTGGTTTGACAGTATCGCTTTTCTGAAGAGCGATGGATGAAGCGATACGATCCAAGTTATACAGGCACAGGGCCGCTGCTGCTGTAAGCAGTGCGAAACCGAAATATGAAGCGCAGGATGTTATAACGTACTGTGCTGCTGATGAGGCGGATGCAGTACTGTCATAAAGATTTATATAATGTATGGAATTTCGTATCACGTTCAGTCCATACAGAAGGAAAGCTGCTGAAAATATCAGCAGCACGATTACAGAAATACGGTTTATCAGTGGTGATGTCTTTTTCATAAATTTCTCCTCGTATATAATCGTATAGTTTTATCATATATGTTTAACACCCGCTGATACCTGACGCATAGTATAGTGTGAAGGAGGTCAGGTAGATATGACTGGTCATAAAAGAAATATTTTTCCGGGCGGGAATACCCCACATGGTTTCCATTCCTATTATAACTATATTATCGAGCAAAATAAAGCAGAAAAAATATTTTGCATAAAGGGTGGTCCGGGTACAGGTAAATCAACGCTGATGAAAGAGATCGGAGAGCTTTTCATCAGCAGAGGCGAAGATGTCGATTTTCTGTGGTGTTCTTCGGACCCGGAATCTCTGGACGGTATCCTGATAAGAGAACGCAGGATAGCTCTGGTGGACGGTACATCACCGCATATAACAGATCCAGTGAATCCGGGAGCTGTAGACAAGATAATTGATATGGGGGAATGCTGGGATGAGGAGACTCTCAGGCTTGACCGTGACAGGATAACAAGTATCAATGTGAGAACAGGACGTTTTTTCAAGCTGGCATACGGGTATCTGCATTGTGCAGGTACATATCGTGATTTCATATCCCATATCATGGATGAGATGATCACCGAAGGTCAGAAACGGGACGCTTTCATGCAGCTGTCAATGGCAATAGACAGTGTCCCTGCTGTCAAAAGGGCAGAGGCCCATGTAAAAAACGACCATGCTATGGGCAGAGACGGCAGGGTCGGAATTGAAAAGAAGTTTTTTGCAGATGCGATAACTCCGGCAGGGATCAGAAGCGGTCTGGAATCTCTTGTCGAAAATACAGGCAGGCTTGTGATAATAAAAACCGCAGCGGGATTCAATACAGGGAAAATGATCGCAGCAGTGTCAGACAGGCTGAGATACGCAGGATTTGATACAGAGCTGTATTACTGTCCGATGTCTCCGGATAAACGCCCCGAACATATAGTATGTGCCGAAGCTGATCTTGCAGTGGTGACGGAAAACGAATATCACAGCCTGCCGGCAGAGCGCCACAGCAGTCGGAAAACAAGAGTAATAGAAATCGATCCGTATGAAAACGGGAAAAATTTTTCCTGCGATATACTGCCGGATCTCAAGGTAAAATTGCATGAAAACATCGATAAAGCCATAAAAATGCTTGCTCAGGCAAAAAAATGTCACGATGAGCTGGAATCGTGCTATATATCTGCGATGGATTTCCATAAATGTGGTCTGATGAAAGAAAGTATCATAAATGAGATAGAAAACATACTCAAGTAGTATGAAATAAAGTGCCGAACATAAGCAATAAATTACGTAAAACGGAAATAAATTGCCCTGAAACGGAAATTTATTTCCTGAAAACGTGAAGAAAAATGCCGCTGCGATAAAAAACATAACATGTTTATGGCGAAAAGTCAGACAATATGAAAACTTTATAAATTTAAAAAACGTTAGAATTTCAACATCGAGACAGGAAAAATGAAAATAATTTCCGGAAAAATTTTGCCGAAACGTGTCGTTTTGGCACAATGCTTGTACTTATATATAGGCGTAAGTTATCAATATGTTTTATTATTTATGTAAGGAGAACAAAATGAGTAGTAATGGAGGAAGACAAGAACTACAGAAAAGTCTCAACATGAAAGACGTCCTTGCTCTGGCATTCGG
>CAKQUI010000062.1 GCA_934277495.1 uncultured Clostridia bacterium | reverse complement strand
ATGGATTGCTGTCAAAGGCAGAAGAAAATGCGGAAAAGTTAATAACTGAATTTATTGGGCAAAGCTATAATCTTAAAGAATATAAAATAAAGTTTGTAAAATAAGTGAGGAAAATATATGAAGAAAAAGATAATGTACATACTCGGAGCCATAATAATTGCTGTGATTTTGTTTTATGGGGCATTGGCTTTGACCCGTTGATTTTTAATTTCATAACAAACATCCGATTTATAGAAACTGGTGCGAAACATGAAGAGTGATAACATAAGATATCTGGAAAACGGTCTGGGGACTGCGTTCATAGATCATACGATATCGTCGAATCTGGCGTACAAGCCGCAGTTCATATCGAACAGCTATAGAGAAGGTCGCAAGGTGCTCTCATCTGTCGAAGATGAGCTTTTATCGTGCGATGAATTCTGTATAAGCGTTGCTTTTATAACCATGAGCGGCATAACGCCTCTTTTGCAGACGTTGAAGGAACTGGAAAAGAGAAACGTGCCGGGAAAGATACTGACGACGGATTATCTGACTTTCAGTGAGCCGGAGGCTCTGAAACGCCTGGCAGGACTCGGTAACATAGAATTGAAAATGTACATCACTGAAGACGGCAGGGAAGGCTTCCACACCAAGGGTTATGTTTTCCGCAAGGATGAGATGTACCGTATCATAGTCGGAAGTTCCAATATGACCCAGAGTGCACTGACGGTGAACAGGGAGTGGAATACAAAGATAGTTTCAACAGACCAGGGAGAATATACGAAGGATATCATAGATGAATTCAATGAACTCTGGGATTCACATAAAGCACTGGTCTTTGAAAAGTTCATTGACAGGTACGACGACCGTTACACGAAGAACCGCATAATCCAGAAACAGAAAGCGATGGCAAAGTCTGCAGAGATACCGTCGATAGAATCCTACAAGCTGGAGCCTAATTCGATGCAGGTGAAGTTCATAACAAGTCTGAGAAAGATATTCAACGCAGGGGAAAACAAAGCACTGCTGATATCGGCCACCGGCACAGGCAAGACATACGCTTCTGCATTTGCTATGAGAGAACTTGGATTCAGGCGAGTGCTGTTTCTTGTACACCGTAATCAGATAGCAGACCAGGCAAGACGGTCATTTGAAAGGGTATTCAGCGGCGCAGTGTCTACAGGCATGGTAACTGGAAAATATCAGGAACATGATGCTGATTATATATTTGCGACGGTCCAGACGATGAGCAAGAGAGAGATCCTTGAAAGCTATGACCCTTCATCATTCGATGCCATAATCATAGACGAAGCACATCACAGTTCAGCCGGGAGCTACAGGAAAGTCATGGACCATTTCGAGCCGCAGCTGTGGCTTGGTATGACAGCAACTCCTGACAGAAGAGATGCGGGTAATGGCAGTGAAAGTATATATGACATTTTCGATCATCAGATAGCGTATGAGATTCGTCTCCAGCACGCTATGGAGGAAGACCTGCTGTGCCCT
Source organism: uncultured Clostridia bacterium (assembly GCA_934277495.1). GTDB lineage: Bacteria > Bacillota > Clostridia > Peptostreptococcales > Anaerovoracaceae > Lentihominibacter. The sequence continues at coordinate 11,541 of CAKQUI010000062.1, read as the reverse complement.
TTCCATTATTTTGGAATAACGGACCTTGAGGTCATAGCTGATGAGGGACGGTCAGCTGAGGAGAAGCTTGAGAATTTCAGGTATCTGACTTCAGATGAACGTGTGGATAATGTCATAAAGCAGGCAAACTACTTTGGTCACAGCGGAGATCGTGTCAAGGGACTTATCTTCTGCAGCAGGAACAAAGAAGCCTGTGAGCTTTCTGCAAAGTTCAATGCGAGAGGTCTCAGGACCATGGCGCTTACAGGCGAAAATACGGAAGAAGAAAGGGCAGAGGCCATCGAGCGTCTTGCAGGCGACGACTGCGAAAACGCCCTGGACTACATCCTGTCGGTAGATATCTTTTCAGAAGGTGTGGACGTGCCGGAGATCAATCAGGTGATAATGCTAAGGCCGACGCAGTCACCGGTGGTTTTCATACAGCAGCTTGGCAGAGGTCTCCGTAAAGCGGAGGGAAAAGAATATGTAGTAGTGCTGGACTTCATCGGCAATTACAACAACAATTTCATGATACCAATAGCATTGTCGGGAGACAGGACATACAATAAGGATACGATACGCAGGTATGTTATGGAAGGCGGCCGGGTTATACCGGGATGTTCGACGATACATTTCGATGAAGTCAGCAAACAGCGTATCTTCGAATCAATAGACAGGATGTCACCGAAAAGCACCATGCTCAAAGAAAAGTATTTCCAGCTGAAAGACAGGCTGGGCAGGATACCAACGGTACTGGATTTTTATGATCACGGTGAGATAGATCCAATGCTGTTCATAGCTTATTCTGGGACATACGACAGTTTCGTAAGGAAATATGATAAAAACTACAACATAGATTTTTCGGAGGACGAAGCAGCTACGCTGGAGTTTGTTTCATCTCTGCTTGTGAACGGCAAACGTCCTCATGAACTGCTTATGCTTCAGATGCTTCTTGAAGATGATGAGATATCCGAGGAAACTTTCTGTGAGCGGCTTGAAAAGACCAGAATGAAAAGCAGACACAGCGACTACATATCGGCAATGTCAGTACTGAGGAAGGATTTCATAAATACTCAGTCGGAGCAGAAAAAATATTCAAATATAGAGTTTGTGGACTGCAGCAGTATGGATTTGCAGAGTTTTTCCAGAGCAGCTGCATTTTACCGCAGGCTGCAGAGAAAAGAATTCATCGAGGAACTGCAGGCACTCATTTCATATGGTCTTAAAAAATACAGAGACAAGTACAGCGACCATGATGAAGACAATCTCGTACTTTATGAAAAGTATTCCAGAAAGGATGTATGCAGGCTGCTCAACTGGGAGCGGGATGACAGTGCAACGGTATACGGATACAGGATCAAATACGGTACGTGTCCGATATTCGTGACATACAGGAAAAAAGAAGATATCGCCGAAAGTACGAAATATGAAGACGAATTTATAAATGAACAGATATTCAGCTGGATGACAAGGAGCCGTGTGTCTGAGGACAGTACGGAAGCACAGCAGATAATAAACAGCAGTGACAATGGACTGCGTATATACCTTTTCATAAAGAAAAGCGATGGAGAAGGTTCGGATTTTTATTACATGGGCAGGGTCCGCCCAGTAAGCTGGAAAGAGACTGTCATCATGAACGACAAGGGTCAAAGCCTTCCGATAATGAATTTCATGATGCAGATGGAACACGGAGTCAGAAGTGATATCTACGAATACATAACAGGTCAGATCAGGAGATAGTAAATGAAGAAGATAGAAGTTGCAGCGGCTATAATAAAAAAAGGAGACAGGATCTTCGCTACTCAGCGGGGCTACGGCGAATTCAAGGACGGATGGGAATTCCCGGGAGGAAAACTTGAACCCGGAGAAACTGCAGAGGCGGCAATCCTGCGGGAAATAAAAGAAGAGCTGGATGCCGATATAAAGGTCTGCCAGCTTTTCGAGACTGTGGAATATGATTATCCCAGGTTCCATCTCACCATGCACTGCTTCATATGTGAGCTTGTTTCAGAGGATATGGTGCTGAAGGAGCACGAAGACGCCAGATGGCTCGGACGGTCTGAGCTTGATTCGGTAGACTGGCTCCCGGCGGACAGAGGTCTGATAGAAAATCTGAAAGATCTGCTCTGATACTTGTAAATATCGAATATTATGTTGTTGACAAAGCAGCTGCTGCAGTAATTGTAAGCAGCTGCTTTGTTTATGTATTAAAATAAAATATTTTTGTAATATATTTGTTACGATTCCGGTCCGGATAACCTGAAATATACTGTTTTTATAACTCTAAACTAACTTTTGCGAAGAGAAAAAATCTCAAAAACCTTTACATTGCAAGGGAAAAAGCATAGAATGGTAATGTCGATTTTTATCGGCAGTATACATAACTGGTTTAGTAATTGGAACAAAAGGAGAGTTATATGAGGAGAAGACATTCGAAGACAGGGATCAGCATGGCATTGAGCCTGATAATGCTGGTTTCCTGTTTTTTTCCTGTGTCAGCATCTGCGCTGGAGGGTACCGCAGCGACGGAAACAAGTCCGTCGGAGCAGGTGACGCAGCAGACAGAGCAGGATACGGGAACTCAGACGAAAGAAAACAGTAAAGAAAGCACATCCTCTGAAACCAAAGACAATAACAGCAAGGTTTCAGGAAGCGACAAGAGCACAAGATCGTCCCAGTCTGAAAAATCAGGTGACGATGACACTGACGATACCCTGAAAAGGGAAGCTCTCAGCACTATAGTCGCTAAAGACAAAGATGGCAAAGAGCTTTTTTATACCACGCTGTACGACAGCAAGGACAGGATCGTGGATACCAATGACCCTAAACGCAAACAGGATGATTATTACAAGCCTGAAAGTGAAGGCGGCAAAGGCGGTACTGTTGATACAGGCGCCAGTCTCAGAGTAGTTTTCCGCATGGCTGAGATCATCGAGCATGACGGAGATAAGGGCGTTCAGGAAAAAACCATATATTACATGGAGCTGCCGGATGCTCTGGTTCCAGTCAAAAAAGATTCTTCAGGCAATCAGCTGGTGAACCCTGAGAAACCGGTGGTTTTCTTCAAGGATGGAGATATCGACTGTGTCGGCGGCATCTACACTGAAGAAAATGGATATCAGCTGCAGCTGCAGTTCGAAAATGTAGAAGATCAGCTTGAGATATCAGGAGGATTCCAGTACGGAGTGACTGTATCAAAAGAGCTAAAAAACGGAGAATCATACACTGTTGATTATGCTCCTGGCGGAAGTCTTAGCTTCACAGTGACACCGGAAAAGGAAGAACCGGTAACATCTTCAGAGAAACTGACTTTGCGTGCATCTGACAATAAGGACAGCAAAGACAAGATAGACTGGACGCTGACTCTGACAGACAGCGACGGCAAACTCGATGCAAAACGTCTCAAAGTCAAGCTGGACAAAGGCTCTGCGATAATGGCAGACAAAGGAGCCAGCAATGCAGAAGACGTCATAAAGATGTCTTCCGTAAAGATCACATACAAGGACGGAACGACGGAGACTCTCAAACCATACAGGATGAACAGCAATGCCTTTTCATACTACAGGGAGTCAGATTCTTACGACCCGACGACAACTTATGACAAAGATAAAGGCAGAGGCATATTATGTACGGCGTATATAGACGAATCGGACAAGTTCAATGAGAAAAGCGTCATCGAACATTCCAGCAGATGCTCCCTTGTGGACACTCTTTATATCGATATGTGCGCACTTAAAAGCAACAGCAGCAATGCAGGAAACAATTCAGGCAGCACAGATCCGGCAGCACTTGATGCAGGGATAGAAAAGTACGAATTCGTTTTCACATCGCAGATATACGATAACTACGATATTGCAGGAAAAGGATATACAGCGGAAGCATCTATGACTGCAGCTGACGACAATAGTGAGACACTGAGCAGTGCATACACAGGCATAAGCAAGACATTCGGCAGACCTCAGAGCGGGAATCTGTACGACAGTGTTTCATACAGCAGTAATCAGTATGAAGGCATGCCTAAGTCTGTCCAGACGACATTCAGTGCCTCCAACCAGAACTACTACGGCAACTACTACTGGATGGAGTTCACGCCTCAGCACAGATACTATCCTGGCAGCAATCACTATCAGTACGAAAACAGCACCAGCGCCAACTACTATATGAACAATTACTCGTTTTTTGAACGAGGCGGTTCACTGACAGGAAGCTATGCTTCTTTCGAAAAGTTTGATATAGGAAACAGCAGCAGGACTACCAGCTGGAACTTTTACGGTCCCCGTACATATTCGGAGATACAGTCAGGTATCACAAACGGCAGTCTCGGCAATCTTTTCGACCAGTCAGATCTGGCGCTGCAGTATCAGATGAAGCAGGTGTTCAGCAATATGGACTCCAGCAAGCAGCTGCTTCTTTACAGGAGCAATGACAAGGTCGACGGCAGATATGTATATATTATCATCGACCCGGATACGAGAGAAACAGCACGCAAGAACTACAGCTCCAACGGCTGGAGCCGTTTTGTGAAGATGCAGAGAGAAAACGGCAGCAGCTATGGTACTGAATCAGCGCAGCCTGACAGGTGGAAAGTCCATGTGTTCAATGCCCCAGGACAGAATGTGGATCTCAAATTCAAGCAGAGCCACGGTATGGTGATAACTGAAGATCAGAATACCGGCGGAAGCGCTACAGACTCGATGCTTTCATCAAACACAGTATACGGCAAAGCTCCGGCATACGATCAGGCGTCGGTAAGCTACAGCGGATATGGCTTTGGAAGGAACAAGGCGTCAGTAATGACCGGCAGATGGATAGACGACAAGACGATCTTCTGGGAATTCACATGCAACACAGAAAACTGGAACGGCTGGAACACATCTCAGCTGTACGTCAAAGTTCCGAAGGGACAGACTCTCCTCATCGGAGACAACAGTTTTACGAGCGATCCGAGAAGAGAAATAGATGGTCAGACACTTGTTCTCAGCTGTGTTTACGCCAAAACATCCGGCGGAGGCTGGTATACGATCAATGGCAGCAAAACAGAGCAGAACGTGATGAAAGGCGCAGATATAAAGGAAAACTCGCCAGGTACTACCCTGACCGGCGATGGCGTCTACTTTATCGGAGGAAGCTCAGCGCCGTCAAACACTTCATACAGCGCTACCAATGGCGCTCTTCAGAAATATGACGGAAAGCATACCTGCATAGGATTCTTTACAAGAGTCGACAGCGGCAGTATAGACGAGGCATCATCATGTCAGGCTGAACTTATTGCAAATACAGGCGATGTGACAGAATGGGGCAATGGATCAGGATACTACGGTTTCTTCCCGTTCAAGGTAAAGGCTACAGGTCAGATGCCATGGATGCCTGTGACAAAATCCCATACAGATACAGATCTTACATCTGGCAGTCATGGTGAAGATATAAAGGATACATGGAAGATAAATGCGTCTGCATACGGCACAAGTCAAAGCACAGCAGGAAGCGATCTCATAGATACCACATATACCGGATTTTACAGCGGTTCATGGGAAGCCCACGACGATATGGCAGATTCGAAAGCTGCAGGTGCGGGAAAGAAAGATATTTCAGTACATCCTGCGGAGTATACAAAGCTCAGAAGCATGGTAATACATGCCTATGGACCTGGAACCAATGGACAGCTTTTCAATATCGGTACGGAAGATATAGGCAAAGCGGAAGCTGCATCGGATCACAAGACCACACTGACTAAAGATGGTCTGAAACTGACGCTGACATATAAAGGCAGCATGAAAGACGGTTTCGATGTGAAGATAGACGGCCTGAAAAACGTCGCAAATCTGGAGCTGGAGTATGATACTGCTTTCAACCAGAAAGGATTCTGCGACGCCGCAGAGGAAGCAGGCGCCTCCAAAGGTGAAGTCTATGATCTGGAGCTGAAGAACGGTGCAACATGCAAGAGCTGGGGCGGCAGCAGTCAGCCGGTACAAAGCGTTACTGCAAGCAGGAAGATAACAGCCTCTCTGGCGATGGACAAGGCAGTGACAGCGGCACCGCAGTACGACGAGGAGCACGGAGGTTATGAGGCCGGATACAGACTGGATACCCAGGTGGGATATACGGCAACAGACTATGTTTCCATAGAAGACTTCCTTCTGGGATATAAAGACAGTGGTTCAGAAACAGCCAGCGATAAAATTTACGATGAGAACGACACCGAGGCGATCGGTGCACTGGCAAAGGCTGTCGACATAAAGAACCTGAAGATAAAGGTATCAGGGCCGGGATTCGACAAAGACGAAGAGGTATATTCAGGCAGCGTGCGCAACGGACAGTGGAGCGGTGGCGCTGAAAACGGATGGGTCCTCGATTTCGTATACAAACCTGACAAAGAGTTCACAGAACATCCGGGTTCGCTTTACAGGATAAAGCTGAGCCGTGCAGACGGATCACAGATACCGTCAGATACGCTTGTTTCCATAACATATGATATGGAGGCTGTGGTGGATGGAAATGACAGTTTCAGAGACAGCAAGTGGTACAGTGGCGGAGACTTGACAATAACAAACGGGGGAGAAGCTGCGATACCGTACGGCGTATCAACTGAAAGCTGGGCAGCAGCTGCATCAGCTGTGAACAGGACTCCAAAAGAAGCCGTACTCAAGGTAGACTGCGGTGCAGGCGTCAGTGCAACATTCCTGGCAGAACAGCTTGTGAGAAAGTCGAGTATATCAGAAGGCTCAGGAAACAGCCGCGCGTCATGGCTGGTATACAACTGGACAGGAACCAAAGGCAAGGGAAATATCACTTCGACCATAAGCGATACGCTCCAGTACGATATAGATGAGTTCACATACAAAGATCCGGCTACAGGAGAAACTGTGAAACTCAGTGCCATGACTGATGAAAGCAAAAAGGCAGAACTTATCGGTCAGCTCAGATACCTGCTGGAAAAATATACGAGATTCGAGAATATAAACGTATATTACACTGATACGAAACCTGATGAGCAGGGAAAGAATCTGGCAGAGAAAGATCTGCTGATGAAGTCTGATCTTTCGTTCAGCGGTCTGGATCAGTCAAAAACTGAGAAAAAAGACGTGACTGACAGCAAAGGCGGCAGTCACAGTATAGAGATAACGACAAAACAGTTACAGGCTGACGGCAGCGACTTCGGTTTCGAAATAAAGGCGGACAAGCTGGATCGTGATCGCTACCTGGCAGCGACATATGATACAGAGACAGACTGGAAGAGCTTTTATGAAGAAATAGACAAGATCTATCCGGACTGCAATATAACGACATCGATCAAAAACAAAGCGGCAAACGATCGTGGTTCTGAAAAGGAAGAAGTCGGCAACCGCATAGAGCTCATTGAGAGCGGACTCAGCAAATCGCTGAAAAGCTCGGATGCGGCAGATGGAAGATCTTCCTGGAGGATAAAAGCCAATACAGGCTTCAGCAAAGAGACTCAGCTGGTGATAAAGGACAGCGTTTCCATAAAGACAGATGACGAGCGTATAAAGAAAGCTGCAGAAGCAGCGCTGAAGATCGATCCTGCCAGCATCGTTATAAAGCAGGACGATAAAGTCATATACAGTGGTCAGAAGGTACAGGCCGACGGTTGGACAGATGAGAATATCACTGTTTCAGCTGAGGGAAGAAACCTCGCTGTTACAGTGAAAAATTCAAAGACCAATACAGTGATAGATGCCGGACAGGACTATATCGCAGAGTACGATACAGTCCTGGACAAGGATGCATATATCGCAAACGGAGGTCTGAAAGACGACAGTGCGAAGCTGCAGAACAGCGCTGTGATGGAACGCGGTTCAGCTTCTTTCAAGGCCGATGCTGAAAGCGAGATAAAACCGGATATACCTGTAGAGGCAGAAAAGACTTATGACGGAAACGGAGCAGACGGAGAAGACACTCTGACGGCACTGTGGACAGTAACAGGAAAGACCGGCAGCGCAGGACGCAGCGACTTCACGCTGAAAGACAAAGTGACAGCTGATCCTGAGGATGAAGCTGTACAGAATGCACTTTCCATGAGTCGCTTCGATATAACTGTCAGAACAGGAGACGATGAAGCGAAGCATTATACAGCAGACAGCCTTCCGGAAGATGCGAAGCTTGACGTGAATGGTGATTCTTTCACGCTCACATTCAAGAAACTGCCCGCAGATACGACAGTGACTGTGAAATACGCAGTACATCTCGATCGTGAGAAGTATATAGAAGCAGGCGGCAAAGAGACCGGAAAGCTGTCACTGAAAAATGCTTTCCGTGTGGATGCAGCAGACGGCAGCTACGATACCGGCAGCAAAACTGGCGAACTTGAGGTGAAAAAACCTTTCAACAAAGAAGGCAAGGTGGCTTCAAAGAAAGCTGACAACGGCAATCCGATCATCGTATGGGATTTCGATGTGGATCTTTACAGCATATATACTGAAGATGAACTGAAATCACTTCACGATATCACGATATCAGACGTGCTCAGCCCTGTGCTGATAGCTGATCTTGAAAGTATCAAACTCACGGATGCCGGCGGAGCTGAGATACCGGCAGATGTATACACGGTGACTCAGAAACGCAATGCACTGGCGATACAGGTATCAAAGCCTGCGGAATATCCTGTGCTGCATTTGCAGCTTGAAACAGAGTGCGGAGCAAGCATCGACGGTCTTGTGAACCAGGCGGATCTGAGGATAGACGGGACTAAGATAACAAGCTCGAAGACAGATGATCTCGGAGAGATAACAGCAGTGACACAGCATGGACACATCAAGTCCATGAAAGTGCCGGAATATACCCCGACAGCATGGAAATATCTCGACAACGAGATCTGCACGAAAGCAGGGCTGTTCAGTTTCAGCATAGTGCAGGTGGATGAAAACGGCAAAGTCATCGAAGGCGGCTATAAAGATACAGCTGAAAACGATGAGAACGGAAAGATCACGTTCAAAAAGATAACATACCGTGACAAGCCGGTGGAAGGTTCATACTACTATCAGATAACAGAGACTTCCGAAGTCGCACCGTATACTTATACGCTGGATGACCGTGTATTCACAGTAAGGGTGGATGTACAGGCAGACGGCAGCCAGTATCTCGTTACTGATGTAGTGACATCGCCGGGACAGTACGATGAAGTGCGTTTCGACAATGCGACAGTCAAAGTCCGTGATTTCACAGTTACAAAGAAGTGGAAAGACGGCGATGACAGGAGCGGGTTCAGACCGAAAGCTATCATCGTATATCTGCTGAACCATGGCGAGCGTTATGAAGATATGGCAGTGACACTCAGCGAGGAGAACAACTGGACATATACATGGCACGATCTGCCTATAGCAAACGGCGATTACAGCGTTGAAGAAGTCCCTGTACGGGGATACGAGTCAGATGTGGATACAAAAGACTGGAACAGCACTGTCACAAACACTGCGGCAAAGGGCAGTCTGCTGATATCCAAGCAGGTGATGGGAGAAGCTGACAAAGACAAGAAGTATCATTTCGAAATAACTCTGAAAGAGAGTGAAGACGAAGATGCTGCAGTATATGATCTGTCGGGTACATTCGGTGATGTGACTTTCGAAAACGGCAGAGCTGGATTCGATCTTGGCGCAGGAGACTACATACATGTGTATGATCTTCCGGCAGGCGTGTACTACACTGTTGAAGAAGACGATTATACAAAGGACGGCTTCAATACGCCTGAGTACACGAACCAGAGCGGTACTATCGGAAAAGACGACCAGATGATGGTCATAGTTACGAATGTCAAGCCAGATACGCCGGAAAAACCGGGCAAGCCTGGAAACTCTGGAAATACTCCGCATTCCGCAGGGACAGGAGATTCCAGTCAGATGTATATCTGGGGTATAGTGGCAATGCTTGCTCTTATGGGATGTGCGGTGACTGTACTATCTCGTCGTCACAGAACAGAGGACAAAGAATAACAGCAGATAAATATCGGATAACAGGCATGAAAGTCTGATATGAACTATGCCCCGCAGCCGGAAAGCAAGCACGGCTGCGGGGCATTTTGCATCTGTAAGACCGCAAAGCGGATGTTCCTGCTTTCAGAAGCTGTACGGAAAGAAAAGATAGTTATATGTTTTTTCCGTTTCTTGTGCTATACTGTATTCAACAAACTAAAGTTAGAAAAAGGTTAGAATATTCCGCAAGACTGCGGAGGATCTGTACTTTTGATGTTGAAACAGGAGGCTGTATCATGGATCATGACAGATACAGGAAAGAGTTAAAGAAAGCCTTGTATGACCGGCACATATGCAGCAGGACAAAGGACCTGATAACGGTCTTCAATATCCTGCGTACCGGCATCGACAGCGGGATGAAGATATTCGTGCCGGAGCGTGGAGAAGGGGCGGTGGGAAACTCCTCAGCACCGTCTGTGGACAGACTTTACCGTATTTCAGGTAAAAAATCCGGACGGAGCTACATACCTGTATTCACGTCAGAAGATGAAGCCGTGGGTTTCACGGACTGTGTTACAAAAGAATATAAACTGGAAGACATCATCGATATCTGCGACAGCTGTGGAGATGAATGCAGCGGCATCGTGATAGATCCAGGGAGCGAAAGTCTGGTACTTGGTCGAGAAAGACTTGCAAAACTGAAGGAATATAAGGCCAGGTCCCATGTGGTGTTCGTGCACTGCAGCCATGTGATGGATATGCATGTGAGTGCGATGGTAAATCCTACGAACAACAGTTTGATGGGTGGCGGAAAGATAGACAGCACGATCCTTGACGCAGCAGGTCCTGATATACTGGAAGCCTGCAAAGCTCTGAAAGGATGCAGGACAGGTCACTCGAAAGTGACTCCGGCATATGATATAACTCATGCGGATTATATAATCCACACTGTAGGACCTGTTTTCTGCGGCGTCACAGAGGATGAGCCTATGCTGAGGAGCAGCTACAGGACATGTCTTGATGCAGCTTTTGCATATGGATGCATGAGTATAGCTTTCCCGTGTATATCTGTGGGACTTTATGGATACCCTGTCAGGAAAGCGGCGATCATAGCGCTGGACGTTATAAGCAAATGGTTCAGAGATCATCCCGGAGCAGTGATGAACGTGTATTTGTGCTGCAGCGACGACGAGCAGTATGATACATATAGTGATATCGTGAAAGAAAGGTACAGTAAGTTAAAGCGTGATGTGCCGGGGTCTGTATTTTGAGGACTGGCGGTACTGATATCACTGCATGCTTCAGAAACTTCGATACAGAACCGTTTTTACAATAGAAATATTCCAATAATTTTTTGATACTCTCGATTTATTGAAAAGGCCTGCGGTCCCTGTGTGTTACAGGGACCGCAGGCCTTTTTCTGCGTGTGTTGGTATATGGTCTGTTCCGATATCTTATCTGGTAGTGACTGTCTTTTTACTGCTCCAGGCAGAATAATATCTGACTTTGCTTACTGTCTTGTAAGTCCTTATCTGGACATAATATTTTTTCTTTGCTTTCAGTTTGTAAGCGCCTAATAACATGATGCCTTTAATTCACACACAAATTATGAAATAATCACTCTGAGTTGTAAAATATC
>CAKQUI010000061.1 GCA_934277495.1 uncultured Clostridia bacterium | reverse complement strand
GACATACAGAGGATATTCTCCGGTGTTCTTTGCTGCAACTTCCTTTGTGACTTCGCCACCCGGTTCCCAGTCTTTCTTCGGTGTGAATTTCTCCACTGTTTCGCCGCCGTATTTGTTTGTAGAAAACGGGTTGTCTATACCCATCGTGCTGCTGAAATATGCCAGGACTCCCGCTACGAGAGCCAGTGCCAGCACGCCTGCCACCAGCACGGTTTTTCTGTTTCTTTTCATCCTTATGTCCTCCTCACACGATCATCATCATCTGCTGCGCTATCTGCCTGTCTGCATTACTCTCCCAGGGTCCATGTGCAGCCGTTGAGTGTTTCGAAACCGAACGCCGACTTGACTGCAGCCTTCGTTGCCTGCACAGTCTCTGCTGTGATAGTCAGTGTATAGTCGGCATTGCCGTATCCGGGTGCATTCGGGTCCTGACTTGTCTTTGTCATGGTATGCTTTGAACCTTCAGGAACTATACCTTTGTATGTCACCCACTGTGTTTCAGGATCTGATCCTATCGCAGTTTCAGATGGTTCTGTTTCTGCCTTGGTATAATACTTTGTTACGAAATACTTGCCCATGTCGGCATCTTCCAGCAGCTTTACCGAATCCAGGAACTTGCCTGTAGTGCTGTGTGCCTTGAGGTTGTTCTTGTAGTACCAGTACCCGTCTTCTGCATTGTGAACCCAGTTGTCATCAAGCAGATTCTTGATCACAACGGAATCATCACCTTCTGTCTTTCCGTCGTTTGCATTTACCTGTCCGGTTGCCTTGTTCATGCCTTTATTTTCCTTTGTAATGGATCCATCATCCTTGTTGACCCATTTCTCATCGAACTTCACTCTTGCGATAAGATCATAGTCACCTGTGTTCTTCACTTCGATGTCCTTGTTGACTTCACTGCCAGGCTCCCAGGTTTTACCGTCCGCAGGGTTGAAGTCCTCCTTCAGCACACTGTCATACTTACCTGTGTCGAATGGGTTCTCGACACTCAGTGCCTGATTGAAGTATGCGAATGTACCGCCTATAACTATTACCAGTGCGATTCCTGCTGCCACCAGCAGCTTCTTCTTGTTTTTCATTTTTCTCGTCCTCCATATTCTCTTTCCTGTAAAAATATTATCTAAACACACACTCCTCGGTGTTATTTAGCACTCCATCCCACAGTGCTGCCGCTGATCTGCGGGATCATGCCCCAGCCCTGTGCTTCAGCTGCTTCCTTCGCCAGGGACGCCTGTATGAGTTCGCCCTTCACATCGACACTGAAGACTGCCGATGAATAGTCAGTTTTCACACCATGGACATCATTACTCAGAAGACTGCTCACCGTTACTGATCTCAGGGTCACATCCGTCATCTCTCCTTGTTTCAGAACATTCCTGCCGTAGTACCACCCATCGCTGCCTCTGACCCAGCTGCTGCTGAATCCGTCATCAAAATTCAGTGTGAAGCTTTCAAGTATATCCTGATCCGACACTTCCGTGCCGTCACTGAGTCTTAATGTCTTATCGAACCTGATACGTATGACTGCGTCGGTATCTCCGCTGTTGCCGAAACTTGCTTCTTTCTGCTTTTCCTCGCCCGGCACCCACTTGTCTGATGGATCGAATTTCTCACTCATATATACTTTCGCCTCTGCAGTTTCGAATCTGTTGGGTATATCACTGGAAGCATAGTAGTAAGCGAGACTCACACCGGCTATCAGAACTGCGACTGCAGCTGCAGCCACTACGATAAGCCTGCGGGCATTTGACATATGCATCGTCTTTATCCTCCTTTACTCCCATGTTACTGTGCCGTCTGCATCCAGTGATGCTTTCCTGCCGAATACTGTCCTGCCGGCCTGTTCATTGACTTCATCACTGTTAAGTGTCGACCTGCTGTCACTGGCCTGCAGCAGCTCCATCCTGAAATAAAGCTCATAGTCAGCATTGCCGTATTCCTTGTACTTTCCTGAATATCCCGGAAAGGTCACGCTGTCCAGGATATCCCTTGTGGATTCTCCGGGCGGCAGCAGCTTCCTGTAGTAGTACCACCCGTCACTTCCCTTTTCCCAGTTTGCGGTGTCTCTGAAAAAAGCCGTCCAGTTCTTTTCCGCCACATCTGTGCCATCCGCAGTATTACTGAGCAGCTGTTTTTCATCGCCGCTGCCGGAAGTCCATGATTCCACATATGATATCCTCAGGAATGCCGAAGCACTGCCGCTGTTCCTGAATGAAACTTTTTTCGTCACTGTTCCATCTGGTGCCGTACCCTGATCGAAAGTCTCTTTTATCTCAGCACTGACAGTATCGGAACCAAGTTCATTGACATGCTCCATAGCTGTGCTCCAGAATGCATAAGTCGCTCCTGCTATGACTGCGGCTGCAAGACCCGCTACAACTATCAGTGTCTTTATCCTTGCTGATGGTTTCATCATTTCCTCCCTTCCCGGTTATTTTCCCGTGAATCTGTTGAGTACGCTGTCGAAGTCGTGATAATACGGCGTCCAGCTGTATTCGTTGTGTACATAAACCGTTATATCATCTCCCGGTCTGACAGTTATCCGGTGTTCTTTTGCAAAATCCGCCTGTGAACTGCCTGCAGTGATGCCCTTGAAAGTGTACTCCATAGGTACGATCTCACTGATATCCAGTACCGTCTCTTCGTCGACTGTGATATACGGACTGCTCTCACCATCTTTCAGTACTGCTGATGTATCCACTTCGGTGCCGCTCACTGATTTCATACTGATCATGAATTCGTCGCCGGACTGAGCCTTGCTGCCGTCGTCTATTACCTTCTTTACACGCAGACGACCCTCTTTCTGATCGGTGACCTTTATAGAAACTTCCCCTTCTTCCACCTGGCGGCTGACGCTCACTTTGTTAGTGGAATCATCTTTCACATCTGCCGGGTCGAAAGTTATCCTGAGAGTATATTTTGTCTTTGTGCCGATGTCGCTTTCCCTTCCAGTAAAGGTGCTGTCCGGTATATCCGGCGGTGTCCTGTGATCCCTGTCTATCACTGCCGAAGACGGATCTCCCACAGGATCGCCGTTTTCGTCCACCCACTGGTATGTCAGTGTGCCTTCTATCTGATCGTATTTCTTTATCCAGTCCTCTACATCTTTCGTTATGATGCTGTCTCCATCATCTGTCTGTGCCAGATCCTTCAGGCTGGCACTGTCTCCCACCGGAATCGTCACATTTTCCCCGTCAACTGCCTTGAACCTGACTGGTACATTAACGGTAGGAACATCTTCGAACTCCTGTGTGAAGGTCTTGTCCTTGTCTATGCGTCCGCCATATGAAATGGACGGCTTTCCGGAGTTTGTCTTCACATTGTTGCCGCCGATGAAATCGTCCTTGGCTTTGACAGGTATCTTCATCTGTATGTCTGTGCGGTTCGCCACGTCTTTGAAAGTACATGTGATCTTCGTTGTACCGTCAGCCTGCTTCACTGTTTTTATCGTGACCTGATCTGTCACATCCTTGTCTCCTGCGAAAGCTTTGATGGCATCGATGTCCACATCGAATTCTGCTGTCACAGTATCCTCCATGGTTACATCGCTGACCTTCTGTTCGCCCTGGGCTTCATAGTAAAGATCCTTAAGAGTCTCGAAGAACTGCTGTCTCGTAGTGACGCCTTTGTAATACTTGCCACTGTCGAATTTGCCAAGCTTGTTTTCATAATCCATCCAGGAGATCATGTCTATCTTTCCCTTGTTGGTGCTGATACCGTACTGTTTTTTAACGTTTCCTGAATTCTTGCCGGGTATATCGTCCAGAAGACCTGCTGCTTTCAGATCATTTGTCTCGCAGGCACCGCCTACGATCACAGACACTATCTCAGCCTTGTCGTATACAGAGTTGCCTTTGTTGTCCACCCAGTTTGTGAAGTTACCTGCATCTCCCAGCTCCTTTACCGCATTCTGCAGTTCCTGATTCGAGTAGTGTATGTGTTCACAGTCTCCGAAAGAGTCCCATCCGTTCAGTCCCTGCTGTATCAGCGAAGGCACATTGGTGAAATGTCTTGTGGATTTTCCTGAAGTATCACTCACCATACTGTGGGTACCACCGTGCTGGAAATTTGTTATACCCAGCAGCAGTGCGCCGTTCGATTTTTCACTGATCCATTCGCTGAAATCCCTGAAGGCCTGCTTCATCTCATACAGCGAGAGCAGCTCCTCATTGACTTTCTGCCCATTGACAAGAGAAGCTCTGTCGTTGGCGTGGGTCAGATCGAACATCTGCCAGCTTGTCTGTATCTGGAACACCATGGCTATAGGCTTCGTCTGCTTCAGATCTGCCGTAGCTTTGAGATTTATCTCATAAGACCTGTCCTTGTTGGCATCTCCGGTATCCGGACCAGCAGTCTTGCCAAGATCTGTGAACTGCTCCTCGTCTTCGTTTAGCAGCACCCCATCGTCAGTAAGAGTCGAATCCACCGGCCTTATCTCTGCCTCAGGGCTGTTATGGAACGGACCATTCTCGTCCTTCGGATATTCGTGTGACGTGGATTTAAGCAGTTCATCAGCATAGTCAGGCAGTGATGTGCTGCTCTCCTTGTATTTGTCACCTGTCTTCAGATCCAGTGCCCCGCATCCTCCTCTGTCGGAGAAATTCGGATCCCACAGATCATACTGATACTTCTCCCATATGTTCTTCGCATGTGCACTGCTGCTGTTTTTCAGAAGCTCTCTGAGTCCTGCAGCATCGTGGAACGGTGCAGTATCGTCATTCTTCACACTGCCGTAGTACAGCTTGTCAAGATCCATGCCCCCTGTTATCTCGGATACATCTGCTTTAGCTACCTTGATATCTTTTTTAGAAATATTCCCGTTCTCGTCTGTCAGCACAAGAGTTATGATGCAGCTGTCCTGCCCTGCCGGGAAAATGCTGTTGTCTATCTTAACTTCCACCGTCTCTGTTTTCTTTGGACCTGTCTTTCCGGCCGGCGCTTTGATCCAGTCTATCCTGCTGCTGTCGATCTCTTTACCGTCGATCAGAAGCTTATGATCGTATTTCAGATCTGAAGTGTTATAGTTCTTGTATGAATAGCTCAGATGGAATTTGCCTCCGGCTGAAAAGTCGCTGCCCAGATCGCTGCTTTCCAGCATCACCATATTCTCAAGAGCTTTGACCGAAAGATCTTTTTCAGCAGAAAGTGCATATGTTTCGTTTTTCTTCGGCACATATGTCAGATCCGCCTTGAACCTGACATCGCTGAGGCTCTTAAGATCCGATCTCAGTGTGACAGTATATGCAGCCGACCAGGTCGCTCCTGCTTTGATGTTCTGAGGAAGCTTGTCATAGCTGACTACGGCATCCGGATTGTCGTCTGCGATCGAAGCATTGCTTATGCTCGTTTTGAGCTTCAGCTTATCGCTGCCGATTTCTTTTGAGCTTTTATTCTTCACATTAACAGTAAATTTTACAATGCTCCCTGCCAGATACGGAGCACTGTCCGGATCTGCCGTTATATTTATACTCAGCAGATCGTTCTCGTCTCTGTCACTTCCCTCAGCCGATACGGCTGACGGCGTGATACAGTTGAATATCAGCAGCAGTATGACTAAGACTGCCAGTATTTTTTTTGTGTTCCTTTTTCTGATATTTACCATCCTCAACTATTCCTCCTGGAATGACTCTGATCGAATCGAATGAAAATCCATATATCATATGACATTTCGTGCTTTATTAAAAATATCACACCATGCGTTCCGGTTGCGTTCCGGTTGCGTTGCTCGAACGTGACTTTCTGACATTTTACATGCAAATTTTCATATAGAACAAAAGTGACTTCACCACGTTTTATCATATGAAACTTTTGTTGATATTCCGAAAATATCGAAAACGATATTTCCTACATAATAAAAAAAGCACCCGTCGAGGTGCTTCTCCATTATTCGTAAATCTGTATAATTTCACAGCGTCATATTTCCTGCAGTTCTGACTGGGTGAACTCTCCCCAGCTGTAGTTCAGCATATACGTGCCCCTGAACTTGTCTCTGCAGTTTTCCTTGTCTTTTATGTATTCATACAGATCACATTCTATTATATCCTGATTGATACATCTTTTACCTTCATTCGATATAACGATATCCGATATGTTGTTTTCGGTAAGTTCGTTTTTCAGGCGCATTGCTACCTTGCGATATCTGGAAAGTGTCTTTTTGTTGGTGTTTTCATCCTCCCAGAGACAGCTTATAGCATCGCTGGCTGATACATACCCGCCTCTGCGGTCAACGATTACTGCCAGCAGCTCCTTGGCCTTGGCACTCTTGAAATGCACTGGCACTCCATTGACAAAAACATCGAAATATCCAAAAGTCCTGACCTTGATACTCACCGCCATGCTGCCGTCATTTTCATCTTTTCTGGCAGGTATTATGTTGTACAGTATGGCATAATAAGGTCTGTCATCATCGTCATCAGCACTGGCTGCTATAAGTCGTGCAGTCCGCTTTATCTTCCGTCCGCGGTCGTTGCCTATACTGTACTCCATGCTGCCGTCATTTATGATATGTACTATGTCTTCACCGGACATGGGGCAGTTAGCAAAAATATCTCCGATATTCTGGTATTCATTCTCAGCGATTTCCAGCTGTTTTCTGCTGATTCCTATGAAACGTCTTGTTTCCTCGCTGACGCTGGCAAACTTTATCTGATCGCCTCTTTTCCAGAATCCCATAATATTGCTGCGCTTATGAAGTCCGCTGTCTCTGCCCTTTCTCCCGGTGATATCAAAACAGCAGAACATCCCGGTCATGTCGTTGAGATGGAAGTACGTCCCTGAATAATATCTTATACAGGTACCCCCCCCTTTAGAAATTATGTCTTTACTGCATATTCCGAATTCTATTGTCTGAGGCAGCTGTCCTCCACAGCTTTTATTCATAAGGTCCTCAAAAAACCTGCGGAACTCCCATGCATCTTCAGCAGGATATATTCTGCTGCTCCAGTACTCTATGGCATCATCTGTCACCATACGCACGCCAGGTATAGTTTCAAAAAACTCCTGATCATCTGTATGCAGACATCTGATCGTATCATTTACCAGATTCACTTCGAACACACTATCGTATACATGTTTCACGGCATCTATAAAATCTGCCCTCAAAGTGCTTCTTTCATTCTCAAGATATTCAGAAACATCGAAAAAAACTCCCTGATATTCATACTGCCTTCCTTGCATCGTTCTGCATATCCAGCCTATGACAGATATCCGCTCACCGTCGCACCTGAAAAGGTCAAGTTTCAGATTTATGCTTTTATCTTCTTCACTCGCCTGTTCCAGGTATCTGCGGAAAGGTTCGCGGTACTCAAAAGGCAGCATCATATAGATGTTGGATTTCATATCTTCAAGCGTGCTGGCACTGTTGTAATCTGCACACAGCAATGCCTCCATCCCCTCATTCATGGAAATGACCGATGGGTACTTCTCGTCCGTGAATCTTATTATCCCGCATGAAATGATATCATCATAGATATGTTTGATGTCATCTTCCACCTGTACATCATTCAGATCTGTAACAACTGAAAATGCCTGCATATCGCCCTTGTCTGAGATTCTTGAGGTCATAGTATCGCTGACATGTATTATATCGCCGTTTTTTCCTACGAGACGATACTGTGTCATCAGCGAGCACTCCTCTGACTGCATTGCCTTTATAAAATCTTCATATACACTTCTGTCCTCCGGATATACCATCTCGATATATCTGTCATCGAACAGGTCGTGTATCTCCTCGTGGCTGTACCCAACCATACAGCAGAAATTGTCATCTGTAAAATCCAGGCAGACGGGATCGTCAAGATATGTCCTGTAATATTTCCCGGAAGTGTACTCAGAAATAGCCTCTGTATTACCCAGGATCCCCTTCCTGGCTGCAGCATTAATATTCGTTTTCATAGACCACAGCTCCTTTTTTGACTCTGACCATTATACAACATCTGCGTTCCCCTGAACAGCCCCCGGCGTTCCTTTAGCGTTCCTTCAGGGAAGTATGCGCACCCTCACACATCCATCCTCTGCACAGCAATTTGATACACCTTTATCTCACTGACCTGATATCCCGATAGCCTTTTTGCAGCTTATCATCAAAAATATGTATATCAATACCCTGTGATGGCAATACTATCTGTACCTGTCAAAAGACAAAAAAGTATTATTCCGGCGATTACAGCAAGGAGGTTTTTTACTTTGAAAAAATTTAAAAAATTATCTGACGAGACGAAATGTGTCATTCTTTTTGCTCTGACAGTCATTTTCGGAGCCATCGTGTTCTTTACATATTCCGGCGGGAGTGTCAACCAGCACGAAGGCGTCATAAGACTGCATGTCATCGCAAACAGCAATTCTGCCCGTGACCAGGGCATCAAGCTCAAGGTCCGTGACGCTGTGCTGGAACATATGCAGAGCCGCAAAGATATAACGTCCCGTGACGATATGGAGGAGTATATCATAAAGAACAGCCGCCGCCTTGAAAAGATAGCAGAAGGCGTAGTTGCTTCAAACGGCTGCGACGATGATGTAAAAGCAAGTCTTGGAGTAAGGTACATACCTGAGAAAACATACAGCGATATGACGTTCCCTGCCGGGAATTACGAAGCGCTGGATCTTACCATCGGCGACGGCGAAGGTGAAAACTGGTGGTGCGTGCTGTTCCCGCCGCTTTGTCTGCTGGAGGAAGGCACCGGTACAGACGAGGATATGTCCGAGGAAGACAGGGCTCTTGCAAAAGAACAGAAGCTGAAACTTGAATGGAAAACAAAAGAACTGATGCAGTAGATCTCGCATCAGTTCTTGTTTAGTACTGTTATTTATCTGTCTGCCTGTCGCTGCAGCATGAGCCGTTTTCTCCCAGCAGCTCAGCCAGACTGGTGCGTCTGAACTCTGTACGGAGTATGCTCTGTATACGGGCGAATTCTTTATGCATACAGCAGTCGAAGCTGCTGTTCCTGGTACAGTCGTAGTCCTTTTTCATGCACTCTATCACAAGGAAAGTATTTTCAAAAGCTGATATGACGTCATACAGAGTCAGGTCTTCGAGATCGGATCTGAGACTGTATCCGCCCTTCGGCCCACGCTTTATCTGCAGGATCTCTGCTGCATCCAGCTTCTTGAGCACCCGGTATATGAACGGCGAGGGTATATCCTGCTGCTTCGATATGACAGCAGCAGGAAGCGTGCCTTCTCTGCTGAGCTCGTCTATTATCCTTACTGCATATTCAACTTCTTTTATTATAAGCATATCAAGCACCTTTCCATAGTTTCTGTATATGACAACTCTAACATAACTTTACCTGTTTCGTCAAGTTTACATGAGATGTCTGTAAGATCATCATGGAATATGAGATGTGCCGTACCATCACTTTCCTGCCACTATCCCCGACTTCACCAGAAAATTTGCGGCTTTGACGTAGTCTTCAAGGATGTCATAGACTGCCGGTCGCATATACGGACTTTCCGCTTCATCCCTGCTGAGGCTTTCTGCAATGTGCAGCACGAACTCCTGTCTTGTGCCGGCGCAGCCGGAAAGATTTGTTTTCAGCGACTTTATTGTCTCTGCCCTGTCGTAGACGTTCAGCGGGTCAAGACCGAAGATCTCTGCTGCGGCTTCTGCGCCCATGATGTCGTGGGCTGTCATGGCTTCGTCTGCAAAAGCGTACCGTTTGCCGCTGTACCTGCCTGCGTCCCTCATCATATCAAGATATCCCAGCCGCATTATCCTTGATATATTGTCTTTATCGAAAGTCAGGAAACTGCCCAGATCCCATGAGCTTTCCAGCAGGTGGAATTCCGTCTGCTGCTTTGCCTGCTTCACTGTTTCGCCTCTGACTATGCCTGCGGCGTGAAGATCCACTGCAAAGATG
This sequence comes from uncultured Clostridia bacterium, assembly GCA_934277495.1. Taxonomy (GTDB): domain Bacteria; phylum Bacillota; class Clostridia; order Peptostreptococcales; family Anaerovoracaceae; genus Lentihominibacter. The sequence continues at coordinate 3,205 of CAKQUI010000061.1, read as the reverse complement.
CGTTCAGCTCCCTGCTGCAGCGCCATTGTCACCGGCATGTTGTCGGTATATCCTCCGTCGATGAATGAGCTGCCGTCTATGACGTATCTGCGGGCTGCCGGAAAACATGATGCGCTGGCTGTGATGTAGTCGTCCAGCCTGCCCTCTGGTATATCCTCTGCCAGCATATACTGTCCGTGCATTGCCGGAAAGTCCACACCTGTTACCACCAGTCCGTAGGTGATCCCCGAATTCCTGACTCGTTTCTCATCTATATATTCATCCAGGAGGTTCCTCAGCCCCTCCGTGCCTGCTCCTCCGTGGAGCACTATCTCCCTGGCGTATGCGATGGCTTCTTTTGCAGGAAGTCCTGCTATCTCAGTCTCATCGAGCTTCTCTTCCACACTGCCTGCGATGTCGTCGTAAAGCTTCTTTGAAGCTGCTGCTATACTGCCGGTGATGCTTTCCGGCTCCCGGTGGTCTTTGATGCAGGCGTCGTCTCCGTAAGAGTTATCTGACGAGGAGTCGTGTATTTTCAGTCCATCAGCGGTCCCGGAAACACCTTCACAAATGTTATCTCCAGCGTGCTGTGCGATCCCTGAAGCGGCTTCGCTGATGCTACCTGTGGCGGAGCCTGTATGGTTGCCGGCAGACTGGTCAGCGTTCTTCTGCACCGTCGATCCGTCTTTGTCCAGGTCGAAGATCATGCTGGTCTCCATCTGCTTCCACAGCTGCTCTGCAAGCTCCGGCTCGTCCTGGGCCACCATCGCCCCGTTGATGGCTCCCACGGAAGTCCCGAATACCATGTCGATCTCTGTGCCAAGCTCCTTCAGAGCCTTCCATACACCGATCTCATAGGCACCCCGGCTGCCGCCCCCGCCGAGCACAAACGCCGTCTTTTTCATGTTCTCACATCCCCTTTCAGCTGATAAAGTATCATCTATGCACAACTTTACACCATATCAGCGATGTGGTCAATGGACAGTGTCGCCCCATCAGACTGAAAATCAAAACCGGCTCTGCCGGGTGCGTCTATGCACTCCTGCTTGAGCCGGTATTTTCTGTTATATACCGCAGCGCCGTTCTTTGGCTCGGTTTATGTGTATCTCCATGGCGTGGGCGCCGGCTTTGATGTCCCGGTCCTTGAATGCCTTGAAGATGGCTCTGTGCTCTTCCAGCACAGTGGAAAGGTATCCGTCGTCATATACCGCTTCTGCTCCTTTGTATTTGAGGAAGTTCTGGTATGACGACAGCAGTTTCCTGAGCATCCTGTTGTGGGATGCCTCGTATATCACCTGATGGAAGCCGCTGTTGATGGTGAGCATCTTGTCTATGTCGTTCCTCATGGTGTAGAACTCCATGAATTCGAAAGTCTCTTCCAGCGTATCCATCTCCTCGTCGGTGATACGCTCGATGGCCCACTTGACAGCCTGTATCTCATAGGCTTTGCGCAGCTCGAACATGTCTTCATAATCCTGCTCGCTCATGCCTACGACGAAAGCACCTCTGTTGAGGATGTTTTCCACAAGACCGTCTGTCTCCAGCTGTCTCAGGGCTTCTCTCACCGGAGTCCTGCTGACCTCGTACTCCTTGCACAGCTGCTGCTCCGTCAGTTTCTGGCCGGGTCTGAGCTTCCCGGTCAGTATATCCTTCTGCAATTTTCCAAGCAGAGAATTCGAAAGGGGCGCATTGCTCCGCTCCGAATCATCGGAAAATTTGTACAGAACCATTGTTGTTCACCTGCCTATATCCTGTCCAGTACGAATGATGTGAAGTCTGCTGCTGAGTTTCCTGTACCGTCTCCCGGCATTATCAGTGTTTCCTGGGCTTCATCCAGGACTTTCTCCAGTTCAGCCGCCTTTTCTGTATATCCGATGTGTCTCAGCATCATCACTGCTGCTCTGTTTATGCTGGCAGGGTTGGCGTATTCTCCTATACCCTCCTCGATCATACGTGGAGCAGAACCGTGGATAGCTTCGAACATAGCATATCTGCTGCCAATGTTGGCGCTTCCTGCCGTACCTACGCCGCCCTGGAGCTGCGCAGCCTCGTCAGTGATGATATCGCCGTAGAGATTAGGCAGTATCACTACATTGAAGTTGCTGTTGATCTGGTCGTTCACCAGGTTCGCTGCCATGATGTCAACATACCAGTCGTCTGTCTTTATCTCAGGATATTCCCTGGCTATGTCGTAGCAGAGACTGAGGAATTTGCCGTCTGTCTTTTTCATTATGTTGGCCTTGGTAACTATGGAAACGTTCTTGTTGCCGTTGTTCTTCGCATATTCGAAAGCGGCTCTTGCCAGACGCTCTGTGCCTGCTGTAGTAGTCACCTTGAAGTCTATGGAAATGTCGTCGCTGATGTCAACGCCTCTGCTGCCCAGTGCGTATTCGCCTTCTGTGTTCTCTCTGTAGAAGATCCAGTCGATGTCCTTCTCAGGAATCACAACAGGTCTCACATTTGCAAAGAGGTCGAGTTCCCTTCTGAGAGTAACGTTGGCGCTCTCAAGATTAGGCAGACCGTCGCCTTTGCCCGGAGTTGTAGTCGGGCCCTTCAGCAGCAGATCGCATTCCTTGATGGCTGCCAGCGTGTCTGCCGGTACTGTTTCCATCTTCGCGATCCTGTTCTCGATGGTCAGACCTTCGATCTTCCTGAGTTCGATCTTTCCTGATGCGATATCATCAGCCAGGAGCTTGTCCAGGATAGCTCTGCATGAGTCCATGATGACAGGTCCGATGCCGTCTCCGTCTATCATACCGATTATTATCTTGCTTTTCGCTGCAAAATCCGGCGCCGGCTCAGCGTTTTTCATGCGTTCCACTCTTGCCAGCTGCTCTTCGACTATTTTCGCAAAGTGTTCTGTATATGTCATGTTTTTCTCCATTCCGCCGCCCGTATGCCGGGCGGCATAAAGTTGATATACGTTATAACCGTGTCCTTACGGCTTATTTCCTGTTGTAGTTGATCAGGCAGCCCTTGAGGATGATCTCTCTTTCATCGTCTGTGAGTTCGCCGAGGCTGAGTTCTACCGGTTTCAGGCCGTCAGGCGCTGCAACGTATGCTGTGATATCAGAAGCCTTGTTTTCAACGGCTTTCCTGATGTCAGGGATGAAGAGATAGTCTCCGTTAGCGAACGGCAGGTCGCCGTCCTTGATGATGAACGGCAGCATGCCCCAGTTGATGAGGTTGGATCTGTATCTCTTCGTAGCGTATTCGTTGGCGATGT
>CAKQUI010000060.1 GCA_934277495.1 uncultured Clostridia bacterium | reverse complement strand
ACGGCTCGATAAGAAATAAACTGAAATTCTTCGGTGGATATGCAGAGGCAAAGGCACCTGATCCTGACTTTGCAGCTATAGACAGCCTGAAGATAACGACAGGTGTCAGAAAAGCAAATCTCAGCTGGACGATCACAGACGATCCCTCAACGATAGACGGATATGAAATAGAGCAGTATTACGGCAGTACGAAAAAACAGACATATAACGTAAGTGCAAAGTCGCAGTACAGCCGTTCCGGATCAAAGTCTGTCTCGATACCTTACAGCGGTACATCGAAATTCAGGATAAGGACATATGTAAAACATTATAATGGCATGTCATATCAGAGCCCATGGTCTGACATGGAATCATGCACGTCAGCAAAGCTGAAACCGTCTGTGGGATCTGTAACAAAAATAAGCAGCAAGAAGGTGCGGCTGACCGTGACCAAGGCAGAAGGATCCACTGGAACTGTGATTTATCAGCTTGTGGGCAAAAAATGGAAGAAGCTTGGAACAACTACAGGTAAGTCCTATACGACTACCAAAAACACTGCAGGCAAGAGAAAATACAAATATAAGTCATATCTGAAGGAAAGCGGCAAGACCTATTATTCATCTTCATACAGCAAGACATATTCACCAAAATCCAATGTTATGAACTATTCATACTCCGGCAGTCCGGCATCGTACAAGGCATACAGCCATTACTGGAGACCAGTGAAGGTATATTATTCTGGAAATAAGGTCAAGGTGAAATGCAGATTCATAAATACACATATTTACAGAATGGATTACTGTGTTGTAAAGGTAAAGATAAAATGCCAGGGTAAAGTGATAGGTACGAAAACCATAAACAGTGGAAAGATAAGCCCGAAATCGACGAAGACCATGACGGTAACACTGGATAAGAGCAAGTCCGGATATGATCTGAGAAACGGCGGTACCGACTGGTACTACTCAGTGTCAAAATGGCGCTGATTTTGAAGAAAAGGCAATAACAGTGATATCATGCACCGGGTGTCATCGAAAATGGGAAAGGCAGTCGATGATATATTCCGTATAAAAGTATCAAGGCAGATGATCTGAATGGTCATCTGCCTTTAGCTGATATAATAGAGGAAAAACAAAGATAACCATGGTATAATATATAAATAGGCGATTCAGACAATACTTCATGAAACAGATTACAGTCGTTTTATATAGATCAGTACCAGATGCACAGGGTTTATGTATCACAGGTACGGCATGTGAAACGCATTATTCGAAAGGAGAAAGATATGGGACTTATCAAAGCAGCAGCAGGGGCAGTCGGCGGGACGCTGGCGGATCAGTGGAAAGACTTTTTCAGCTGTGAGTCGATGGATGAGGATGTGCTGGTAGTCAAGGGACACAAGCGTGCTTCAGGACGGTCGGCGAACAAGCGAGGCGAAGACAATGTGATATCAGATGGATCAGGTATACTTGTGGCAGACGGTCAGTGTATGATGATCGTGGAGCAGGGGCGTGTAGTTGAGCTCTCTGCAGAGCCTGGAGTATACACTTATGACAGCAAGCTGACGCCGTCGGTATTCACAGGTGACCTTCTCGAAGGTCTTCAGGGTGCGGCAAGAGACGCCTGGGAGCGTTTCAAGTTCGGAGGCGGCACAGGCAGAGACCAGCGTGTATACTACTTCAACACGAAAGAGATAATGGGCAACAAATACGGCACAGCAACGCCGGTGCCTTTCAATGTCCTCATAAGCAAGGAGCTCAATAAAAAACTTGGTATAGGCGTACGCTGCAACGGGGAGTATTCATACAGGATAATCAATCCGATGATGTTTTACACAAATGTATGCGGTGGTAATCTTGAAGAGGAATACACAAGGGACAGGATCGACAGCCAGCTGAAGTCAGAGCTTCTGAACGCTCTGCAGCCTGCATTTGCGAAACTGTCTGTAAAAGGCGTGGATTACGGTGAGATACCTCTTTATACATCAGATATAGCTGATTCACTCAATGAGGAGCTGTCCGCAAAGTGGGCAGAAAAGAGAGGCATCAGGATAGTTTCTTTCGGCGTCAACTCTGTATCAGTTTCGGAAGACGACAAAGCAAAGATCCAGAATCTCCAGCAGGCATGTATGATGACAGATCCGCTCATGGCAGCCGGAAACATAGCCAGCGCTCAGGCGGATGCTATGCGTATGGCAGCTTCGAACGAAAACGGAGCAATGTCAGGATTCATGGGTATGGGTATGGCATCGCAGTCAGGCGGAATGAATACGAACGACCTTTACGCCCAGGGAATGCAGCAGGCACAGCGTGCACAGGCTGCAAATACACAGCAGACACCTTCAGCAGAAAGCTGGAAATGCCAGTGCGGCAATACAGCAACAGGCAAGTTCTGCCCTGAGTGCGGCAGTCCGAGACCTTTGCCGCAGGACGGCTGGACATGCAGCTGCGGTACAGTGAACAAAGGGAAATTCTGCACTGAGTGCGGAGCAAAGAAACCGGCAGGCGCACCTCTTTACAGATGTGATAAGTGCGGATGGCAGCCGGAAGATCCAAAGCATCCGCCTAAGTTCTGTCCGGAATGTGGAGATATTTTTGATGACAATGATATAGTATAGTCAGATGCAGCATATATCACAGCAATATAAGGAGAATAGCGATGTCAGGAACGATGGAATATAAATGCCCTGCCTGCGGAGGTGCTCTGGCCTTCGATTCAGATGCACAGAAACTGAAGTGTCCGTACTGCGGCAGCGAATACGACATAGACAGGTTCGAAAGCCAGAAAGTGGAGGATTCAGATCACGAGGCTGCCTCCGGCAAACAGCAGCAGGAAAAAACAGGTATGGACTGGGATGAGATGCCCGGAGGCCAGTGGGCCGAAGGTGAAGCAGATGATATGAATGTGATGGTATGTCAGTCCTGCGGTGGTGAGATAGTCTGTGACGATACTACCACTGCAGTAAGCTGTCCGTACTGCGGCAGCCCTGTTGTCCTCAAAGGCAGACTTTCAGGAATGCTGAAACCGGACTACATAATACCATTCAAACTCGATAAGAAAGCAGCCAAAGCTGCTCTGAAAAAACATGTGAACAGCAAGAAGCTTGTCCCGGCACTTTTTAAAAGCGAGAACCATATAGACGAGATAAAAGGCGTGTATGTTCCGTTCTGGCTGTTTGACGCCGCTGTATCTGCCGATGTGAGTTACAAAGGAGAGAAGACAAGGGTATGGAGCGACAGCGAATATGACTACGTCGAGCATAACTTCTACAGTATACGCCGTGCAGGCAGCGTCATGTTCGATCATGTGCCGGTAGATGGCTCGGAAAAGATGCCGGACGATATCATGGAGTCCATAGAGCCCTTTGATTTCAGCGAGGCAGTGGACTTCAAGTCGGCATATCTTGCAGGCTTTATGGCAGACAAATACGACGTTGACGCCGAGGCCAGCATAGAGGCTGCCAACAGACGTATAAAAAGAAGCACGGAAGAAGCTTTCCGTGAGACAGTACAGGGATTCGGCGTCGTTACCACTGAAAGCAGTCATGTAAACCTGCGCAGCGGCAAGGCAAAATATGCACTGTATCCTGTATGGATGCTCAACACGAAATGGCAGGGAAATACATATACATTTGCCATGAACGGGCAGACAGGCAAATTCGTCGGCGACATACCGATGGACAAAGGTGCATACCGCAGGAAACTCTTTGCACTGGCAGGAATCTTCTCAGTTGTCGGAAGCGTAGTCGCAGCGATCGTTGACTATCTGTTCATATAGGAGGTGGCAGAGATGAAAAGAAAAGTACTTATACTGATGATGACTCTGCTGCTGGTAATGGGAACTACAGCAGTCAGTGCATTTGCGGCGATGAGCGGCAACGAGCTGTGTCTGGACAGCGCAGGATGCATCACAGAGGATGAAAGAACAGCTCTCGATGAAAAACTGAAAACCATATCAGAAGACCAGAAGTGCGAGGTGATCATCTATACGACAGATGATTTCCACGGCAAGACTGCTACAGAATATGCAGACGACTATTTCGATCTCAACAATTACGGCTATGGTGATGGAAAGGACGGTATACTCCTGCTGATAAACACGGATACCCGTGACTGGGCCATAAGCACCCACGGATATGGTATCACAGCATTTACAGATGCAGGGCAGGAGTACATCATCAACCAGATAAAACCGTATCTCAGCGAAGACGATTTCGCATCAGCTTTTGACGAATTCGCAGATCAGTGCGACAGTTTCCTGACTCAGGCGGCCACAGGCGAGCCGTATGACAGCAGCAATCTGCCGTCAGAACCCCGGAGCCTGCATCTGATAATAGATATAATAGCAGGTATCATCATTGGATTCATCATAGCATTCATCGTTACAGGAATGGACAAGGCAGCGCTGAAGACTGTAAGACGGGAAGCTGCGGCAAGAAACTATATGAGAAAAGGCAGCCTGAAACTTTCCGCAAGGGATGAGCATTTCCTGTATCGCCATGTGGACCGCACACCGAGAAAACCGCCTGAAGGCAGCAGTACCCATACCAGCTCATCGGGAGAAGTGCACGGAGGTTCATCAGGCAAATTCTGATACAGGCATCTGATATGCAATAAAAATGCCATATCAGTGATTTTTATGCAGAAACATCTTGAAAACTGTCGAATAAACGGATAAAATATAAGGTATGTCCGGAGGTCATGGCAATTTTCCGGGGCAAAACTATTTAGATGAGATTTTAAAAATAATATTACAGAAAAGAGGAAAGAGAATGTTTAACAAACTGACAGAACAGTTAAAAGCAAATCCACGCACTATCGTTTTCACTGAAGGAAACGATGCACGTATCCTTGATGCAGCTGCAAAGCTCACATCAGAAGGTATCCTTAATGTTATCCTTCTTGGAGCAGAAGACGAAGTGAAGGCTGCTGCTCAGCAGGGTGGATTCGACATCTCAAAGTGCGAGATCGTTGATCCTGCAAAATATGCTGACATCGATGCAATGGTAGCTAAGATGGTAGAACTGAGAAAGGGCAAGATGACTGAAGAACAGGTACGTGATGCACTTTCAAAGTCAAACTACTTCGGTACTATGCTGGTAAAGATGGGCAAAGCTGACTGCCTCCTGGGCGGAGCTACTTACTCCACAGCTGATACAGTAAGACCTGCACTCCAGCTGATCAAGACAAAGCCGGAAAACAACATCGTAAGCTCATGCTTCATCATGCTGAGAGACGACCAGAATCTGGCAATGGGTGACTGCGCTATCAATATCTCACCTAATGAAGACGAGCTGGCTGAGATCGCAGTTGAAACTGCAAAGACAGCTAAAGTATTCGGCATCGACCCTAAAGTTGCTCTGCTGTCATACTCAACTTACGGTTCAGGCAAAGGCGACATGGTAACTCTGATGCAGAACGCTACAAAGAAAGTAAAGGAACTTGCTCCTGATCTGGCAGTTGACGGAGAGCTCCAGTTCGACGCAGCAGTAGCACCTGAAGTTGCTAAAGTTAAGTGCTCAGGTTCAGATGTTGCAGGACAGGCAAACACATTCATTTTCCCTGACATAAACGCAGGAAACATCGGATACAAGATCGCTGCACGTCTCGGCGGATATGAAGCTATAGGACCTATCCTTCAGGGTCTCAACGCTCCTATCAACGATCTCAGCAGAGGCTGCAACGCACAGGAAGTATTCAAGATGGCTCTTGTAACAGCAGCATTAAGCTAATAAAAGAATACGTTTTATCAAAGGATCATATCCATGCGGTATGGTCCTTTTTTGTGCAATATATGCAAAGTGTATCAGGGCTGTTTTACATATCCGACACATTATGATAGTATGATTATTAACAAGCAATGTAAGGACCGGACTGTTCACAGAAAGGAATGTAAAATGGAAAATAAAACAGGAATATGCCTTGAAAAGAGACCGTTATCACAGGAAATGCTTGAAAAAATGGACAAATACTGGAGAGCTGCCAACTATCTGTCAGCGTGCCAGCTTTACCTGCTGGATGATCCTCTTCTGGAGGGGCCTCTCGATATGAAGCATATCAAAAAGAAGATCGTTGGACACTGGGGCACCGTGCCGGCACAGAATTTTGTTTATACGCACTGCAACCGTGTCATAAAACGGTACGATCTCGACATGATACTGCTGTCGGGACCCGGACATGGCGGCAATTTCATGATAGCCAACACATATCTCGAAGGGACATACAGCGAAGTGTATCCGGAGATAAGCAGGGACAAAGAGGGTATGAAGAAAATGTTCAAGCGTTTTTCTTTTCCAGGCGGCGTGCCGAGTCATTGTGCTCCTGAAACGCCGGGCTCCATCAATGAAGGCGGAGAGCTGGGTTACTCCATAGCTCACGGGTTCGGTGCTGTATTCGATAATCCGGATCTGATAGCAACAGTCATCGTAGGAGACGGCGAAGCGGAGACAGGTCCGATGGCGACATCATGGCACTCCAACAAATTCCTGGATCCTGTTACTGACGGCGCTGTGCTTCCTGTGCTGAACCTCAACGGCTACAAGATAAGCAATCCTACTATATTCTCAAGGATCAGCCACGATGAAATAGAATCATTTTTCAGAGGATGCGGCTGGAAACCGTACTTCGTTGAGGGAAGCGACCCGAAAGAGATGCACAGGAAGATGGCGGAGATTATGGACACTGTCATAGAAGAGATAAAGCAGATCCAGAAAAACGCCAGGGAAAACAACGATCCTCAGCGTCCGATGTGGCCTATGATAGTTCTGAGGACTCCAAAGGGCTGGACAGGACCGAAATCAGTAGACGGCAAACAGATCGAAGGATCTTTCCGTGCACATCAGGTCCCTGTGACGCCTGATTCACCGGAGCATATGAAGATACTTGAAGACTGGCTCAGAAGCTATCATGCCGAAGAGCTTTTCGATGAGAACGGCAGGCTGATACCGGAGCTGGAGGAGCTGACTCCATCGGGAGACGCCAGGATGGGAGCAAACCCTCATGCCAACGGCGGAAAGCTGATGAAGGATCTTATACTTCCTGATTTCAGGGACTACGGTATAGACGTGGAGCCTGGAAAGACAAAGGCTCAGGATATGATAGAACTGGGAGGCTTCATCAGAGACATATATAACGAAAATCGTGAAAACAGGAACTTCAGGATATTCGGACCCGATGAGAGCATGTCCAACAGACTCAACAAGGTATTCGAAACTGAAAACCGCGCCTGGAATGCTGAGATCCTGGAAACAGACGAGTCGCTGGCAAGAGACGGTCGTATAATGGACGGCATGCTCAGCGAGCATATGTGTGAAGGCTGGCTGGAAGGTTATCTGCTGACAGGACGTCACGGATTCTTTGCCAGCTACGAGGCATTCATCCGTATCATTGATTCCATGGCTGCACAGCATGCAAAGTGGCTGAAAGTCTGCAACCAGCTTTCATGGAGGAGGCCTGTGGCTTCTCTGAACTATATACTGTCATCGAATGTATGGCAGCAGGATCACAACGGATTCACTCATCAGGATCCGGGATTCCTGGATCATATCGCCAACAAGAAGGCTGATGTGGTGCGTATGTATCTGCCGCCTGACACAAACTGTCTGCTGTCATGCTTCGATCACTGCATGAAGAGCAAGAATTATGTCAACGCCATAGTTGCATCAAAACATCCGAGCTATCAGTGGCTTACAATGGATCAAGCTGTGAAGCACTGCCAGCAGGGCATAGGCATATGGGACTGGGCCAGCAACGATCAGGGCTGCGAGCCTGACATAGTCATGGCATGCTGCGGAGATACACCTACACTGGAAACCATGGCAGCAGTGACTATACTGAGAGAAGAAATGCCTGAGCTGAAGATAAGAGTAGTCAATGTAGTAGACCTGTTCAAGATAGACTCAGACAGCAATCATCCGCACGGGCTCAGCGATGAAGAGTTCGACGCAATATTTACGAAGGATATTCCAGTGATATTCGCATTCCACGGATATCCAAGGCTGATACATGAGCTGACATACAAGAGACATAACCGTGATATCTCAGTACATGGCTATCTTGAGGAAGGCACTATCACGACGCCGTTCGATATGCGTGTCCAGAACAAAATAGACAGATTCGATCTTGTGAAGGATGCAGTGATGCATATGCCTGAGCTTGGCAACAGAGGTTCGTTCCTGATACAGAAGATGAACGACAAGATATCCGAGCACAGTCAGTACATAGCCGAATACGGTCAGGACCTTGAGGAAGTCAGAGACTGGCAGTGGCATGTGCCGGAGACGAGATAAAGAAAGTGTACGAAACGAGATCTCTGGATTTCAGGAAATAGGAAATATATCAAAAGAGCAGCGGAGGGGTAATGTTCCGCTGCTCTTTTTGCTTGCTTTTATTGAAATGTCATTTGGTATGTATGATACCTGATCAGTGACCGAATTCGTCCAGGTCGCTGTAAAGTTCTTTCTTTGCTCCAAGAAGTCCGATGATAGCTCCTACGATCCTTCCGCCTACCAGAGCAACTGCAACAGTTATGATCATACAGATGATCTGTGTGCCAGCATTGCCTGTAACTATGATAGCGGAAAGGCCGCCGAGAAGTCCCGGCATACCGTGAAGATTATGTACTCCGCATGTATCTGTACCACGGATGAGCTTCTGTACTTTAGGTGCGATGATGGCGTATCCTACTGTACTGAGTACGCCTGCTGCGAGACCTATGAGCATGGACATTCCAGGGTTTGCTATATCGCAGGTCGATCCTATAGCAACACCGCCTGCCAGTGAAGCATTAGCGATATCTTCGATATCGATCTTGCCACGGATGAGCTTTGTGAAGATATAAGTTGCGAGAGTAGCACCTGCCAGTGCGAATACTGTGTTGATAGCAGTGAGAACTACACGTTCAGGACTTGCTACAGCACTTGTGAATGATGGCCAGAATACCCACAGCAGAAGGCTTCCCAGCAGTGAGAACTGGTTGCTCACGCTGTCGCTTTCGCATGAAGGACCGTTCTGCCATTTCTTTGCTGTAGTAGCAACAAGGCCGAGACCGAAGTATGCTCCGAATGCGTGGATGACAACACTGCCGCCTGTATCCTGGAATCCTGTGAATGCTCCGCTTTCGAGGATGAGCCATTCATTGAACAGATAAACAGGCACGAACAGTATACCAAGAAGCAGATACTGATCCATCGTCAGTCTTCCAAGCGGTGCGCCTATGGCTATCAGCAGACTTGCTGCAGCGAATTCGCCCCACATGAATGCATCGATAGTGAGTGCTGAACCCTCTCCCATGAAGCTTTTTATCAGCATGTATACGGGAATTGCGATGCTGACAGCCAGGAGAGTTGCTGTTATCGAACTGTATCCGTGACCACGTACTACCACCATCAGGAATCCGAAACCGAGAAGCAGCATAGCAAGGATATGTATCGAACGGTTGTAGCACAGCGTATCGAAAATAGTTCTTGCTTCATAGCTCATCGAACCTGTGTCGATGCTCTGACCTGTGAGCTGCTTCATACCTTCTGCTATATTTTCGTTCACAGAAGGGCAGAAAGCGATGGCTACTGCAATAAAGAAAAGAAATGCGACAATAAGAAAAACAGTGTTTTTCGAACTGTCATGAGGTTTTGTTGACATATTTTTCAGCTCCTTACAAATAACATATAATTAATAAATAATTACCCCAACAGAATTTTATCACTATAAAGAATCAGTGTAAATATTTAGAGAAAATGTCTGTATAATGAGATTTTTTCGACAAAATCATGAAAAGAGATCATAATAATGACCAGAGAATATCAGGTATATAAAAAATCAGATATGCCTCTTGACATACGCTTTTGGTTAGTATAAGATAACTAAAAAAGATAACGGTGTTATCTTTTCGAGACATAGTATAAATACTCATTTTAAGGAGGCGATATATTGAAAAAAGACACGAAGAATCTGATACAGCAGGCAGCTGTCCGTGAATTCATGGATAAGGGCTTTGCAGGAGCTTCGCTGAGACAGATCGTAAAAAATGCGGGTGTTACAACAGGTGCATTCTACAAATACTATCCTACGAAAGAGGCACTGTTTGCAGAACTGGTGGAGGAGCATGCTGAGCACATATACAACATATATGATGAGATACTCGCAGATTTCGAGGATCTTTCACCGGAGGAGCAGACTGCTCGTATGAAGGAGACTTCCAGGGACGGTATAAATGAGATGCTTGACTATGTCTACGATCATTACGATAATTTCAAGCTGCTGCTTTGCAAGTCCGAGGGGACGCCATTCACCAGCTTCATACACAATATAGTGGAGCGTGAAGTGGCGTCTACGGACAGGTATATCGAACTTATGAGAAAAAGCGGCAAAGATATGCCGTACATAGATCCGGAACTGCAGCATATGATCGCCAGCGGACAGTTCTCAGGGGTATTCGAGATAGTGGTCCATGATATGGAGAAAGAAGCAGCCATCAGAAAAGTCAGTATGCTGAAGGAATTCTACACAGCAGGCTGGGAGAGACTTTTCGGCATAAGTTTCTGACAAGCGGCTATATATGACGTAACAATGAGACCGCATCACATATACCGTGATGCGGTAAAAAAAGAACGAGCGGTTAGAATTTGCTAACTTAAAAATCACAAGGAGGCCAAAGATGAAAGAGAAAAAAGAAAGATCCCTGATACAGTGGATCGTCCAGTGGGCCGGACAGCGCAAAGGATATTACATCCTCAGCATGGTACTGGCTCTCATCAATGTTCTGTTCAGGATCGTACCGTATTTCCTGATAGGTAATATAGTGACGCACATCCTTGACGGAGAACGTGAAATGAGATTTTATATAATACAGGCAGTGCTGGTGGCAGTATCGTTCCTGCTGGCGGAACTGCTGCACAGCATTTCCACAGCATGCTCCCATAAGGCGACTTTCGCAGTCCTTGCCAGCATCAGAAGGCAGTGCCTGGACAAGCTGGCGAGAGTACCGCTGGGATACGTCAAAGACACGTCTTCCGGCAGCTTCAAGAACATAATCGTGGAGCGTGTGGACAGCATGGAGACCACACTGGCGCACATCGTACCGGAATTCACAAGCAACCTTGCCGCACCGCTGGTTGTAATAATATACCTTTTCATAACGGACTGGCGTATAGCGCTGCTTTCTCTGATACCGATAGTACTGGGACTGGCTGCGACATGCGGCATGTTCGTCGGATATGAGGAGAATTTCAAGAGGACAGTCAGATGTACCCACGAGCTCAACGCTGCTGCTGTGGAATACATAAACGGCATCGAAGTCATCAAAGCTTTCGGCAAAGTGGACGGCTCCTATGAAAAATTCACTAAAGCCGCCGCTGCAAGCGCAGATTCATTCATAAGCTGGATGAGGCAGAACAATGTTTTCCAGTCACTGACGTTCATACTGACGCCTTATACACTGCTGACTGTGCTGCCTTTCGGTGCACTTTTCGTGAGGAACGGTTCTTTGTCTGTGCCAGAACTGGTGATGTGCATCATCCTTTCTCTGGGTATCGTGGGTCCGCTGCTGAACGTCATGAGCTATACCGACGACCTGGGCACAGTGGGAACGGTCATGGGTGAGATAACAGGAATACTGACACATCCGGAACTGGACAGACCGGAAGTTTCAGAGGCAGAGCCGGCAGACTTCTCAGTAGAACTTGAAAATGTGAAGTTCTCTTACCATGATACCGAGGTGCTCCACGGCATAGATATGAAAATGGCGTCTGGCTCAGTGAATGCCATCGTGGGACCGTCAGGCAGCGGCAAATCCACTGTCGCCAAACTGATAGCATCTCTGTGGGATGTGGATTCCGGCAGCATAAAGATCGGCGGTACGGATATAAAGCATATAGCCCTTCCTGAATACAACAGGATGATAGCATATGTATCACAGGACAATTATCTTTTCAACGAATCAGTAAGAGAAAACATCCGTCAGGGACGCATGGACGCCACCGATGAAGAAGTCGAGGAGGCAGCAAGGAAGAGCGGATGCTATGACTTCATCATGCAGCTTGAACACGGATTCGATACTGTGGTAGGCGGTGCAGGCGGTCATCTTTCCGGCGGCGAGAGACAGCGTATATCAATAGCGAGAGCGATGCTCAAAGACGCACCTGTGGTGATCCTTGATGAAGCTACGGCATATACAGACCCGGAAAACGAAGCTGTGATACAGTCATCTGTTGCAAGACTTGTGGCAGGAAAGACACTGATAGTCATAGCCCACAGACTTTCAACCATCACAGACGCCGACAGTATATTCGTTATAAAAGACGGTAGTGTCGCAGAAGAGGGTACGCATACGCAGCTGCTTCAGAGAAACGGCATCTACAAAGAGATGTGGGAAGCACACATCTCAGCCAGAGACACGAAAGAGGAGGTGTAGCAGGATGTACGGTATACTGAAAAAATTCTTTGAGTTCAGCGGCAGAGAGAATAAGCGCAAATTCCAGATATCCATAGTCCTTGGTGTTTTCCAGGCTATAGGCGAGGCCATGAAGATACCTGCCATAATGATAATACTTATGGCAGTGACCGATAAAAATATTTCCACAGGGATGATATGGGGAGCAGTGGCTGTGATGGCAGCTTCTGTGCTTATATCATTTGCCAGCAAGATGCGCTCCACCATGCTGCAGACAGAAGGCGGATACAATGCCGCAGCGTTCAAGCGTATTGAGATAGCACGTCATCTGAGATATCTTCCTATGGGATATTTCAACAAGAACAGTCTTGGAGAGATAACTTCCGTGACTACCAACACTATGGAAAATCTCGGTAATGTAGCGACACGTGTCGTGATGCTGACTACACAGGGAATGCTGAACACAGCCGTGATCCTTGTAATGCTGATAATATTCGACTACAGGATAGGGCTCATAGGTCTTGCGGGAACACTGCTTTTCATTGTATTCAACAGCCGCATGCAGGATGCGGGCAAAGGGATATCATCGGAAAAAGTAGCTTCGGATACGGAGCTTGTAAGCGAGACCATGGAATACATCCAGGGAATATCAGAAGTCAAGTCATACAATATGACAGGCAGAAGAATGAAGCGTCTCGATGATACGATAGAACACAATGCAGATATCAATACGAAGATGGAATTCACGTTCATTCCTTTCATGACACTGCAGAAC
>CAKQUI010000059.1 GCA_934277495.1 uncultured Clostridia bacterium | reverse complement strand
TATCTTCTTTCTGGTTTTGGCTCCGTCTTTTCTCATGATGTGTATGTATAGCCTCCGTCATTAATTGATATGTATACCAATTATATCATTGCTGTGCTGGAAATCAAGTATATATCTTTAAAAAATGCAGGATCGTATATCTGCACAGTGTTGTTTTTACGTGGATATTTATGGAAAAAATTGACACATGGACCGACATGTAGTAAAATGATATCCATATCAAAGAATGAAAGGATCAGTTGTACAAAATGAAAGATATATATATATCGGATCTGAAGACTAACATGGAGCTTATTTCGTATTTTATCGTAAAGACGGTAGCCGTCAAGGTAGGGTCGAACAAGAAGGCTTACCTGGATCTGCTGCTGGCAGACAGCACCGGAGAGATATCAGCTAAGAAATGGGATATTTCAGATGAGGAGCTTCCGGGACTTGAGAAGATAAAGGCAGGGAGCGTCATCAAGGTCAAGGCTGTTGTGACAGAGTGGAACGGCATGAAACAGCTGCGTGTGACGAGGATAAGGCAGACTTCCGCAGAAGACGGGCTTGACATCAAGGATTACATAAAGGCAGCTCCTGAGGATGCTTCTGACATGTACGATTATATATACAGCAAGGCAGCGGCTTTCGAAGACGAGGATCTGAAGAAGATCTGTATCAGGCAGCTTGAAGACAACAAAGAAAAGCTGATGTACTATCCTGCAGCTCAGAAGAACCACCATGCAGAGCTGGCGGGGCTTCTTTACCACGTCAAGAGGATGCTGATGATGGGTGAGAAAGCCTGTGAAGTATATACTGATCTCAACCGTGATCTTGTCATGGCAGGAGTGATACTCCACGATATGGAGAAGATAAACGAGATAAATTCAAATGAACTTGGCATTTCCGACGGATATTCCTTCGAAGGCAAGATGCTGGGTCATCTTGTGCAGGGCGTCAGGACTATAGACAGGCTTGCGCTGGAGCTGGGTATGCCTCGTGAAAAGGCAGTGATGCTGGAGCATATGATGATCTCTCATCATTATGAACCTGAATTCGGCAGCCCTAAGAAACCGCTTTTCCCTGAAGCTGAGATGCTGCACTATCTGGATATGATAGACGCCAAGATGTTCGATTTTCATGAGGCACTGGAAAAGACTGAACCTGGCGAGTTCAGCGACAGGGTCTGGACTCTCGACAACAGGACAGTGTACAGGACGACGCTGTTTTAAAGCATACAGATTCAGGAAGGATATACAGTAAAGAGGAGAAATGGTAGAAGAAAAGCAGGCGACCCTTGTTGAAACAGTTTTCCATAACAGCGAGAACGGATATACTGTAGCCGTTTTTGAAAATGATATCGAAGCCTTTACAGGAGTGGGGACGATACCCGGCGCCAGCACCGGCAGGACCTATCTTCTGAGAGGTGAATTTGTCATACACGCAGTCTATGGAGAGCAGTTTGCCATACGGGAATTCGAGGAAGTGATGCCTTCTACCGAAACAGGTATAATGGAGTTCCTTTCATCGGGAGCGATGAAGGGGATAGGACGCAAGACAGCGGCTGCGATAGTAGAACGCTTCGGCACCGATACCCTGGATATCATCGAGAATCAGCCGGAGCAGCTGACACAGCTGCCGGGCATCGGAGAAAAGACTGCAGCGAAGATATCCGCAGCTTTCAGCAAACACAGGGAGTTTGCCAATATAACCCTTTACCTGCAGAAATACGGCATCAATGCCGGATACGCAATGAAGCTCTATCAGGTATACGGCAGCGATACGATATCGGCGGTGGAGGAGAATCCCTACAGGCTGGTGGATGATGTGTTCGGTATCGGCTTCAGGAAAGCAGACAAGATCGCACAGCAGATAGGCATAGCACCTGACGACAGATTCAGGATAATGAGCGGCGTAAGGTTCACTCTTACGTATTTTGCAGGAGAAGGCAGTACTTTCCTGCCTCAGGATGTGCTGTGTGAGAAATCCGGGCAGCTGCTTGAGGTATCTACTGAGGCGATCGAAGATGCGCTGATGGAGATGGCCTTCGAAGGCGATATACATATAGAGAAGATAGAAGGACGCAATGTGGTATTCCTCATGGCGTATTATCTGGCGGAGCAGAACGTATGCAAATGCCTGTCGGCGCTGAACGACGCAGCACTGAAGCCCATCAGCGGCAGAGTGGACAGCCTCATCAGCCGCACGGAGGCAGCAACAGGTATCTACCTGTCAGAAAATCAGAAGCGTGCAGTGATAAACTCGCTGAACATGGGCGTTTCAGTGATAACAGGAGGCCCAGGTACAGGAAAGACAACGATAATAAACACGCTTATAGAGATACTTGAGGACAGTGGAATAAAAACAGCTATAGCAGCACCAACGGGAAGAGCAGCGAAACGTATAACAGAGACTTCAGGCCACTACGCTTCAACTGTACACCGGCTGCTGGAATACTATTTTTCCGAAAGTGAGAACATGATGAGGTTCGGAAAGACGAAAGAAGATCCGCTGGACTATGACGCAGTAATCATTGATGAAGCCTCGATGATAGATCTGATGCTGATGAACGGTCTTGTCAGTGCTGTGAAGCCGGGCACGAGACTTATTATAGTTGGCGATGCGGACCAGCTGCCGTCGGTGGGAGCCGGCAATGTGCTGAGAGACATGATCGCCAGCGAATATATATTCTTCACAAAACTCACTGAGATCTTCAGACAGGCCAGGGAAAGCATGATAGTGGTCAACGCCCACCGGATAAACCATGGCGAATATCCTGAGTGCAATGTCAAGGACAAGGATTTCTTCCTGATGCACCGGCAGTCTGAAAAGGACATGATATCCACGATAAAGGAGCTTTGCATGAGCCGTCTGCCGGGGTATTACAGCGATATCAGCTCTGCAGCGGACATACAGGTGCTGACTCCGGTGAGAAAGGGCACGCTGGGCAGCATCAATCTCAACAGAGAGCTTCAGGATGTGCTGAACCCGCCCTGCGAGAGCCTTGAGGAAAAGACCTTCGGTGAACGTACTTTCCGTGAAGGCGACAAGGTCATGCAGATAAAGAACAACTACCAGCTGGCATGGAAAAATATCGAAGATTTCACCGAGGGTGAAGGCGTTTTCAATGGCGATGTGGGATTCATCAGGAAAGTCGATCGTGAGTTCAACGAGATAACCGTAGTATATGATGAGGTGCGGTATGTGACATATGATTTCAGTCAGCTGGACGAGCTGGAGCTGGCGTATGCCATCACTGTACACAAGAGCCAGGGCAGCGAGTTCCCTATCGTGATAATGCCGGTGAGCTGGTTCCCGCCTGTGCTGGCTACAAGGAACCTGCTTTACACGGGAGTCACCAGAGGGAAGCGTGCAGTGGTGCTGGTTGGCTCGGAGCAGAAACTCCACGCCATGGTGGACAACGACAGGATAAACGAGAGATATTCAGGTCTGAAAGCGAGACTGAAACGTATGCTGGACATGGAAAACATCCAGAGAGACAGCAGCCGGGACATGGAGATACCATGGTGACGGGCAGACAGGTGGATATCTTTCGATGGATATGAAAAGTCTGCGGGAGTGCAGCGGTCTCTGAAAGGGCAGCTGTACAGCTGGCAGACAAGGAGCCGACAGGGGAGAGATAAAAGGGATGATAAAAAAGATAAAGGATATTTTTCTCGATGCACTGTTCCCGCCGGGGCTTTACTGTATCAGCTGCGGCAGTCTGATAACTCCGGACAGGAGCTATTCGCTGTGTGACAGCTGTATCAGGAAACTGCACTGGATAACAGACAGGACATGTGAGAAATGCGGCAAGGCGCTTCCGGAAACATATCACGGCAGAGTATGCTACAACTGCATGATGCACAGCCATGATTTCGACAGGGGATTCAGCTGCCTGACATACGGTATGTACGAACGTGAACTTGTTTTCGGACTCAAATATCACGGCAAGGGATACCTGGGCAGGATATTCGGCGATATGATGTATGACAGGATTGTCTTGGAAAATCTCATGACAGATGTTATAATTCCAGTACCGGTACATCGCAGCAGAGAAAAACAGCGTGGATACAACCAGGCAGCTGTGATGGCAAAGCGACTGGCAGAACGGTCGGGCATACCGGCAGACAGCATGAGCCTTGTCCGTGTCAGACAGACTCAGAAACTCAGAGGGCTTGACCCTGTGGAGAGAGAATCTGTGCTTCAGGATGCTTTCTTTGTCCCGGAACATCGCAGGGACAGGATAAAGGGCAGGAATGTGCTGCTCATAGATGATATCATGACTACAGGAGCTACAGCGGATGCCTGCAGCAGGACACTGCATGAGGCAGGTGCATCGAAGGTATATTTCCTCAGTCTGGCGTCGGGCGGCAATGTCAGACCTGCTGATCTCATGAAGCCTGCCGGAGACAGAGCAGATATCACCGGCATGTCGTGTGCAGAGCACTGAACCGCTGTGCATCTCATATAAATATCAGGATCCAGTAAAACTATACGGATTGTATATACAGCCCGGGTCTGTGGTTGAAAGGCCAGGCCAGCTGCGGGCAAAAGGTCCCACGTAAGCTGAACCGCAAGGCGGCAGTGATCATGGCGCAGTTTAGAAGTAAGTCCTCCGGAAAATCCGGGTCAAGGCAGGTGTGGGGGCAAAGACCAGGTCAGCCGGGTTGTATATACAGTCCGTATTTTTTCTCAAAAAGACACAATGTTGGTGTTGCTTATAAAGAATTATCAGAAAAAACATATACTTTTCACATTGCCTGTGGTATAATCAAGTCAAAGAAAAGCCTACAAAGGAGGTTGTTATCATGAAGACAAACATTACAGGCAAGAATTACACTCCAAGTGACAAACTCAAAGAAACGATCGAAAAGAAATTTGTCAAACTCGACAAGTATTTCTCAGACGAGATCACAGGCAACATCATGGTAATCAGAGAAAAAGGCAGCTACAAAATCGAAGCGACGATAAACGCCAGAGGGACTATCTTCAGAGCAGAAGTAAGGGCCGACGACCCGTATGATGCAGTTGACCGTGTTATCGAGAAACTTTCAAGCCAGATGTCGAGATTCAAGACAAAGCTTCAGAAAAAATATAAAGGCGTAAAGGAAATGATGTTCACAGAACTTCCTGAACTGGACGATGAGCCTGAAGAACTGCACGTTGTCAAGAAGAAGAGGTTCGAACTCGTTCCGATGACTGTGGATGAGGCAATAGTACAGATGGAGCTTCTGGCTCACAACTTTTTCGTATTCCTCAACATGGAGACAGATTCAGTCAATGTCGTATACAGAAGATCAGACAAAGACTACGGACTGCTGGAGACCAGCTATTGACAGACTGACGGTATAAGACCGGCACACAGTACATAGATACAGTTTCATACAGTCGTTATCGTGCAGGTCGCTGCACATAGATTTTTAAAAGAGATATACCCGGGCGTCTGATGCGTCCGGGTATTTTTTTCTCAGACAGGAGCAGCGGGATCTTCCGGTCCGTTTTTCGTAACCGCAGTATGGTTATATTTATATCTAACGTGAAAGCTGTATGATTTATTTTCGTTGCCCTTGAAAATCATACTCCGTTTAGGTACAATATAAATGTATGAATTTGTTTGGAGAATAAAGTAAATGAAAGAATTTTTTTCCAATGCGTTCTCCGGAGTCGCATTGAATGATATCATAGATATACTTATAGTAGCCTTTGTGATATACAAGCTGCTGGGGCTCATCAGACAGACGAGAGCGGAGCAGCTGCTCAAAGGCGTACTTGTTCTTGTGGTTGCGACATTCGTGTCGGACCTTCTTAAGCTGCATACGATAAACTGGCTCCTCAAGGGGACCGTAGCGCTGGGTGCTGTGGCTATCCTTGTGGTTTTCCAGCCGGAACTGCGCAGAGCCCTTGAATTCATGGGCAGAAGCAAGATCGTCAAAGCACCTCTCGGACAGATGGAGAAGGAAAAAGGCAAACAGATCACAAGCCAGATCGTCAAAGCCGTCGAAACTTTTTCCAAGGACAGAGTGGGTGCGCTTATTATTTTTGAAAGAGAGATCGCACTTACTGATATAATAGAGACAGGGACTATAGTCGATGCAGAGATATCCGAACAGCTTATCGGTAATATTTTTTATGAAGGATCACCGCTGCATGACGGAGCAGCGATAATAAGAGACGGCAGGCTTTATGCCGCCGGATGCGTCCTGCCTCTGACACAGAACAAGAACATAGCCAAGGAGCTGGGCACAAGGCACAGGGCAGGTATAGGCATAACCGAGAATTCCGATGCTCTTGTCATAATCGTTTCTGAGGAAACAGGCATCATATCTATGGCAAGTGACGGTCAGCTTTCAAGGTTCCTTGACAGCAAGACTGTGGAAAAGACACTGCTGCAGATGTATCTCGGCAAGCCTGAGGTAAGCGGCACAATGGCGATAATACCGAGGCTTTTGAGCCGGTTCAGGAGGAAAAAAGATGCTGAATAATAAAACATTACTGAAGATCTTTTCTCTTGTCATAGCAATACTTCTCTGGATATATGTCATGGGGGAAGTGAACCCGGAGACAAAAACGAAAATATACGGCATCGAAGTCAGCCTCACCAATACAGATATGCTGGCGTCCGATGGTCTTGCGGTGGCGCAGGAGGAACCTGTCACAGTCAATGCGACGATAGAAGGTAAACGCTCAGATGTCAACAGAGCCAAGAAAAAGGGCCTGTCTGCAACAGTAGATGTAGGCAGCTGCAGATCAGGCAGGAATACTGAAACGATATCGCTGAACCTGCCGGAAGGTATAACCCTGGACAGCATCTCGCAGGAGACTGTAGACGTTAAAGTCGAGAAAGTCGTCTGGGAGGAACGTCCTGTGCAGATATCTTTTGAGGGTGACAGCACCAGCCTTGAAGACGTGCCGTCAGGAAGCAGGGTAAAATGGGTGACAGGGACAGATCCTGGCAGAGTCACTATATACGGCGCCAAAAGTCTGGTGAACAAAGTGGATCATCTTGCAGGTGAAATATCTGCAGATTCAGTACGAAAAGATGTCAGGAAAACAAAAGTCAGCCTGACTGCTGTGGATGCAGATGGGGAAAAGGTAAATGGAGTCAGTCTCAACAGGAAGAGAGCTGTTGTCAGCACACAGCTGCTTACTGCAGCGGATATACCGGTGTCTGCCGAAGGGACAGGGCTGGACAGCAGTCTGACTGTAAGTTCAGTGGACTGCGACAGTGCCAGAGTGGCAGGGACTGCAGATGCTCTGAAAAACTTCAAAGCCATCAGCGGGACTGCAGATCTTAGCAATATCAAAAAAGCAGGCACATATACTTTGGATATAGATCCTGGACAGATACCGGAGGGTATCTATCTGGCAGATGACAGCAGCCTCAAGGGTGAATTCACTGTCAGAAAGGCAGATTAGCACAAAGGTCGAAGGAACGGGGCGGTAAAGTCTGCCGCAGCGGTCCGGACAGTAAAACAAGGAGAAAAATATGGGAAGATTATTTGGAACTGATGGTGTGAGAGGCATAGCCAATTCTGAACTCACGCCTGAACTTGCTTTCAAGCTCGGTAAAGCAGGCGCTTATGTGCTGAGTAAGAATAAGAAAAGACCGGTGGTACTCATCGGCAAGGACACAAGGCTTTCCGGAGATATGCTGGAAGACGCACTGAGTGCAGGCATACTGGCGGTAGGCGGAAATGTCATCAAGGTGGGAGTGCTGCCGACGCCGGCGATCGCCTATCTTGTCAGGACATATGATGCAGATGCGGGAGTTGTGATCTCGGCATCACACAATCCGTTCGAATACAACGGCATCAAATTCTTCAACGGCGATGGATTCAAGCTCGACGACAGCCTTGAAGACGAGATAGAAGACATAATACTGAGAGATATAGACGTCAACAGCCATATCACAGGAGAGAAGCTGGGCAGGTGTCTTGACGCCGACGATGATGCAACGGACAGATATGCAGACTTCCTCAGGTCCACACTGGACCCGGAAGTTGTCAAAGATATAAAGGGTCTCAGGCTGGTGCTGGACTGCGCCAACGGAGCAGCATATTCAGTGGCGGAGAAAGTATACGAAGCGCTGGGAGCTGATATAACGGTGATCGGCAACAAGCCTGACGGCACCAACATCAACGAAAAATGCGGTTCCACTCATCCGGAGAAACTTCAGGACGAAGTGATAAGCAAAGGCGCATTCATGGGTCTGGCATACGACGGCGACGCCGACAGGCTCATCGCAGTGGATGAAAAAGGCCGTATCATAGACGGTGACAAACTGATCTGCATATGTGCAGCTATGATGAAGGCCAAAGGCCAGCTGCCTGGAGATATCGTCACAGCTACAGTAATGAGCAATATCGGGTTCCACAAATATATGGAATCCATGGGATGCAGTGTGGACGTGACTTCTGTAGGCGACAGATACGTCCTCGAAAAAATGCTGCAGACAGGATGCACCATCGGAGGCGAGCAGTCGGGACATATCATTTTCCTGAATCACACAACTACAGGAGATGGTATACTCTCATCGCTGCAGCTGGTCCAGGCAGTGCTTCTTTCAGGCAAAAAGCCGTCTGAACTTGCTGACGAGATAGAGATATTCCCGCAGGTGCTCAGGAATGCAAAGGTAAAAAATGAAAACAAATCGAAATTCATGGAAGATGAAGAAATAAAGGCAGCTATAGAAGCTACAGAGAAAGCTGTCGAAGGCAGCGGCCGTGTCCTCATAAGACCATCAGGAACAGAGCCGCTGGTAAGAGTCATGCTCGAAGGGCAGGACGTAGAACACATAACTAAGCTGGCAGAAGAGCTGGCTGTGCTGCTGACAAAGCGTTTCGGTTAAAAAGTGAAGACAGCAGACGATACTGGATATGAGGAGGAACAGAATAAATGTGTGGTATAGTAGGATACGTCGGAAGCGACAATGCCAAGGATAAGATAATAAACGGTCTGAAAAGACTCGAATACAGAGGGTACGATTCAGCCGGTATAGCACTGCCCATAAACGGGAAGATAGAGATAAGAAAACATGTCGGAGAGATAAAGAATCTTGAAAAGATAATAGGCGATGCATCTTTCGACAGCAATATAGGTATAGGACATACGAGATGGGCGACCCACGGCTCACCATCGGATCTGAATGCTCACCCCCACGCCAACGGCGACAGCAGCATAGCTATCGTACATAACGGCATAATCGAGAACTATCAGGAGATCAGAGAGTGGCTGATAAAGGACTACGGAGTGAAGTTCAGATCTGAGACTGATTCCGAAGTCATAGCACATCTGATAGGAGTATATTACGATGGTGATCTGCTGGCAGCAGTGAACAAGGCAGTCAGCGAGATGAGAGGCGCATACGCCATCGCTGCCATCGCAGCTGCCGAGCCTGACAAGATAGTGGCAGTCAGAAAGGACGCACCGCTGGTGGCAGGTATAGGCAAAGGATGCAACTTCATAGCATCGGACATCCCGGCGCTCCTTAAATATGTCAAGGAAGTCTACCTGATAGAAAATAATGAGACTGTCGTACTGACAAAAGACGACATCGTGATATACGATGAACACGGCAATAAGGTCAGACGTGACGTTTTCCATGTCACATGGGACGCAGATGCGGCTGAAAAAGAAGGCTACGAGCATTTCATGCTCAAGGAGATACACGAACAGCCAAAGGGTATATCGGAGACGCTGCTCCGCAGGATAAACGACGACGGCAGCATCAATCTCGATGGTATATCCATGACAAAAGACGACATAGAAAGTTTCAACAAGGTCTACATCGTAGCCTGCGGTACAGCATATCATGCAGGACTGGTAGGCAAGCTGGTCATCGAGAAAATGGCCAGGATACCTGTAGAGGTGGATGTGGCATCGGAGTTCAGATACAGAGATCCTTTTGTCGATGAGAATACTCTGTTCATAGCCATAAGCCAGTCCGGAGAGACACTGGACACACTGGCAGCGCTCAGAGAAGCCAAACGCAAAGGAGCCAGGATACTGTCTGTAGTGAATGTAGTAGGAAGCTCTGTTGCCAGAGAGTCGGACGATGTGTTCTACACATGGGCAGGTCCGGAGATCGCAGTAGCGTCCACCAAGGCGTACACTACACAGCTTATATGTATGTACCTGATAGGTCTTTACATGGGAAGCACCAAAGGGACTATCGAAAAAGCATATTACGACAGGATACTGGGCGAGCTGAGACAGCTTCCTGAAAAAGTAGAAACGATACTGACTCATGAAGACAAGATAGCAGCTGTTGCGAAAAAGTATCACAGAAGAGAGAATGTCTTCTTCATAGGAAGGGGTCTTGATTCCGGAGTTTCATATGAAGGTTCACTGAAACTCAAGGAGATCTCATACATCAACTCCTTCGCTATAGCGGCAGGCGAGCTGAAACACGGTACTATCGCTCTCATGGAGGAGGAGACCCTTGTATTCGCACTGGCAACACAGGATGCGCTTTACGAGAAGATGGTATCCAATGTCGAGGAGATAAAAGCGAGAGGAGCCAGAGTCATCGGTCTTGCAAAGGAAGGCAGGACGGATATCGAAAATGTCGCAGACGAAGTGATATACATACCTGACTGCATGGACGAAGTATCGCCGGTGCTGGCAGTAGTGCCGCTGCAGATATTTGCATACTATGTAGCGAAGGAAAGAGGCTGCAATATCGACAAGCCTAAGAACCTGGCAAAATCAGTAACAGTCGAATAAACAGGCTTTGCAGTCTGATGACATGAACGACTGGAAAAATATTTACACAGAAGAGGAAAAGATGAACTACGATATCAGAGATATTTCACTGGCTCCGTCGGGCCATACCAAGATCGAATGGGTAAAGAACAACATGCCGCTGCTGAGAGCTCTCGAAGAGGAATTCAGCAGGACAAAACCTTTTGAAGGACTTAAGATCAGTCTTTCGGTACACCTTGAAGCAAAGACTGCATATCTTTGCCTTGTCCTTGCGGCAGGCGGTGCGCAGATGTCTGTCACAGGCAGCAACAGTCTGTCAACACAGGATGATGTGGCTGCTGCGCTGGCTGACAGCGGACTTAAAGTGTTCGCATATCACGGAGCAACAGACGAGGAATATATGCGCCACATAGAGATGTGTCTGGAGCACAGACCGAACATCATCATAGACGACGGCGGAGACCTTGTGGAGATGATACACAACAAGAGACCCGACCTGGGCGAAGAAGTCATGGGCGGATGCGAGGAGACGACAACAGGCGTCATCAGGCTCAAAGCCATGGAAAGAGACGGCATCCTGAAATTCCCTATGGTGGCCGTGAACGACGCCAGGTGCAAGCATCTTTTCGACAACAGATACGGTACAGGACAGTCTGTATGGGACAGCATCATGCGCAACACAAACCTGATCGTAGCATCAAAGACAGTTGTTGTGGTTGGCTACGGCTGGTGCAGCAGAGGCATAGCCATGAGAGCTGCTGCTCTCGGTGCCAAGGTCATAGTCACTGAGATCGATCCGGTAAAGGCCATCGAAGCCAAGATGGATGGATACGATGTGATGAAGATGGATCAGGCTGCAGCATACGGAGATATATTCGTTACTGCAACAGGCTGCAAGCACACTATAACCGTAGATCATATGCTTAAGATGAAAGACAGAGCCATACTTGCCAACGCAGGACATTTCAATGTGGAGATAGACATGGCAGGTCTTGAGGATGCTGCAGTCTCAAAGAAAGAGACAAGAAACAACATCATGGGGTACACTCTGTCAAACGGCAGGACCATAAACGTCATAGGCGAAGGCAAGCTGGCCAACATTGCAGCAGCAGACGGACATCCGGCTGAGATCATGGACCTGAGCTTTGCAGTGCAGGCTATGTCGGCACTTTACATCAAAGACAACTACAGCCGTCTTGAAAACAAAGTCATAGATGTATCATCAGAGATAGACGATGTCATAGCACGCAGAAGACTTGCTGCATGGGACATAGAGATAGATGAACTCACCGAGGACCAGAAGAAATACCTCAGCAGCTGGCAGCTGTAAAGACGCATATGGACAGCAGCATAAAGTAAATAGAGATACATACCAGCAGACCGCATCAAACGAAATGATGCGGTCCTTTTCTTTTGCAGATTTTCTTTAAATTTTTTCAAAAACCCTGTTGACATATAGGAATAGAGGTGGTATTATTTAACCACGGTAAACATACTAAACAGATAGGAAAAAGGTAAAACAATCAATAAGTTGAAACTCAAGCTGAAAGGAGGCGACACATTTAATGAAAATTGAATATCTGACAGAGAAAGGCTATGATCGTCGAATGTGTTGCTGCTGATGCAGGATACAGATCAGACAGCTTATGAAGATAACAGAAGCGGCAGAGCCGCACAGGGAAACGGGAAAGAGAAAATAAACACAACACAGAAGATAAACTACTTTAAAAGATCGTGAAGATCACAGGAATCGAAAGGATAAAGGTAAAATAAAATGGCAAAGATAACAAATACAGATAACTGGGCATTCGAAACTAAGCAGCTGCACATCGGACAGGAAGAGCCGGATCCGGCATCAGATGCGAGAGCAGTTCCGATCTATCAGACAACATCATATGTATTCAGAGATTCAGCTCACGCTGAAGCGAGATTCGGACTTGCAGATCCGGGCAACATCTACGGCAGGCTGACAAACTCAACACAGGATGTTCTGGAAAAGAGACTGGCAGCACTGGATGGCGGCGTTGCTGCACTGGCAGTAGCATCAGGAGCAGCAGCCATCGACTACACTATCAGGAACCTGGCTCAGGCAGGCGACCATATCGTGGCAGCAAAGACTATCTACGGCGGCACATACAATCTGCTGGCACACACACTTCCACAGTACGGCATCACGACAACATTCGTTGATCCTGACGATGTAGAAAACTTCAGAAAGGCTATCAAACCTGAAACAAAAGGTATATTCATCGAGATCCTGGGCAACCCGAACTCGAACCTGGTGGATGTTGAAGCAGTAGCAGCTATCGCTCACGAAAACAAGATCCCGCTCGTGGTGGACAGCACATTCACACCGGCTAATGTCATCAGGCCTATAGAACACGGAGCCGACATCGTCATCCATTCACTTACAAAGTTCGTCGGCGGACACGGTACTACATTAGGCGGAGCTATCATCGACAGCGGCAAATTCGACTGGGCAGCAAGCGGCAAGTTCGCATC
>CAKQUI010000058.1 GCA_934277495.1 uncultured Clostridia bacterium | reverse complement strand
GTTGCCATCCTGTTCATGACGTCGCAGGCGCCCCTTATGACGTCGAAAGCCACAGGGCAGCCGCTGCCTTCTCCAAGGCGCATGTTCAGAGCCAGGAACGGACTGAGTCCCAGGGCCTTGACAGCATGACTGTATCCCTTCTCCCATGACTGATGCGATGCGAACATGTAGTCCACGGAATCCGGTGCCAGCATATATGCCACCAGCGCAGCCACTGCAGAAATATATCCGTCTATGACAACAGGCATCCTGTTCCTGGCTGCTCCGATGAACACGCCTGCCATGGCGCATATGTCGAAGCCGCCCATGTCTGCCAGTATCTCAAGTACTGTATGCCTTATGTCCTCAAGGCTGTCAAGCTCCTTCTCCCTGTCCGGAGTCCTGTATTTTTCAGATACAGCATCGACGATTTCTTTTTTCCTTGCAAAGCTTTCATCGTTGATGCCGCCGCCTCTGCCGCATGTCTCGCTGCTGTCCAGACCTGTTATCGCAGACAGGACTGCAGCGCTTGTCGTAGTATTGCCGATGCCCATCTCGCCCACGCCTGCTATGTCGAATCCCGCTTCACTCACTGCATCTGCCATCTCGATGCCGGTCATGATACTCACGATGACTTCATCCAGTGTCATTGCAGGGCCCTCTGAGATATTCGATGTACCTGCTCTCAGCCTTCTGTTGACTATTTTCCTTGTATCTTTCAGCGGCTCATCGGTATAAAGCTCCTCCGGTATCGGATCTTTCACGCCCATATCGACCACCAGCATATCGCTGCCGAAACTTTCCGCCAGCACTCCGGCTCCGGTGATACGTCTCGCAAGATTTATCGTCTGCGCCCTTGTCACCGACTGCGGAGCAGATGAAACGCCTTCCTCGGCAATGCCGTTGTCAGCGCACATCACAACTACGCAGGATCTGTCTATACTGTTTTTCACACTGCCTGTGATGCCGGCCATCCTGACAGCGATCTCCTCAAGGCCTCCCAGGCTTCCCGGCGGTTTTGCAAGTTTCTCCTGACGTTCCAGAGCTTCTATCATGGCGTTCCTGTCCACCTTCTGGATCTCGTCCATCAGTCTGAAAAGTCTCTGTTCCTGAGCGTTTTCGGGCTCTGATATCTCGCCGAACTCTGCCAGCTCTTCAAAACCCGTTATATCGCTGCCCGGCACATCCTCGTATCCGTAGTTTTCTATGGAATCTGCCGCCTTGCCCTCTGCATCCGCTATATCATCCTTTGCAGCAGCAGGCACCGGCACAGCCAGCCCCCCTGCCGCCGCTGCCTCGTCGTCCATATCAGGCAGGACCTCTGTCTCTGCAGTTTCCGGCAGTTCTTCTGCATTTTTGATGTATTTTTTCGTATCTTCAGTCATCCTGAACCTCCCTGTTTCTCTCATCAAAGCCAGCCTGCGGCCCTGAGCCATTCCAAAGCTCTGCCGCACTCCATGACTTCGACTGTATATGTAGTGTCCGGGCTGCACAGTCTCTGCGCTGTCTCCAGCACCTGATCCATATCCATCGTCCCCTGTTCGAAGGAAGCGTGCTGATCATGTGCTCCGTCATTGTTGTGTATATGGAAATGGCTGATATACGGACTCAGGACCTCTATCCAGTCCGTCACATCCACATCGCTGACACAGTTGGCGTGACCTGTATCCAGGCATATGCCGATATTCGAAAAACCGCTGTGCTGCCTTATGCCCTCCATCATATCACGCATCATGTACGGTTCATCGTCCATGACGTTTTCTATGCAGAGCCGGAAATCCTCCGGCTTGTCTTTCATGAACTCTGTCCAGAACAGTACCGACCGCTCCGTCTGCCATGATTTGAAATACACATCAGGTATATATCCTGAGTGTACCACCATTTTCTTTATATCAAACGCTCTGCAGGCATCGTACGCCTGCGCCATACGCTTTTCAGCAAGTCTCAGAGCTTCCGGATCTATCGCTGCCGGATACAGCTCGCTGAAAGGTGCATGCAGCACCATATCGCTGCCTGAAAGACCGGTCTCCTCCATAAGCTTTCTTATCTCAGCTGCAGTCCTTTCAAAGCTGCTGCCTTCGAGATTTTCAGCCATGCAGAACTGGTCCAGCTCTATGCCTGTACCGTTTGCTTTCACATACTTCTGAAAGTCAGTTCCCATCGTTGCAATATAAAATTTCTTCATATACAGTAATTATATAATCTCATGAAATCGTTTACAATATCTTTATACCAAAAGACAGTATCAGAACAGGAAAAATAATCGAAACAAAGACTTGAAACGCTGCAGATGTGCCACTACAATATATTATGTATGCTGCAGGCTGAAAAGCCGCAGCATTTTACCAAACAACGGAAGAGAGAGTGACATAAATGAGCAAAAAAATTAAAGGCGACCTGATGCTGCTTCTGACTGCCATGATCTGGGGAAGTTCATTCGTAGCACAGAAAAGCGGTATGGAGCTTATCGGCCCCTTTGCATTCAACGGCATACGGACTATCATCGCAGGACTTTCCCTGCTGCTGCTGATCTTCATCATGGGCAGGGTCAAAAATAACAGCACTGCTGCTGAATGTGAGGCTGACAGCACTGCACCTGAAGATAAGGCGATGCAGCGCAGGACACTTATCAAAGGTGGCGTCAGCTGCGGTGTAGTGCTTTGCATCGCAGGCATGCTGCAGCAGATCGGCATGATATATACCACAGCAGGCAAAGCAGGATTCATAACTGCGCTTTATGTCGTCCTTGTACCTGTGATGGGCCTTGTCCTCAGAAAAAAGGTGCGGCCTCTGATATGGCTCTGCGTGCTGGCATCCGCCATCGGACTTTATCTGCTCTGCATGCCTGCATCCAGCGGCGCAGGCAGCATCAACAAAGGCGATCTGATCGTGCTGGCGTGTGCCGTTTGCTTTGCGGTACATATACTTCTGATCGACCATTTCTCACCGAAAGTGGACGGAGTCAGACTTTCGTGCATACAGTTCTTTGTGGCTGGCGTCATCGCTGTGATACTGATGTTCCCGCTGGATCCGCTTCTTGGTTATGATATCCCGTCCTTCAGCCAGCTGCTGGATGTCTGGATACCGATACTCTATTCCGGCGTCCTTTCCTGCGGAGTCGGCTACACACTGCAGATCGTGGCGCAGGCAGACACGGACCCTACCGTGGCGTCCATGATACTCTGTCTGGAATCGGTATTCGCAGTCATTGCAGGAATGATAATACTCGGAGAAAGCATGTCGCTCAGAGAGACCATCGGCTGCGTGATAATGTTCGCAGCCATACTGGCAGCACAGATGCCTGCCAGAAACAGCACCGATCTCAGCTGAAGCAGGTATGAAATCAAAAAGGAGAGAAGATACATGACAGAAACAAACACACTTGAACAGAAACTTGAAAAACTGAAGGATATACTGAACGAATACGGCCGGATGCTGGTAGCGCTCTCCGGCGGAGTGGACAGCATATTCCTGACATCATTTGCACACAAACTCTGGGGAGACGACCGCATCGCAGCGCTGACAGCCTCAGGACCGCATTTTGCGCCGGACGAGATCGAATATGCCCGCAGGTTCTGCGAGAAACTGGGGATAAGCCATAAGGTCCTGAATGTGGATTTCATCATCCCGGTCATCGAGGACAACCCTCCGGACAGATGCTATCACTGCAAGAAAGCGATATTTTCACAGCTGACACAGCGTGCCCAGATGACAGGAAGCGTCCTTGCAGACGGCACTAATCTCAGCGATATGGATGACTACAGGCCGGGACACCGAGCCCTTCAGGAGCTTGGTGTATCCAGCCCCCTGAAAGAGGCCGGTCTGACGAAACAGGAGATACGCCAGGCGCTCCATAACCTTGCCGAAGAAGACAAAGCCATCGCAGACAGTTTCATGATCGAAACACCTTCAGGAGAAATGATACCGATATGGGAAAAGCCTGCCTTTGCATGTCTTGCATCCCGCATCCCGTACGGAGAAAAGATCACCGCAGAAAAGCTCAAAGCTGTATATGATGCTGAAAAGTATCTGCGCAGTCTGGGATTACGCCAGCTGAGAGTGAGACATCACGGCGATACGGCACGTATCGAAGTCCTGCCTCAGGACAGGAAAAAGTTCTTTGATGAAAAATTCATGGATGAAGTCAGCAAAGGTATCAAAGCATGCGGATTCAGATTCGCAGCCCTCGATCTCGACGGCTACAGGATGGGAAAGATGAACGGAGGCGACAGTGATGAAAGATAATGAAAAAGCAAGGTACAGCGTAGACGCCAGAGACGAAAAGTATGATTTCAGCGATCTGGTAAGGATCACAGATATACTGAGAAGCCCCGGCGGATGTCCGTGGGACATCAAGCAGACCCACGAAAGCCTGAAGGAGTGCCTCACTGAGGAGTCCGGCGAAGTCATAGCGGCCATAGACAACAGAGATGACGCCAACCTCTGCGAAGAGCTGGGCGACCTGCTGCTGCAGGTAGTGATGCATGCGCAGATAGCTGCCGAGGAAGGCCGTTTCACCATCGATGATGTGATACAGGGTATATCTGAGAAAATGATAAGAAGACATCCACACGTATTCGGTGATGTCAGCGTCTCAAGCGCCGAAGAAAGTCTTGAGCTCTGGCAGCAGATAAAGAAACAGGAAAAAGACCGCTGATCTGCCGGCATGCTGAAGCCGTCAGCAGACTGCAGAGCCTTCTGAGATATCACAGGAGGCAGTTTCCCTCCCGCAGTACATATGCAAACTATAAAGGACGGGGCTTTCTGAAGCGTTCCCGTCCTTTTGTTTTGCTGTTTTTTATTTTCACCGGTATCTTTAAACATCAGGATTCCATAGTTTATCCTCGTCTATGCCGATATCCACCACTATTATCTCACCGCAGAATTCTTTTGCAAAAGACTGCATATGTACAGGTTTTCTGGCATGGAATGTCAGAGTCACATCTGCTGTAACGCAGTTGTCGTCTATATCACGAAGCAAAGTGACGTCACCGCCTGCACCTGACGGTATGTCCACAGCGAATACTATCGGTGCATTTTCTTTGGATCTGTACCTTGCGATAAATATGGATGCTTTCAGACCGTTGCCTTTCAGCCTGCCTGAAAATCCCGTGCCGTAAATGGCATCGACTATGATGTCCGGCGTATCAGTCAGCTTGAACATCGCCCTGTCGTCTGCTGTCATATCGAGAACAGTTATGTCCATATCAGCAATGATCTCGAAATTCGTCAACGCATCAGGCGTCACCGGTCTGCCGTCCACCAGAACTACTGTCACATCACAGCCATGTTCGTGAAACACACGAGCCATGACGAACCCATCGCCTCCGTTGTTGCCTTTGCCGCAGAACATCAGTACGTAAAGTCTGTCTCCGGGATCATATACCCTGCTGTTGCGACTGGCATCACAGAGAGCGGCACTGTCTTTACCGGCATCACCCGTCATCTGAGAACTTTCGGCAACAGCTGCATCAGTCAGGCTTCCGGCACTCTCGGCGAAGCTGCCGTATGCAGTATCGGTTTCTGAAATGTTCCTAATCCGATCCAGTATGACTGCAGCTGCACCGGTACCTGCGTTCTCCATCATTTCGTAATATGACAGTCCGCCTGCATCAGCTCTGCGTTCCAGCAGTCTCATCTGACCGCAGGTGACGTAATGTGCTTTTTTATTTATCATAGCAATGCCTTCCTATCTTAATACCGACAGATCCAGATCATCATATCCTGAAAGGAAATCTGACATGATCTCAAGGATACTGCTGCATCCCTCCGGCTTGTCGGAAGCAATGTTCATAGGCAGTATCGAATCGTGCAGCGACTTTCTGAGCAGACACCAGCCATCAGGAAATTCTATGCGGACTCCCTCATAATTAGGCTCTGCCAGTGTCATCCCTTCCGCCTCCCTGACATGATCTGCAAGCTCTGACATGATTCGGTCTCCGTATCCTGCAAAATCCTCGCATCTGACTGGGATCCTGACTTCTTTCTCATCTGCAGGTTCTTCAAGAGCGTCTATGACACTGTCTATCATGACGCCGTCTGCATGGAGTTTCGCTGCTTTTATCACGATCTTTGCTGCAAGATATGCGCCATCGTCCAGGAAGTAGTTTTCTTTGAGAGCTGCATGACCTGAGGTCTCTATCGCCAGCTGACAGTCGATCCCCTGCTGGTTCAGCTCTATAGCCTTGCTGATGACGTTCCTGTATCCACGTTTGAAACGCAGGTGTTTCAGTCCCAGCCCGTCCTCAAGGAATCCTGTGAGCTGTCTGCTTGTGATACTGTCGGTGACTACAGTAGTCCCCGGGTGCTCCTCAGCCACCAGTGCCGCTGCCATTGCCACGATACCATTCCTTGAGATCTCACGGCCCTTGCTGTCCACAGCTGCGGATCTGTCTACATCTGTATCGAAGATTATACCAAGATCTGCACCTGTTGTTATGACCTGCAGCGATATAGCATTCATGGCTGCAGCGTCTTCCGGATTAGGCGCATGGTTCATGAACATGCCGTCGGGCTCCAGGAACTGGCTGCTGCTGATATCGGCCCCCAGCGGTTTGAGCACTCTGGTGGCATAAAACCCGCCGCTGCCGTTGCCTGCATCAACAACTATCTTCATCCCCTCGAGAGGTCTGTCACCCATGTCTGCTCCATCGATTATCAGCTTTTTAAGATGCTCGCAGTAAGGAGTCATGATATCTGCAGGCTCTGCTTCGAATACTCTCTTGCCGAATCTGAATGTGAATCCATCAGCATTGGCAGGCTCACCCAGCTCTCTGACCCCCGATCCGTCGTCCTGAGCATACTCTATTATCTGCTTTATATCTTTTTTATCAAGCCCGCCTTCAGAAGTGAAAAACTTGAATCCGTTCCTGTTGTAAGGCAGGTGGCTCGCTGTTATCATAAGTGCTCCGTCACACTTGAAGTCAGGGAAAACAGTTGCCATGAACATCGCAGGCGTGGATGCCAGTCCGCAGTCCATGCCTCTGCTGCCGTACGGTCCGAACCCGTTCATCAGTCCGTCACGAAGATGCTGCCCGGAGACTCTCGGGTCTCTGCCTATTGCTATGGTTATGTCTTCCGGTGATTTTCCTTTTTTATGACAGAGCCATATCAGGAATCCTCTTGCGATATCTGCAGCCTCGTCTGCTGTAAGGTTCGGCAGTTCGCCCGGAACACCTGTTATCGCTATCCCTCTGATATCGCTTCCGTTCTGCAGCTTTGTATAATCTTTCATCTGATCGTTCACTCCTGTTCATGTTATTTGCCTGTGTGCGCTCCAGGCACACCTTCTTTTATATATTATATGCTAAGATTTTACATATTTAAAGAATTTATTTATGGATTCAGCCATTAACGACAGAACAATGCCTATAAGGAACCACACGAATGAAAAAAGCGGACATATCTGCCCCAGGATATTTCCGGGCTGGCCGGTGTAATCCCAGACATGCCAGCCGTATCCCAGATTGACCAGGAGCCCCACGAAAAATTCGAACACAGTAAAAATGCAGGCTCCCACTGCTCCACGCAGCACCGCCGGGACCTGCATATGTTCTCTGGTATAGTAATAGAAGACCAGCAGACATGCTCCTCCTGTAAGCGCCATCGACCAGTGCGTGTATCCTCTGAAAATATATTCTATAACGGAATAACCCGTTGCTCCTATCGCAAAAATAACAAGATCCATACTATAATTATCTGTAATCCACACAGCAGTAATCATGGTATGATCTGCCATTTGAGATTTTCATCAGTCATTTCTGTTTTCAAGTTCACGGATATCGCATATGATCTCGGTCTTTGACACTTTGTACCTCGTCCTGTATTCGATCTTCAGACGTTCTATCGTTTTCTTCGCACCTTCAAGATCGGCTCCATGAAGCAGTACTGCAAAAGCTCCGGTATCGAGTCTTGACACTGCGTCGCCTGCTCTCAGCGAATCCAGGATCGTTTTCTCCATGCATCGGAGAGCTGCCTCAGGACATGCCGTCCCGTCTTCTTCCATAAGACTTATGAGTGCTGCAGATGAAGTGAATCCGTCACGCTTCATGCGCCGCAGCTCGACTTCCGCCAGGCTTCTGAACACGCTGAAACTGCACATGAACGCCTTGCCTGACGACTTCATTTCCGTCAGCGAGTCCAAAAGGCTTGAGCTGCTGCCGTCCATGTCCGACTGGGATCTGACAGCTTTGTCATAAAGTCTCTCTACCTGCTCGGACGGTATCCTGCGGTACTTTTTCCATATATGTCTGCTGTACAGCTCGTAATGCTCCATAGCTCTGTTTGGCTGACCTATCTTCATCAGAGACTCCATGCGGTAACATGTGAATCGTTCCTCTCCCGGCTCGATCGAACAGACTTTTTCGCTTATGCCTGCTATATCCTCCCACCGGTCCTGCTTTTTCAGACGCATCACTGCTGTATTGGCAAGGTCTATGTAAAGAGATCTGCAGTGCAGACGTATGTTTTTCGCCCATTCCATGTCATTGCCCGGCAGAGCGTCTCCTCTGTAGATGCTGAGTATGCTCATGATATCATCTGCAGATACTTCATCGCCTTTTTTTCTTATGAAGCGACATTTGTTCTCGAAAGTCTCTATATCGACTTTCAGCCTGATATCAGGGTTCCATATGAAATATCCCCTGACAGTCCACACCATATCGTCTGCATATTCCGGGAACATAACGTTGAGCACGCCCCTTGCCTTGTGCATCGTGTATTTCAGAGAGCTTACAGGATTTGTGCTCTGATCGGCAGGCCAGAACCTTTCCCTCAGATCGTCGGAAGGTATGTCGCTGCCGTGATTGACGATCAGATACTCTATGAAGGACCGCAGTTTTCTGCCGCAGGATATGCTGCCGTCCAGCTGTTTCCACTTGTCTCTCGAAGACTGTCTGTACATGAATCCTCCGGACAGTCTGATATATATCGTTTTCTTGTCTGCCATATCACATCACCCTTTTCTTTATTTCTGATACTTTAAAGAATGTCATGATTTTATCACCTCAGGGTTAC
This sequence comes from uncultured Clostridia bacterium, assembly GCA_934277495.1. GTDB lineage: Bacteria > Bacillota > Clostridia > Peptostreptococcales > Anaerovoracaceae > Lentihominibacter. Next base: position 4,580 of record CAKQUI010000058.1, on the reverse strand, counting down.
ATTGCGGTTACAAAGCTGACCGCCTGTTATCGCTCAGGACAGCCGGCCGTGTCATAAAAAGAAAAACCGGCGCACCTGCTGTGATCTGCTGGTGCGCCGGTCTGCTGTCAGTCATCTATAATACAGCAGTCATTCTGCTGCATCTGCCGTCAGGATAACTATTCGTCCTTATCTTCATCACTGCCGCTCTCTTTATCAGCGTCCTTGTCTTCACCGCCATTACTTTCTTCATCTGAAGTCTTTTCGGTTGTATCTGTTGTATCTTCAGTCTCAGCATCCTCCGGTATATATGCAGCCTTATCTCTGCGTGCATCTGAAGATGCTGCAGTACTGCTGTATGCATCAGATGATGCCGGTACAGGTGACTGAGTCTTTACTGTGCTGTTTTTTCTTACAGCGCTGAGTATCTTGCCGATACCGAACAGGACTGCCGAATATGTCAGATATGGCAGGAATGTGGATGCCACGGACTGTATGACGTCCATTTTCACATCTGAAATCGAAAGACCGTAGGATGTGACGTACTGCATCACTGACTGTATGCTGTAGTACACCATGAATATAGCTGCCAGCAGCATGACAGCGGAAAGTATATACATAACTACTGCCACAGCTGAAACTGCAGTTCCTGCGCTCTGATTTGATTTTCTGTTTTTCTTTTTGTCGTCTGATCTCATAAATGTTACCTCACTTGTATTGTCATTATTCCTCAGATATTATCACTCAGTTGTGTGTATATTCTGTGTTGCTGATGTGTGTTTATGATTTGCATGACGTGTAGTTTCTCATTCGGTCCTCACAGATTTGAGTGTCCTGCTGTCCTTTGAACTGTCCACTATGCTTGTGAGCGAGCTTGCGATGCCTGCCATGCCCTGTATCTCAGATGGAATGATGATCTTTGTAGCTTTGCCGTCGGCAGCTTTCTCGAATGCTTCCAGACCTTTCAGTGTCAGGACTTCCTTCGATGCATTTGCATCGCTGAGCATACGCAGACCATCGGCAGTCGCCTGCTGAACCATACGGATAGCTTCAGCTTCACCTTCCGCAGCCTTGATAGCTGACTGTTTCGAAGCTTCCGCTTCAAGTATCACAGCTTCCTTGTTACCTTCTGCGATGAGGATAGCTGATTTCTTTTCACCCTCTGCTCTCAGTATAGCTTCTCTTCTTTCACGCTCTGCTCTCATCTGCTTTTCCATAGCCATCTGGATATCCCTCGGCGGCGTGATGTTCTTGACTTCGACTCTGTTTATTTTGATGCCCCATGCATCTGTAGCCTCGTCAAGCACCAGTCTTATCTTGGAGTTGATATGTTCACGGCTTGTCAGTGTTCCGTCCAGTTCCAGTTCGCCGATGATGTTCCTAAGTGTAGTCGCTGTGAGATTTTCTATTGCGGCCATCGGATTCTCTACGCCGTATGCAAAAAGTTTAGGGTCTGTTATCTGGAAGTATACGACTGTATCTATCTCTATAGTAACATTGTCTTTCGTGATAACAGGCTGCGGCGGGAAGTCTATGACATGCTCCTTGAGAGACACCTTTCTCGCCACCTTGTCCACGAGAGGTATCTTGAAATGAAGTCCCACCTGCCATGTGGCATAGTACGCTCCCAGTCTTTCCAGCACATATGCGTTGGCCTGGGGCACTATACGAATGTTCGTCACTATGAGTCCTGTTATGATCGCCAGCAGTATGATCACTGCTAATACAGTTCCTATCGACATATTAATTATCCTCCTGTCTCTTTTCCTCTACTGTAAGGGTAACACCCCTTATGCTCTTTATTATAACTACTGTGCCTTTTTTTATCGCACTGCCGCTGCATGCAGCCGTCCACATCTTGCCGTCCACTTTCACCTGTCCGTTCGTGTGTGGAAAGATATCCTCCTCCACCACGCCTTCCTGTCCGATAAGTGCCTCGACATTCGTTTTTTCTGTCCTGCTGTTGAGCTTTGCTTTCACTACAGGTCTTGTCACTGCCAGCAGTATCATCGATACTATCAGGAATATGATGACCTGGATGACTGTACCTGCTCCGAGCATCGCTGATATCGATGCTGCCACTGCACCGCCTGCAAACCATATAGTCGTCAGTCCAAGTGTAAATGCTTCGATCACTGCCAGCAGCCCTGCTATTATCAGCCACACGACGGCGGCTCCAAGAGTGATACCGAATATAGTCATTTTCTACCCCCTCCCTTTGTGTTTCTCTATCATTTCATCAAGCTCTTGTCTTGTAAGCAGTCCTGACTTGTACAGAGTCCGAAGGCTCTCCATGTATCTTTCATCGGCTCCGTTATGTATGCTGCACGGCACATTCTCTGTCTTCTGTTTCCTGCTGTGCTTTTCAGCGTGGGATGTTCCGGACGATGTCTTCCATTGAGCAGAAGATTTCCCCACTTTTCCTGCAGCTTTGCCTGTTTTTGAAGCTGACAGCCCTGTCCCGGAAGACTGCTGCTTTCGCCCGGACGGCTTCGATGTATCTTCTTTGCTTTGCTGCATTGTTCCCGCTGCAGCCTTTGCGATATCATCCAGCTTTTGTCTGAACGAATCCGGCATATCTGCGGCCCTGCGTTCTGAAGCCCTGGAAACTGACTGACCTGATGACAGCATATCTGAATACTGACGGCGTTTTTTCTTTGCAATGGATGCAAAGATCACTGCCAGCATCACGAATCCCACTATGACGAATATCACTGCGCCGGCAATATCTGTGTCCTCTGAAACTCCTGCATAGTATTCGTCATCTTCTCCTGCCATGACTTTGTCGTATCCGTAATCAAAGAAACTGTCCAGTGCAGAAGATGAGCTGTCTTCCATATCTTTTTGAGAAACTGCTCCTGTCTCCGGTTCCAGGATAAAAACCTTGCCTATGGTGTAATCATCAGTGCTTGCGGCTGTTATGAACACGAGTTCATCATGTGTGCCGCTGCTGTCTTTCACCTTTGCAGAAGCTTTTATATATGTGTACCAGTCGCTCATATGGTACCCGTCTTTTTTCAGCGATACAAGCTGCCTGTCGCCGATATCGCTGTATATCCTGCGCACAGCCTCTTCTCCGTAGCCGTCATAATACTGCCCGGCGGCTTCCTCGGAATCGTTGCCAAGATAGAAATAATCATCATCTACAGATTCGTCGCATACATAATACAGATCCATGCCGAATTCCTGGTCTTTGGTTTTCATCTTTGCTCCGAAGATCATCTCGGGTCCTGTGATGACAACATCACCGTCAGGTTGTGTGACTTCGTTTTCAACAACAGCAGCATCATCCGGCATGTCGATATTTATCTGGTCGTCTCTGAACTGGTATGTTTCTGCTGCAAAGGCTGCAGACGGCAGGAGCAGAAACGTCACTGCCATTATCACTGCTGTCACCAGCACTCTTTTATTCTTTTCCACAATACCTCCTTCCGGATCCTTCAATATCCTCTTCAGGGCGCTCTGCCGCTATTCCCATGTATATCCGGTCCCCCGGACAGTTCTGATATGGTCTGTACTGAACCTGGATCTCAGCCTGCCTACGGAAACTGTCAGTGTGATGTTCTCGTCCATTTCCTTCGCTCCGCCCCACACTGCATCCATCAGACGGCTGCGGCTCACCGTATGCCCTCTGCATTCACACAGGACTTTGAGGATGCGCTGCTCTACAGGCGGGATGTTCAGCTTCCGGTCGCCTTCAAAGAAAATTCCGTTGTCGAAATCGAACTCCAGACCGTCCTGAGAAAATATGCTGCTCCTGGGCTGTCCGAACCTGAGCAGCCCGGAAACCCTTGCTCTCAGTATCATTATGCTGAAAGGTCTCCTTATGTACTCATCTGCACCGGCTTCAAGGAAAGTTTCTTTCTCCTGAGCCGGAGCGCTCTCCGCTGCTACTATTACTACTGGTGTATGCCGGATAGCCCTGAAACGTATCAGAAAATCCATCACCGCATCGCCGATATCCTCAGTATCAGCCACTATGATATCGGTTTTCCGGGTCCTGACCGTCTCCCAGGCCTCATCTGCATCGCTGCAGCAGACGAATCTGAATCCATCCTGATTCAGTATCCTGCGTATATCCACACACGCATCGTTGTCTTTTGCCATTATCATTATATTTTTCATAAGCTCCCCCATAACGGCAATGCTGCCGTACCGATGCTGGCCATGCAACATTGCCGGACAGCATATTATCTTATGCTCATGATATCAACACCTGCATGAGCTTGTCAATATTTACATGCCTGCAAAATCAGCAAAAGCAGCCAGGTCCGACCCTGAGCTGCTTTTTGTGATGATGTAAAACGCTATACTGTATGCATTTTGAGCTCTGCTGCAATGCCGGCAAAACCCTTCAGGTTTATCTCTGACAACCGTCAGTCCTTCTTCATCAGCCCGACGTCCAGCTTTTTTATCTCGTCTTCAGTCAACCCTGTAGCCTCAGAGATCATTGCGATATCCATACCCATTGCCAGTAGCTTTAATGCGACAGCTATCTTGTTCGCATTCTCGCCTTCAGCACGTCCTGCTATCTGACCTTCCTCGAACATGGCCTGCTCCCGCTCCTTCACAAAATCATACATCGTATGCATGGGTCCCTC
>CAKQUI010000057.1 GCA_934277495.1 uncultured Clostridia bacterium | reverse complement strand
CTGTATGCTCTATGACTTTCGACGCTCTGTAACCGCAGCCATCTTTCATGCTGGCACTGAACTGCAGTCCTTTCGCTCTGCTGCGGAGTATACATACACCCATATATCTGTCCGACATCTCTCCATCAGCAGATCCGCTGCGTTTGCCTACAGTCAGCTTGTTGATATGCACTTTGACATCTATCTGCCTGCCGTTTATACTGCCCGCATTGGTGAATGTGATATCAAGAAAGTCACTTAAAGTCCATGATGCATCTGTTTTTTTCACAGGAACACAGAGCATTTTTTCACCTTCTGAGCCTGTCTCTGTTTTACCTTTGACTCCATTCCACTGTGCCGTATAATTGTCTTTAGACAGATCAAGTTTCGTATTTTCTGAGACCTGTATCGAAGAATCCTTTATGGTTTCTGTCTCTGCAGCATAGCTCTCTTCACCTGTCAGCATCGCTGCGGCAAAAAAAACTATAACAAACAGCAGCACAGAGGCTGCACGCCTCCTGTATGTCTTTTTATCCAAATGCTCACTTCTCCTTCCGATCAAGCTTTGCAAACGCTTCTTCTGCCGTATCTGCACCATACGCCTGCACTGTTTCGCTGTAGCATACCATATCCAGCCTGCTAAAATCTTTTTCTGCATGCAGCGTGGTGAAAAGCGGTTCTGTCTGCTCGCCGCTTTTCAGAACACGTCTGTAGTAATAATAGCCGTCACTGTTTTTTTCCGACCAGTTTTCACTGTCGAAATCGACCGTTATACTTTTACGGATATCCGGGTCCTGTATCTCCGCAAAAACACGCACATAACACGATGTACTCCCTTCATTGACGACACTTACCCGCTTTTCATAATCAGAGCCGGACTTGAGTTCTTTGTGTTCTCCGAACACTTCCCTGATACTGCTCCTGTTCTCCCCTGCAGTGAATACATTCGTTTTCAACGATGACATGACAAGAAGAGCTGTTGTTGCCGATACAAGAGCCAGAAGCAATACCAGCGATATGATAAAATCTGCTTTCAGAATAGTTTTCAGTTTTTTCATATCAGATTTTCGGGCAGCACATATCATATATCTGCACTGCCCGTACTCCCTTCACTGTTTTACTGCGGTTTTATCGAATTGTTGAGTACAGACCAGATATGCTCGGGCGCACTGCTGTTTCCGATATTCTCCGCCTGTATACCATATGCCCTGACATCTATATCAAGAGCCGCATTGCTGTCCACCTCTCCTTCAACTACATTTGCAAATGTTACTGAATCGAAAAGTGAAGGTGTTTTTTCTCCCGGCTTCAGTTTTTTCATATCGCTGCCGTCACCTGTATACGCATACACATGTTCAATGATACCGTCAGTTTTTTCAGAAGCGATCTCCTTCCAGCCTTCATTGATCTCATATGTAAACAGTTCTGTGTCTGCAGCACTGTTGAGAGTACCGTCTTCATTCGCTGTTCTTATATCTGCATACGGTACATCCACACTCATGAAAACGAATGCGTCATTGACGCCGTCATTTATCACTTCCGGGTCCTTCTTTACAGTCTGGCACGGCACGAGGTTTTTTCCATTGTCTTCATTCCATTCCGGTTCCTGAAGCTCCAGGGAAATATCACCTACCGTGAACTTGTTGCTTGCATCCACGGAATCAGTGAAATACGCAAATGTGCTTCCTGCTATAAAAAACACTGCTGCAGCTGCTATAACGATCATAAGTATCATGTTGTTTTTTCTCTTAATATTCATATTTTATTTCTCCTTTTTTATCTCTTCTGTTTATCACACGGTATCTGTACAATTCTCTACACTTTGATATGTTCCTTGAGTTTTTCAAATGTCTTATCTCCTATTCCTGATACATTCTTTATATCTTCCACAGATTTGAATCTTCCGTTCTTTTCCCGATAACTTATTATTTTTTCTGCTGTTGCCGGCCCTACTCCATTAAGTTCCTGGAGTGCAGCAGAATCTGCTGTGTTGATATTTATCTTTCCGTCCTGATCAGTCACGCTCTGACCTGCATTTTTAATGCCCTCTGTGTCATCGCTGCTGCCTGCAGCTGGAATAAATATCTTTTCTCCGTCAGCTACGAAAGCGGCCCTGTTTATGCCTGTCATATCAGCCTCCGGAGTCGTCCCTCCTGCTGCTTTGATGGCATCTTCAACACGACTGCCTTCAGGCAGCTCCGCTACTTTCGGTTCATTCACCTCACCTCCGATATCGATCATCAATTTTGCTGCGGTACCGGTACTCTCCTCAGTCATTGCAGTTTCACTGCTATCTCTGATTTCAGGCATTTCTGCGCTGCTGCCTTTTAAAAGAAAAAACAAAAAAGCAACAACCACTACAATTGCAGCGGCTGCTACTTTTATCAACATATCTTTATTGTCTCTGACAAAATTATTGAGTTTTTTATTTTCTTTTATCCAGTTGATTATAGACTGCATTTCAAATACCTCCCTTGTTTATGTAAATATCTTACATTCATAGGAAATATTTGTCAATACATATTTTCTATTTTTTTACATTTATTTTATTTCCTGGTTAAATATTATCCTTGTCCGAACCACCTCTATCTCATTTCTACCCGTATCTATCCCGAAAAAACGGCATATCGCATCTATAAGCAGTTCCGGACTCAGATTCGAAGTGCTTCCTGAATCAAGCATCGCTGTTATGGACAAGCCTGTGTCTTCCAGCGAAAAAACAAGGTTTCTTATCATCGGTTTTATATCCACCTCTGCCAGATCCTTTTTTTTCTTTTGTTTTTTCAGGCATATGATCTTATCCTGAGACATAAAACGATCACACATATCATCTCCTGAAATATCAGCTCCTGCTCTGAAAGGTACTGATATTATATATTCTGCAGCTTCTGTAACAGCTGCCAGTGTTTTTTTCAGTACTTCCAGCCTGCGGCATTCTGCTATATCAAGCCCCTCAGGCATCACCGATGAAAGCCTCTGGAGCAGTTCCTCAGGTTCATAATCTTCATCTGTTTCAAATTCCATGTATTCGTTCAGACCGGTATATCCGAGAGACAGAGGCTGTCCAAAGCCCATCTTAGGATGGGGATTGAATCCCTGGGAATACGACTGCCTGATACCTGTTTTCTTCATGGCACGCTGAAATACACGCATCAGATCGAGATGTGAGATATAGCATATCGTGTCTGATTTTGAAAATCTTATAAAATATCTGTACATAATTCTGCTCCTTTAAAGCATTCTGTATATCTGTTGATACCGCATCCCTGACACCCAAGCCTGCAGTCGCATGTTACCTCGGCAGCTTTTGCTTTTTCATTTTCTCTTATCAGAAATTCACGACTGATAAGAGGATCTATGATATCCCACGGCAGGACTTCATCATAGCTTCGTTCTCTGTATATATAGAAGTCCTTGTCGATACCTGTATCCTCGAATGCCTGCTGCCAGAGCTGCGGATCGAAATGCTCTGTCCATCCGTCAAAGCTGCACCCCAGCTGTACTGCACGCTCAAGCAGTCTGCCTGTACGTCTGTCCCCTCTTGCAAAAACTGCTTCAAGATTGCTTGTCCCGGTCTCATGGTAATTGAAAGTCACGCCTTTTATTTTCAGCTTGCCTGTCAGACATTTATGTTTTTCGATGAATTCCTCAGGCCTGTTCTGTGCAGCCCACTGGAACGGCGTATGCGCCTTCGGTACGAAATTCGAAACGCTTACAGTGACTCTGAAACGCCCCCCTTTTCGTCCCCGGACTTCAAAGTTTATATCTCTTATCCTCCTGGCGATCTCACCTATGCCTGCAAGATCCTCGTATGTCTCTCCCGGAAGGCCCGCCATGAAATAAAGCTTGATATGCTCCCAACCCAGCTCTATGGCCTGTCTCACCGAATCATATATATTTTCTTCGGTTATATTTTTATTTATGATGTCTCTGAGCCTCTGGCTGCCTGCTTCCGGTGCAAAAGTCAGTCCCGATTTCCTGTACCCCTGTATTTCCTGGAGTACATTGAAAGAGAATGAATCAAGCCTCAGTGATGGCAGTGACAGCGCCACGTTCCTGCTCTTGCACATATTCATAAGTCCCATCGCAAGAGGTTCGAACCTGGAATAGTCACTTGTAGAAAGTGACAGCAGCGACAGTTCATCATGACCTGTGTTTCTCAGCTGTTCATCCACTATCCTGGTTATAGTTTCCGGACTGCGCTCTCTCACCGGCCTGTATATCATTCCGGCCTGGCAGAAACGACATCCTCTTGTACATCCTCTGAAGGTCTCCACTACCGCTCTGTCATGCACAGTATCTATGAACGGCACAATATTCTTCACAGGAAAAAAGGCCTTGTCCACATCGCTGAGCACAGCACGTCTGACCCTCTCCGGCGCCTTTTCGCAGTTTCTTGTGATACTTCCGACAGTACCGTCTTCATTGTATGAAACATCATAAAAAGATGGTACATATACGCCATCATACTGGCATATTTTCTCAAGGAATTCCCGTTTGCTGCTGCAGCCTTTTTTAGCCATACATACCTTTTCGAGAAGTTCTTCACCGTCGCCTATCAGAAATGCATCTATAAAGTCTGCAAGAGGTTCCGGATTATATGCACATGGTCCTCCTGCAATTATCACAGGAAAATCTTCACTGCGTTCATCACTGTGCAGAGGTATATCTGCAAGATCCAGCATGTTCAGCACATTGGTATAGGAAAGTTCATACTGCAGCGTGAAGCCAAGTATATCCAGCTCTTTCACAGGCGTGAATGTCTCAAGCGTAAATAAAGGTCTGCCTGCCTGCCGCATGAGTTTTTCCATATCTGTCGCAGGAGCAAACACACGCTCGCAGAAAATATCATCGTTGCTGTTCAGTATCCCGTACAGTATCTGGAGTCCCATGTACGACATCCCTATTTCATAAGTATCAGGGAAAGCGAAGCCTATTCGCACTGATACATCGTTTATGTCTTTGATAACACTGTTTACTTCTCCGCCTGTATATCGTGCCGGCTTTTCCACCAGTTTAAGCAGTTTGTCCAGCTCTTTGTCGATCATCATTTATGTGTGTCTCTCCTTTTCATAAGATCATCTATTGATATACCGATCTCGTTTTCTATTTCATCCATGAATCTTCTCGTGTCCTCTTTTTTCTTCATGATAAATGGGACTGCATCTTTCTTGCCGTTATTCAGAGCCTTGTTTATGATATATTCGATACGTTCATCAAGGCCGACGTAATTGTCTTCTTTCACAAGTCGGTCGCCAAGACATACCAGATCCGTTTCTGTTATATCCTCAAGCGTTGAAAAAGGTGAATACGACATATGCACCCTTATTATATCGGCTACTTTCAGATATCCGAGTTTTTCTGCTATATCTGCACCTGCATCCCAGTGCCTGTCCTCGACTCTGGCTATATCGTGCAGCATACCTGCAGCTTCGATAAGTTCAAGATCGAGTTTCCTGCCATGTCTGTTCAAGGCTTCCGCTATCGTATATGCTGTATCAGCTACCGCTCTGCAATGGCCTCTGACATGTTCCGGCGTATTATATTCGTTTAAAAGTTCTTCACATCGTTCTCTGTCAGGATAATCCATATTCTCATCTCATTTCATTTATTTTGCTGTTATGTACAACTTTTCTATTATATCACATATTTACTGGAAATCTCTGAAGGAGTAGTAAATTTTTTTATCACTGTCAGCATTATATACGCCTATTATCTGTCCTTTTTTTACATTTTCAGGCACCTTTACCAGTGTACTGCTTAAATTTCCGTAAAGGCTCTCACCATCGCCTTCGTGAGTTATCTTTATGTATTTTCCTATTTCTTCGCTGTCTCCTACAGCTGTTACCTGTCCGGCGCCCACTGCGTGTACAGCCGTGTTCCTGCCGTTGTTTTTTTCATCTACAGGTTCACTGTATCGGTCTTTTCTGACCATGGTTTCAACGGCTTTTCCAGCCTTTGCAGGAAGTTCGGATACGAACGTCATACCTTTTTCTGCACTTTCTCTTATATCATCTGCTGTGTTGTCCTGCATCATATATCCCAGCAGTGCATAAGTGCCATCCTGCAGCACTTTTATCCCCGAGTTGTCAGATATCACGAATGCCGCTACCACAAGCAGACATGCAAATACTTGCCCTGCAAGTCTTTTTCGCATCATCTCACCTCCTGTACTAATCATTTATATTTCACATATCAAAAAAAATGCAAAAAGAAAAACAGAAAGCACTTTCATGTGACACTTCCTGTCTTTCTCTCATTTATTGGGAGTTATGTTGTTTGCTATATTTCCGTCATTCCATCTATGCCGTTTATACCAAGTCCCGGTGCATCTGCAACATCGAAGAATGGTATACGCTTGATGTATCCGCCGTCCACAGGGTCGCTTGCCAGCAGTATAGCTGCATCAAGATCGACTCTTGTGATATTTTTCTTTGCAGCAGCAAGATGAGCTGCCGCAGCAAGACCTACTTTGCTCTCCACCATGCATCCCAGCATACATTCCACACCGTAGCATTCTGCTATGTTGGCTATCTTGAGTGCATTGTATATACCTCCGCACTTCATGAGCTTGATATTAAGCATATCTACTGCATCCATTTCAAGAAGTTCTATAGCGTCTTTTGGCGAAAAAACACTTTCATCAGCCATAACAGGTATATTGACGTTACTGCGAACAGTTTTCATACCTGCAAAATCCCGTGCTTTCACAGGCTGTTCAACAAATTCTATGTCCATTCCCATGCGGTCCAGCTTATTTATGACATCTATGGCCTCCTGAGGAGTCCATCCCTGATTCGCATCAAGTCTGATCTTGATATCATTACCTACAGCTGCTCTTACAGCTTTGACACGCTCGATATCAATCTCAGGACCTATACCAACTTTGAGTTTGAGCGCTGAGAAACCCTGAGCAACTGCATCAAGAGCATCACGCTCCATCTCTTCCGGAGAATTTATACTTATAGTAAGATCTGTTTCCAGTGTCTTTCTGTATCCTCCGAAGAATTTGTACAGAGGTATGCCGTAATGTTTTCCTGCAAGATCGTACACAGCCATGTCGCATGCTGCCTTAGGGCTTGTGTTCCCTGCGACTGCACCGGCAATGGTATTCATTATGCCATCTAAGTTCTCCACATCCATACCTATGAGGGCAGGCGCAATATGATCACGCACTGCCTCGACGATGGATTCCACTGTATCGCCGGTTATCGCAGCGGTAGGCGGAGCTGCACCATATCCAACAGTCCCGTCGTCAGCTTTCATGACAACAACGATGTTTTCAGCAACATCAACAGTCCTCAGTGCTGTCTTGAATGTTTTCTTCAGAGGTATATCTATACGTTTCAGTTGAATATCAGTTATTTTCATCTTAATACCTTCTTTTCAAGTTACATCTTCAGGTCTCTTCCGTCAAGTTTGTCTTCATCGCTCTTGCTGAAGATCACATATGCAAAATATGCCACGATCACAGCAAAGAAGGCAAATGATATCCATGCATTGTCTGTCCTGAGGAAATCCAGGAATCCCCATGAATCTACTCCTGTTCCGACGTATATCAGAACTGTTGCTATAACGCCTACCAGTGCATCACCTGCAATGTATCCGGACGCATACATAGTTCCTTTTTCAAGTTTCTTTGCTCTTGTTTTATCACTGTAGCTCTTCTTATGATCCAGGATGCCTCTTATAGCTCCACCTATCATCATAGTCACGCTAAGATGGATCGGCAGGTAAAGTCCTACTGAGAACGGCAGCACTTCTCCGCCAATAAGCCATACAGCAACTGCAATGCCCATACCTATAAGGATGAGCGACCATGGAAGATTACCCTGCATAACACCTTCAGCCAGGGATTTTATCATTGTAGCATGCGGAGCAGCCAGCTTCTCACTTCCGATAGTGTATACCTTGTCCAGCATTATGATAACCGCTCCCATTACAGCTGCAGATGTGATGATACCGATCATCTGTCCATACTGCTGATTTCTCGGAGTTGCACCAAGCAGGAATCCTGTCTTCAGATCCTGTGCCATATCACCCGATACACCGATGCATATACATATTATAGAACCTACTACTACGATCGCTATAGTACCGCTTGTACCACTGAATCCCATCACTCTGAACAGTACAGCCGTTACAAGCAGACCTCCTATGGACATCGCTACTATAGGATTGTTTGAGCTTCCTACATATCCTACGAGATGCGCAGAAACTGTTACGAATATGAACCCGAACACCAGTACCAGTATAGCACCTATGCTTCCTGCCATTGCATTCGGGAATACAGGCAGGAATGCTATAATAGCAAGTATTATGATAGCAAGTATAACGAGTACCTTCACTGAAATATTTCTGTCTGTTCTCTTGACATCCTCTGCTTTGAGTTTATATGCAGCAAATGTTCCCTTGAATGATTTGTAGATGATAGGCAATGCCTTGAAAAGGCTGATGAATCCGCCCATTACTACCGATCCTATACCTATGTACTTGAGATAGTAAGTCCACAGACCCCAGTGATCCAGTTCTGCGATAGGAACATCAGCAAGACCTATAGCGTCCGGAGCATACTGTCCTATAAAAAATATCGTCGGCAGTATAACGAACCAGCCAATGACCGAACCTGCCAGCGACATCGCTGCTATCCTCGGTCCTACCAGGAATCCTGCACCCAGCAGCGATGGATATACATCCAGACCTACAGCTCCGCCTTTGAGATATCCCTTGAGAGGTATATCCAGCTCCTCTGGGAACAGGCAGAATCCGTTTGTCAGGAATTTGAAGATACCGCCTATACCGATACCTTTGAACAGCATCTTTGATGTCGTTCCGCCTTCTTTACCTGCAACTATTACCTCAGCACAGGCTGTTCCTTCAGGATACGGCAGTTTGCCATGCTCGTCCTTTATAAGGAACTTTCTTATAGGTATCATCAGCAGACAGCCAAGTACTCCGCCCAGTGCTGCAATGGCAAAAATAGTCACTAATTTGACATTGATGCCCATAAGCAGCAGTGCAGGCAGTGTGAATGCAACACCTGCAGCGAGTGCTTCTCCGGACGAACCTACAGTCTGCACGATATTGTTTTCAAGTACAGAACTGTTCTTGAATCCTTTGAGCACCGCCATACCTATAACAGCAGCCGGTATCGATGCACATATCGTCATACCTATCTTCATGGCCAGGTATGCATTGGCAGCACCGAACAGGCATGCAAGGATACAGCCGATCACAACTGCTCTTACAGTGAACTCTCTGACATTTTCTTCAGGCGAGACATACGGTTTGTAGTCTTCACCGCTTACTTTTGAATAAAAGTCAGCAGTTCTCTTGTTTTCACTATTATCCATTTTTCTCCTCCTCGTTTATTATCTATTGATAAAGTCGTCGAATACCATCCTTGAAGTTTCCGACAACACATCACGGGCCTGGTTGTTATCTCTGGCATCCCATGTGAAAAATACATATATGTAATCACACTTGTCTGTGTATACTATTGCAATATCGTGATCCAGTGCATCCAGTTCTCCGCTCTTGCGGGCTATAACGAGCTCATCAGGCAGTTCCTGTCTCATCATTGTTTCATCAGCCTGCCCCTTCATGATCTCTACCATCTGCTCGTCATAAGGAGCTCCCAGAACACTGTTTGTGTAAAGTCTCTCCATAAGATCAAACATTTCTTTCACAGAAGTATAATTCTGTCTTCCTTCTTCCGCGGCCTTGAAATCCATCATCTTGCGCTGAAGGACTGAATCACTGTATCCTATAGCGGCGATTTCTTCATTTATCGCATCTATTCCGAAAAGATCCATAAGTACATTTGTAGCTGTATTGTCACTGTACACGATCATAAGCCTGAGCAGCTCTTCCAGCTGATACTTTCTTGGCTTCAGGAATTCAAGCACGCTGAAAGCAACTATATCCTCCTGCCTTACCTCTATCTCATCAGCAAGAGATATGTCACCTTTTTTGATGAGGCTGAAAGCTCTTATCAGTATGAATACCTTGATAAGACTTGCTGACGGCACGACTTCATTCTCTCTGAAGCCATAGGACTCACCGGTACTGAGATTCTTTACTGCAAATGCGCCTTCGACATTTTCGCTCTTCAGGTATTCTATCAGTTTTTCTTTTATCATATCATGCTCCTGTTTCCTGCTCCTACCAAAACAAAAAACCAGTACAAGTCCAATCAAAATCAGACCCATACTGGATTTCACTCATGAAGACACAGCCGTCAGCTGATTGCTGCATCATATTGAATAAAGCAGTTTCGGTATTATGCGTTTTTAATTTCTCTGTATTTCTTCAGTGCATCCTTGTAAGCTATCACGATCGCCTTCTGGGATGTACCGAAATATCTTTTTCCGATCGTTTCGACCAGTTCACTGTCATATTCAGCGAATGATCTGCCTATGAACAGATCGTGAACGAATCTTTTCGTGATATCTATCGTAGCGGAACATTCAAGATCGACTATCTCGTCAGTCTGCATGTCTATAATGAAACCTATAAAGAATATCTTGAATGTGCTTGTTATAGCATTATCACTGCTTGTCTTGCCGTGACCAAGAACATAAACTGTCGTGTCTTTATATATTTTGTCCATCTTATCAGCTACCTCTTAAACAGTTTACCATAATTTCTATAAAATGTCAATGAGAATTACAGGTTTGCAAGTTTGATCATTGCTTTTGCATATATCCTGCAGTTTGCCTCCAGATCATCCAGTGTGATGTGTTCATTGGCCTGATGCATCGTATCTTCATGATCTGGAAATATAGGCCCAAATGCAACTGTATTCGGAAGACTCTTGGCATATGTCCCGCCGCCCATACTTGCAGGAGGTATCCGGCTTCCTGTTTCTTCAGCATATACATCCATAAGTGTCTTTACAAGTTCATGATCCTCAGGGAAATACAGACCATGCTTATGTTTTACAAGTTCGAATTCCATACCTTCCTGACTGCATATTTCTTTTATTTTTTCAAGATATGGCTTGCAGTCTTTGTTAGCCGGATATCTGTAATCCACCATGACTTTTATATGACTTTCATCACCTTCAAGTATTCCTGCATTGAATGTAGCATCTCCAAGTTTTGCGTCACTGCAGTCTGCCCTGAATTTCACTCCTCTTGTATCGCCGGACAGATATTTCTCATAAAAGTCTGTGAACAATCTCAGTTCTTCCGGCAGTTCTTCATACTTTTCACTGCTGCATATGCCGTCTATAAGACTGTCTATTGCATTCACCCCGGCTTCAGGCGTGCTGCCATGGGCTGCTCTGCCTTCTGTATTTCTGAATTCCATCGTCTCAGAACCAGTTGTTACACTCAAGGCTGCCTTGTCCGGCACCTGGTTCGTCACAAGTCCGCCCGACGCTTCCAGCAGCTTTTTCTTATCTGACGGCGTCAGTTTCCTGCTTATACTGAAAACGACCATTCCTTTTTCGGAATTTACTACCGGGAACATTGCATCAGGCGTAAATGCATACTCAGGCATCTCTTCAGTCTCTTTGTACCTAACCATATCTTTGCTGCCAGACTCTTCATCTGTCCCTATTATTATCCTGATCCTGTGTTTCAAGGATATCCCGGATTCTTTTACAGCCTTTAATGCGTATAACGCTGCTGTCATAGGTCCTTTGTCATCAAGCACGCCTCTGCCTGTCAGTTTCCCGTCCTTCGACACGAGTTTAAAAGGATCTGAATCCCAGCCGTCTCCTGCCGGTACGACATCTATATGACCAAGCACAGCAACCATTTTTTCACCGCTGCCATATTCTATATATCCCGCATGACCGTCTATATTCTCAGTCCTGAACCCCATTTTCCTGCCTGTTTCAAGCATGAGTTCAAGAGCATCTGATATCTCTCTTCCGTAAGGTTTGCCTTCCTCCGGCTCACCTTTGACACTTGCTATGCCAACGCATGCTGACAGAGTGTCGAGCATACCGTCCACATCTATATTCATTTCATTAAAACACATATTACCAAAGCCTTTCCTGATCTGCCAAACTACTCTTCATAACCGTAATCATCATCGTAGTATTCTAATTCATAATCCTCGACTCTGATCACATCGCCATCCTCTATGCCAAGCTCCTTTAATTTTTCAAAAGCTCCGCTCTTCTCGATGTACTTGTAAAGATATCTCATAGAACCTCCATCATTGAAATTGGTCGAATTGAATATCTTCAGAAGCTGTTTTCCTTCAAGGACATAATCCCTGCCATCGAAAGAAACTTTGACATCTCTGTATTCCGGATCATACTCATCCTGTTCGAAATCAAACATTTCATATTCATCCTCTTCCGGAGGATCGAGAAGAAGTTTCTGGAGCTGATCAGCTGTTTCTGCAATGATCTCATGAACGCCGATGTTTATTGGAGCAGACATCGGGAACACCTTGTATCCTTTGGATTCGACGTATTCTTTGAACTTTATATACCCCGGATCGTCCTCGCTTATCAGATCGATCTTGTTCGCAGCTACTATCTGCGGTTTTTTCATGAGTCTCGGACTGTACTGTTCAAGCTCGTTATTTATCTTATCGAAATCCTCGACAGGATCACGACCTTCACTTCCTGAAACATCAACAACATGTATCAGCACCTTGGTTCTCTCTATGTGTTTCAGGAACCTGTGTCCAAGACCTGCCCCCTGGTGAGCACCTTCTATGATACCTGCGATATCTGCCATTACGAAGCTTGTATCAAAAATCTGTACAACGCCAAGATTAGGATCTATAGTCGTAAAGTGATAATTTGCTATTTTAGGCTTCGCACTTGTTGCAACAGACAGAAGCGTCGATTTACCTACATTAGGAAATCCCACAAGCCCCACATCTGCGATAAGTTTCATTTCAAGAATGATGTTTCTCTCTTTAGCGAATCCGCCAGCTTCTGCAAAATTAGGTGCCTGCCTTGTCGATGTCGTGTATTTGGTATTACCTTTTCCACCTTTTCCACCTTTTGCAGCGATGAAGGACTGGCCGTGTTCTGTCAGATCTTTCATGACAAGCCCGGATTCCTCATCTATAACTACGGTACCGACTGGTACTTTGATAACAAGATCAGCTCCGTTTTTGCCGTATCTTTTCTTTTTCATACCATCCTGACCGTTTTCTGCTTCATATTTTCTCTTGTATCTGAAGTCCATCAGAGTCCTCAGGTTCTCATCTGCCTGAAAGACAACATCTCCGCCTTTTCCGCCGTCTCCGCCATCAGGTCCACCTTCCGGAACGAAAGGTTCTCGCCTGAAAGAAACTGCTCCGTTTCCTCCTTTTCCCGACTTTATGGATATTCTGGCTCTGTCTACAAACATACAGACCTCCTTGGAATAAAATGATAAAAAAAGTGTGCAAGACGAAATCTTTGATTTCTTTGCACACATGTTGCTGCTGTGCAGCAACGCATTCAATGTGCTTTCTTTGCCTTTCTGTCCGAAGAGCCGCAAGGCGATTCGCAAGACAGAACGGACAGCAACGAACGCATTGAGTTGGAGTGAGCACTTGCGAACGTTGAAACTCCGGAAATATCTCCGAAGGAGATATTTCCTATGTTATAAAAAATAAAGCCCCTAATTATTTAGGGGCTCGAAATCGCTTACGCTTCTTTTGGATATACGCTTACTTGCTTTCTTGTCTTGTCATATCTTTCGAACTTAACAGCTCCGTCAATCTTTGCAAATAAAGTATCATCTCCGCCGATTCCTACGTTGTTACCAGGGTGGAACTTTGTTCC
>CAKQUI010000056.1 GCA_934277495.1 uncultured Clostridia bacterium | reverse complement strand
CAGGGATTCGAACCCTGGGTCCGGTTAAGGACACAGCATTTCGAGTGCTGCACGATCGACCACTCTGACAACTCTCCTTGTTTTATCCATTTTTTCTGAACTTCTCAAGTATACCTTAAAATTCAGTTGTATGCAAGACTTTATAGTGATAAAATTTTACTGATAAGAATATTTTCTATTTATAAAGATAATGGAGTCTTCAATGGGAAAGATCAAAGATATAATAATTGCCGACTGTTCCGGCAATGTCACTATAATGGTACTCACGCCTACAAACAGAATAGACTATGTGGATGTTGCAGGGAAACTGCTGGAAGATGGTCGTTTCAATGCTGCACAGGTAGCTTTCATACGTTCCGAACAAAATGATGATACATCAGTAAACGACATCAGTGAAATGGAGATGTGCGGTCTTGAATTCTGCGGCAATGCATCGAGAGCTTTTGCATACTACAAATCTCTGAGATCCCTGCCTGCAGCAAAGAGCGTGGATATCCGTGTCAGCGGGTGTGAAAAGGTCCTCACTGCATACATAGATCATGATACTTCTGAAGTCGGGATGAATATGCCGGTGCCTTCCAGCAGCCGGATATTCACAGATGACGAACTTCCTGTAAACACAGGCGGCATACTCATCGACATAGGCGACATATCTCACCTCATACTTGAAAATGTAGCTCCTTCATATGAGACATTCGAAAATCTCAAAGACTATGTATACGAACATGTCAGTCATGACATACCTGCATTCGGAGTGATGTTCTGTGATACTGTCAACGATCTGATGACCCCGGTGGTATATGTCCGTGACGTCGATACTACATACTTTGAAGGAAGCTGCGCTTCGGGTACTGTCGCTGCGTCATACGCATTCTCCGGAAAACTTCCGGATGGCGAACATGAATTTGCACTTGAGCAGCCCGAAGGGACACTGGTGAGCCGCATCATAAAAAAAGACGGCCGCATCGAAAGTATTTTTCTGAGCGGTCCCGTCAGTCTTTCTGAAAAAATCTCAGTGGAGCTTTGATCTGCTGAGATCACAATACGCCAGCCGGCACGATAAACCTGAAAGCATTTTTCACAGCTGTGAATCCTATGCGTTTCTGGGTGGTTATCTCACCGTCAGTGCAAAGCCTCAGACTCTCACCATTCGCTGTGATGGTCAGAGTCTTTTCTTTTGTATATTCCAGAACATTCTTTTTTATCATGGACTTGTTTTCAGGATGTGTCCCCTTTGCATAGCTTGGAAACAGTCTTATGAAAAAGCTCCTGCTTATGTCGTTGATGATGCTCACATCCATTAGCCCGTCATTAAGATCACAGTAAGGAACGCCTTTGACGCCCCCGCCGCAGTAACATCCATTAGCTATGGCAGCCAGAAGTATCTTTCCGTCTTTTATACGTCCGTCACTGTATTCTATCCGTATATCGGCTCCTTTTTTCTTCACAAGCATTATAACGACTGATACGAGGTACGCTAGCGATCCGCTGAGCAAAGGCCATCTTTTGACTCTGGCAGTAAGGTCCACCACATTGCAGTCGAACCCTATATTGAACATGTTTGCACAGTACCCTTCAGTCACAACACCTTTATATTCAGCTCTGTAGCGTATAGCATCGCTGTACACGGATGTCCCTGCAAGCTGTCTTCTGATATCCTTGAAATCTGAAACTTTCCCGTAATTTCGTATGTAATCGTTTCCTGTACCCATCGGTATTATGCCGATCTCGACATTTTCATACCCATATGCACCGTTCACCACTTCATTGACAGTACCGTCTCCGCCGCATCCATATATCCTTAACGGCCGGTCCTCTGCGGAATACTCCAGGCAGGCTTTTTTAACATAGTCCCTGCAGTCTCCCTGATGTTTCGTGAAATATATCTCGTGATCAGCTCCGGCCTCTTGTACAGCTGTTTCTATACTTTCCACAAGTCTGTCACGCTTCCTCACACTGCCGGAAGCAGGGTTCATGATAAAAATGTGCTTCATTGATGTCCTCCGAAAAATCTGCGTCTTTCTCCCCTTTTAAAAATAACACACATGGGGTATAATAAGCTACAGAAATTTACACATATATACAATTATTAATATATCTGAAACACAGGAGGTAACAATGGACCCGAGAATAAAAAAGCTGGCTGATCTTCTTATCGGATACTCATGCGATATACAGCCCGGAGAAAAGATACTGATAAGCTATGAAGGAGAATGCTGCAAAAATCTCGTAAGGCAGCTCATCAAAAACACATATGAACGTGGCGGTATGCCGTATACAGAGATAAGAGATTCTGTGATAACAAGAGAGATACTGCTGGGCAGCAGCGAGGAGCAGATAGAGTTCCTGAAGGACTGCCAGCTGGCGCAGATGAAAGGTATGGACGCATATATCGCCATACGTGCCGGTGAGAATACATCCGAGCTTTCTGATGTACCTGCGGAAAAGCTCAATATGTACAGTTCAATAACACAGCCTGTCCTTGACCAGAGAGTCAACAAGACAAAATGGGTGATCCTGAGATATCCAAACGGATCGATGGCACAGCTGGCAGGACAGAGCCAGGAGGCCTTTGAAGACTTCTTCTTCGATGTCTGCACTCTCGACTACAGAAAAATGAGCAAAGCTATGGATCCTCTCGTAGAGCTCATGGAACGCACTGACAAGGTCCGCATCAAAGGGCCGGGCACAGATCTGAGATTTTCCATAAAGGGCATCCCGGCAGTGAAATGCGACGGTGAAATGAACATCCCGGATGGCGAAGTATATACGGCTCCGGTAAGAGAATCCATGAACGGCACCATATCATACAATACTCCGTCTGAGGAACAGGGCTTCACTTACGAGAATATAGTTTTCAAGATCAAAGACGGAAAGATCGTCAAGGCAACGTCGAACAACAACGAGCGTATAAATCAGCTGCTTGACACCGATGACGGAGCAAGATATTTCGGAGAATTCGCCCTCGGCGTGAATCCGTATATACTCCACCCGATGAAAGACACGCTTTTCGATGAAAAGATCGCAGGAAGCTTCCATCTGACCCCGGGAGCCGCATATGAAGACGCTTTCAACGGCAACAAATCCTCCGTCCACTGGGATCTCGTGATGATCCAGCGACCTGAATACGGCGGCGGCGAGATATACTTCGACGACGTACTGATACGCAAAGACGGCATATTCGTCATCCCGGAACTCGAAGGACTGAATCCGGAAAACCTTAAATAACACCGATATCAAAACGACTCTGACACATCCTGCGATGTATCAGAGTCGCTGTTTTTTCTATATTAGACTCAGTGTCTGTGTTTTTTATTTTTCTTTGCTTTTTTCCGGCTTTTTTTCAGTGCTATGGCTACTATCACCAGCAGTATCGCTGCTACTGCGGCTGCTATGGCAAGTACTGCTGTCACGTTGACGGAGCTGCTGGTGGTCTTTTCTGCCGGCTTTTCATCTACGCCCCGCCTCTGCTGGGTCTCTGTTTCTATATTTTCGTCTGATGTTTCGTCAGTGGGTTCAGTCGATGCGGAAGATGCCTTGTCTGAAGCTGCGCTTCCTACTATATTCACTGACTTTGAACCTGACAGTGACGACATCTCACGTTCGTCCAGATCATAGACTTCATTAGTCGATACGTTCACTGTGGTTATGCCGTCTTTGACTGCACGGAATTTCAAGTTGAAAGTTATAGCTTCTCCTGTGCCTGCCTCGGTAAGCTGCACATATCCGGAATTGCCGCTGCTGCTGCCTCCTGATATATATGTCAGCCTGTCGGTGTCGTAGGTGAGTCCTCCGTCCACCCTTCCGATATTGCCGCCTTTGAAGGTGACTTTGAGCGTGAAGGTATCTCCTCCCTTTATATTGTCTCCTCCGGAAACAGATACGCCTGCTGCTGCAAAGCTATAGGATGCTGCCATCGGTATCATCAGCATCACTGCAAGGATCACCGCTGCTGCACGTTTTATTCTGTTATACATTTACAAATTACCTCCTGCTATGGAAGAGGGCATGCTGCTGCCGGCATACTGTTATAAACAGGCAGTTCGAATACTACAGGATAGTCTGAACCGCTGTATGCTCTCTTCACAAGACTGCCTTCGCTGGCTGCTGCAGCCACATTTGTCATGTACTGGTGTGTACCGACTTTGGATTCTCCGTTCTTAACATTGAACTTCTTGGTGTAATATGAGTCCTGTTTAGCCTTGACATAGCTGTCTGCATAGAATTTAGCACCGCCCTTTATGGACTTGTACTGTGTGTTCCATCCCTGTCTCTTGGCGTACCACAGACCTCTCTGTACTGCGCTCATTGAGCCCGACGTATATGCACCTATGTTGAAGAAATTGTAATATCCTTTATAGCCAGAGTAGTTGCCAAGACACAGGCTGCTGCCGCTCCAGCCCTGCTCCTGTATTATCATCGCAGCCAGTACATTCGAATTGACACCTGTATTCTTTCCGGCTGCATTTATCAGCGACTGATATGACGAATAACCGCCTCCCGGATTCTTTCCAGCCATGAAAGATCCTTTTATGACAGCTTTTACTGTAGTTGCATTCTGAGATCCACTGTCATATTTATGCGTCATGAACTGATATATTCCGTTTTCTGTGAGAAAATTCCTCGGATCCATATAATATGCTATGACCTTGGAGTTGGCTGCATACCAGCTTCCGTCAAATCTTGTCCACGCCCCGGTCCTTGAATTGTATGAACCTGACGCTGTTGATCTGTATGACTTAGGCGATGACGGACTGACAAGGTTCCTGCCGATGACACTTTCCTTTGAAAGAGCCGATGACCAGCTGTAGCCTGTCTTTACCGACTTGAACACCCATTTCGGATGCGATGCATGGAGCACTCTCAGACCCGGCTTGTAGCTTTCAGGAAAACCCTGCTTCGTCATATATGTTTCAAAACTGCTGTCTGACTTGACAGTCTTCACTTTGACATAGTCTGAACACATATAGCCTTTTTTGCTGGATGAATACTTGTACGAATACCATGTCTTGCCGTTGCTGGCTTTCTTCGAATCTGTTATCTCAACAGATATACCCTTATCCAGTACTGTAAGTATACTGTAGCCTGTTCCTGCACCTGAACGCACATTGAGACCGTCGCTGGCAGTCACAGTTCCTATCTTGTATGTAGCTGTGCTGGTACTGCCACTGCTGCCTCCGGATGATGAAACCGTTGTAGTCTTTATGTATCCTGACTGGACATATCCGGTGCTGCTGTTGTAGGTCATCCTGTACCAGTACACGCCTTTGCTGTCCTTCGCCTTGCCTGTTATCGTGAACGTCTTGCCTTTGGCAAGAGTGCCCAGTTTTTTGTATGATGTGCCGATGCCGGATCTGACATTGACGCCATCGGAGCTTGTTACAGTACCTTTAAGATTTTTGACAGCTGTTACAGTCGGTGCTGTCGATTTCGTCTTCACATACTTTGATGAAACATATCCTGTCTTGCTTTTAAATGTGAATCTGTACCACCATACGCCTTTGCTGTCCTTCGCCTTGCCTGTTATCGTGAAGGACTTGCCGTTGGCGATGATACCCAGCGATGCATAGCTTGTCCCCGGTCCTTTGCGGACGTTCAGACCTCCGGACGAATTCACAGTCCCTTTGAGATCTTTTACAGCTGTTACAGTGAAGCCCTTCACGATGGTCACATATTTTGCCGAAACATATCCGTTCTTTGAGCTGTATTTGAACTTGTACCATTTCGTCCCGGACTTGTCCTTCACTGTACCTGTGATGGTGAATGTTTTTCCTTTTTTCACGGTGCCTATTATCTTGTACGATGTGCCTGCTCCTGAGCGGACATTGAGTTCCGATGCTGTCACTTTGCCGGTCTCGCTGGCTCCGTATGCATAATGATCTCCCGACATGGCTGAAATGGAAAAAATGCCAGTTACCATCAGGACGATCAGAAATAACGACACTGCACGACTGTACGGTCTCCGATCATTTACCGCCATTATTACCTCCTGGTCTTCTTCATATAATACCTAAAAAATATTCCAGTTTTCACAAAATCTATTGAAATGATACACTACAAGTATCCAAATGTCAATGCGTCATTCGCCATAAAAATGGCTGTATTCGTTGAAATACAGCCATTTTCGAGCCACTTTACGTTATATTTCAAAGCATAATGGTCTGCTCAATTTCGATGCCTGATTTTCTGATCATCTTGCTGCTTTCTTCAGCATCGATGCTGTTTGTCATAACAGCAAAGCTGCATCCGTTGCTTATCCTGACCGGTGCCTTGACTATCCTGTTGGGTATGCCGTTTTCTGTCAGCAGTTCAGATGCAGCATCCACGAAGTAGTATCCTCTGAAAAAGAAATAACACATCCCTTTCATTTATTAAGGCTGCCTCCTGTCTGCAGCTCATGCAAGTTTCTTTATCATTCGTATGTATGTCGTCATGAAACCTGCTTTTGCTATGCTCCGGTCCGCTTCAAGGGCATATTCCCCGGCTTTTTTACTGCCTTCATATACGGTTATCGTACCGATCTTTTCTCCCTTTTTCACTGGTGCTGTCAGAGACGGCTCCACATATATCTTTTTCTTCACTTTCCCGGCGCTGCCTTTTTTCACTGTCACGCCTGCGTCATCCTTAGTCACTGCGTATACTGATGTTTCCTCTCCTTTTGAAACATCGATACACCTTATCCTGCTTCCGGCTTTTGCTATTTTCACTGTCTCGTATGATGCAAAGCCATAGTCCAGGAGCTTTGACATTTCTGCAAACCTTATCTTGCTTGTCTTGCAGCCCAGCACTACTCCTATCATGCTGGTCTGACCTCTTGTTGCCGAGCCTGAAAGGCAGTATCCTGCATCCTGTGTGAACCCGGTCTTGATACCTGTAGCGCCGTTGTAGGATCTTATCAGTTTGTTGGTATTCGTCAGCGTGAAGTCATGTTTCTTTCCGGGCAGACCCACCTTCACAGTATCCTGCCATGTGGTGAACCACTTGCGTGCTTCTTCATATTTTATCAGTTCCCTCGATATCATCCCTATATCATATGCACAGGAATAATGGTCTGCTACAGGAAGACCGTTGGTATTCACGAAGTGGCTGTTTTCCAGACCCATTTTCCCGGCTCTGGAATTCATCGCATCGACGAATTCCTCAACGCTGCCTGAAACATATTCTGCAAGTGCGACACATCCGTCATTGGCGCTGACCATTATTACGCCTTTCAGAAGCTCTCTTACAGTATGCTGCTCTCCCGGCTCCATATACATCTGGCTTCCGCCCATTCCTGCAGCACGTTCTGATACAGTGACGCTGTCATCGAGGCTTATCTTCCCGCTGCTGCAGGCTTCCATCACAAGAAGCAGCGTCATTACTTTCGTTACCGAAGCCGGAGGAAGGTGCTTATATGGATCCTTCTCATAAAGCACTCTGCCGCTGCTGCCGTCTATGAGCACTGCAGATTTTGCATCTATACTGAACCTGCCGCTGTCTGCTGATCCAGTTTCTGCTGTTCCGGATACAGGTTCATATCCGTCTGCTACATTTATGCTCCTGTCACGTGTGACGAATTTTCTGACACCCATGAAACCGCTTCCTGCTGCCAGCATCATCACCATGACAGCGCATAGTATTTTTTTCCGCTTTCTGATATTACTTCCAGACACAGAAAAACCCCCTTTCCCCTAAAATGTATGTCATATACAGGGAAAGATGACTGCAAAATCATTTTATGAGTTCTACATGTCCTCCAAGTACATCTTTCACAGAATCAGCTTCTGTGTCCTTTTTCAGCTCCACGCTGCCTTTTTTGAGCTTACTGAATATTTTTTTATAGTCGTCTCCGGTGAATTTGCTGAATCTGCTGTTTTTCATCTCAAGCTTCACACCGTCATTTTTTGCTGCATAATTGAAAGCTGTACCGCCATTGAAAGAATCTCCGGCATATCCTCTGAGTACGTCTTCCGCCGCAGTTCTTATATTCTTCTCAGCAGTAGTGATAACAGTTTCCGAGATGCCGCTCTGATCCACATCTGATCCTATGACTTTTCTCTCTGAATCTTCTGCTGCCTTGCAGACAGTCTCTGATACACCTGCTCCACATGCAAATATGACTTGAGTTCCACTGCCGTACCAGTCAGATGCTTTCTTTCCGGCCTTGTCTGCCGCTGTATAGCTGTATCTGAGTTTTACTTTGCTGCTCAGGCCCATATCCTTTGCTGCGGCATCTGCTCCCTGTACGAATCCGTAACCGTATCGTTTTACTGCCGGAGTTTCCTTTCCGCCGATAAATCCTATATTATCGTATCCATCCTTTACAGCTGCATACCCTGCCAGAAAGCCTGCTTCTTCCTCTGCAAACATCACGCCTGTCATATTGTTTTTCAGATCGTATTTATTGCTGCTGCTGTGTGGCATACCGTCAAGGATCAGGAAAGATATGTCCGGATATTCCTTCTGTGCATCATATGCAGCTGTTTCAAAGCTGCTTCCTGCAAAGATGACCATACCTGCTCCCTTGCCGACTGCTTTTTTGACATTGTCAAGATAAACATCTTTTTTGTCCTTGTCCGCTGTGTAGTATCTGCATGTAAGATCTTTGCTGCTGCAGAAAGATTTCACGCTGCTCCACGTCTTCTGGTTGAAGCCTCCGTCTTCAGCGCCATTGCTGTCAAGTATCAGTGCGACTTCATATACGCCTGTATCCTCCTGCTTTTTTTCTGATGTTTTCTTTTCTCCGCATGAAACAAGCGATGCTGCTATCAGCAGTACCGCAATAAGTATCGCTGTGATTTTCTTCATCCCTGTCCGCCTCCTGATGATATTCTGGATTTCATCTACTTTATATTTCCGGCAGTCACTACCTTCTTCACAAGTTCAGGCACAGCCGGGCGGTCTTCCGATATCACGAATGCCGCTTTCATCTCTGCAGCAGCTGCTGCCGCCTTTTCCATGTCGCAGCTGTGCACAGTGCATAAGACATCTCCTGACTTTACACTGTCTCCGACTTTCTTTCTGAGCATGATACCTGCCGACATATCTATCTCATCGTCTTTTTTCTCTCGACCTGCGCCTGTATGCTGTGATGCGAGTCCTGTCTTCATAGCGTCTATGCTGCTGACATATCCTCCCTCTGATGCAGTCACATCCAGAGAAATACTGCTGTGAGGCATAAGAGAAAAATCATCGGTCACAGCAGGATCGCCGCCCTGTCCGCTGACAAGCGTTCTGAATTTTTCCAGTGCACTTCCGTCTCTGAGAGCATTTTCTGCCATCCTTATGCCTTCTTCCGGAGAATCTGCCTTCTTTCCAAGATATATCATATATCCTGCCAGTATCACTGAAATCTCTGTTATATCTGAAGGTCCGTGCCATTTCAGCACGTCTATCGCCTCCATTACTTCCAGACTGTTGCCTACAGCACATCCCAGCGGCTGGTTCATATCCGTGATGAGGGCTATCGTTTCTCTGCCTGCAGAGTTTCCTATCTCAACCATCAGTTCTGCCAGCTTTGCAGCGTCATCTTCAGTTTTCATGAATGCACCGCTGCCGCATTTTACATCGAGAAGTATAGCGTCTGAACCTGCTGCAAGTTTCTTGCTCATTATGCTGGAGGTTATAAGACTCAGGTTTTCTACAGTCGCCGTGACGTCTCTCAGTGCATATATCTTTTTGTCTGCCGGTGCGATATGACCTGTCTGTCCTATCACCGATATGCCATTGCTGTTCACAAGCTCCATGAAAACTTCTCTTTCAAGAGATATCCTGAATCCCGGTATCGAGCTCAGTTTGTCGACAGTGCCGCCTGTGAACCCCAGTCCTCTGCCGCTCATCTTTGCTACAGGAACTCCGCAGGCTGCTGCAACAGGTCCGACTATGAGAGTCGTCTTGTCGCCTACTCCGCCGGTGCTGTGCTTGTCCACCTTTATGCCTCTGATGCTGCCAAGGTCCACGATATCACCGGAATTTTTCATTATATCTGTCAGAGCTATGGTCTCCGCTCTGTTCATGCCTTTGAAATATACTGCCATAAGGAATGCCGACATCTGATAATCAGGCACGCTTCCTTCTGTATATCCCGACACGATATATTTTATCTCATCATAAGAAAGTTCCCGGCCGTCTCTTTTTTTTGTTATTATATCCACGATATTCATGAAAACACTTCCTTTCTCTATTTTATCACGGTTTTATCAGAAGTGGTCTGCAGTTGAGATAATCCAGGGAAACCAGCTGATAGTCTGTACCATGATGATTGCCCATTATCGTGTTCCTGAAACCTTCCTCGCCATGCACATGTCCATATATGACATGTTTTACGCCGTGATCTTCGAATATCTGCTGGAATGACGAAAATGATGAAGTCTTTGAAACCGGCGGATAATGCAGTACGCCAAGTATCGTTTCATCCGGCTGCATCACTGCTTCAGCACTTTTCAGTGAATTTTCCAGTCTCATAGCTTCTCTTCTGTATATCTTCATATCGGATTCTTCAAAATCGTCGTTATCCGGTGTTATCCAGCCTCTCGTGCCGCATATATACATACCTTCAGCGTAGTAATGTCCGTTCTGCACGAATGTCATGCTGTCATACAGCTTGTTAAGTTTGGTTATCCCTGACCACCACAGGTCATGATTGCCTTTGAAAAGCACTTTATGACCGGGCAGCTCAGCCACCCAGTCAAGATCATATTTCGCTTCTTCAAATTTAAGTCCCCAGGATATGTCTCCCGGTATTATTACTGTATCTTCGTTTTTTATCTCAGACCGCCAGTTCAGTTCGAGCCTCTGCCAGTGGTCGTACCATCTGCTGCCGTATATATCCATCGGTTTGCTTATTCCGGGTGCAAAGGAAAGATGGAGATCTGCTATAGCATAAATACTCATAAATAAAATGCTCCGCTTTTTATATTCTGTTTTTCATGTTCCCGATATATCTGCTGCTGTCGTCTGTTTCGGAAACATTTTTAAGTGCTCTCTGTATCTGTCTTGTCCTGACGCCCACCAGTTCATCCAGCTCCTTCTGTGCCTGTGTCATCTTCAGCTGTGTTTTCTCAAGGACTCCTCCGAATTTGCTGAATTCGTCTCTGACTTTGGAAAGCGTATCCCATACTTCTCCTGATCGCTTCTGGAGTGCTATGGATCTGAATCCCATCTGGAAGCTGTTGAGCATAGCTGCCATTGTCGTCGGTCCTGCAACGCTGATACGGTAGTCACGCTGCAGCGTTTCTACGATGCCGAGCCTCAAGACTTCTGCATAAAGGCCTTCGAAAGGCAGGAACATTATCGCAAACTCTGTGGTTTCAGGTGGCTGTATGTATTTGTTCCTTATGTCTCTCGCCGACTTTATCACTGCGTTTTTAAGTGCATCCGATGCTGTTTTTATCAGATTCCTGTCGCCTGTGTCATAGGCGTCTGTCAGATTGACATAGGCATCTGCAGGAAACTTCGAGTCTATAGGCAGATAAACAGATTTCATGCCGTCTCCCGGGAATTTCACTGCATACTCCACACGCTCGCTTCCGCCTTTGACAGCTACATTCTCATCATACTGATCCGGAGAAAGTATCTGTGCCAGTATCGCACCCAGCTGTATCTCGCCTACGATGCCCCTTGTCTTGACATTGGAAAGCACTTTTTTGAGATCTCCTACCCCTGCTGCCAGCGACTGCATCTCGCCAAGACCCTTAGTGACCTGTTCGAGCCGCTCACTGACCTGCATGAAAGACCGTCCTATACGGTCTTCCAGAGTCTTCTGCAGCTTTTCATCTACAGTGTTCCTCATTTCAGTCAGCTGTCTGTTGTTTTCTTCCGTCATCATCGAGACTTTGTTTTCCATGGATATCCTGATATTTTCAAGTCTCTGTTCTATACTCATTGATGTATCTGCCAGCTGCCTGTTAAGATCGCTGAGTCTTCTGCTCTGCACATTCACAGCTTCACGCTGGTTCTGGGACAGTATGTCGCTCAGGTTCCTGATGCTGCTGCTGACAGTTTCCACCGTCTCCTGCCTCGAACGCTTTATCTCATCCCGCATTTCACGCCTGAGAGCATTGAAATCGCCGCCTCCGCTGCTGCGTCCGGACATCCTCATGAACATCATCACGACAAGGATCACCAGTATTATCATCATGACAAGCAGCAGTCCTGTGATAAGAATATATGTATTTCCCATAAAAGTTCCTCTTTCTGACAGCTGCCTGTGCTGTCGATAAATAAATTGCAGCAATCATATATTTCTCTGCTGCGCCATTTCCGGCAGCGTTCTCATCAAAGCAGTGATTTTATTACTTCACCTGCTATTATCAGACCTGCCACTGACGGGACGAATGGTACGCTGCCCGGCGTACGGCTTCCTGTCTTTACCGGCTCCTCTTCAGAATAAACGACTTTGAGTCCCTTTATTCCTCTCTTTGCCAGCTCACGTCTCATTACTCTTGCAAGTGGACATATTTTTGTTTTTTCTATGCTGGCGACCTTGAATTTCGTGGGGTCGAGCTTGTTTCCTGTCCCCATGGATGATATCACCGGGGTCCCCTCATTATATGCTTTTTCTGCAATGGCTATCTTGCCTGTTACATTGTCGATAGCATCCACCACATAGTCGTACCGGCTGAAATCAAAGCTGTCTGCAGTATCCGGAAGGAAAAAGCACTGCAGTCCCTCAACATCACATTCAGGGTTTATATCACGTATCCGTTCCTGTACGACTGCAACTTTTGGTCTGCCTAAAGTGCTGTGCAGTGCCGGCAGCTGTCTGTTGAGATTCGTGATGTCTATAGAATCCTTGTCCACAACAGTTATGCGTCCTACGCCTGCTCTTGCAAGACCTTCTGCGACATAACTGCCGACGCCTCCAACTCCGAATATTATAACCGATGACGCCCTGAGTTTTTTTACTGCATCTTCTCCCAGAAGCATCTCTGTACGAGTATACTGTGTATCCATAAAACCTCCATTTGTGATATACAGGCAGGCTCTATGGTACCAGTCTGCCTGCGACTTTATATACTATATCTGCCGGAAATCCACGTCCTGCCAGACGTCTTGCTATCCTGGCACGCAGTTTCTGTTTTTCTCTGTAATCCAGATCTTCTGTATCAGTCCCTGCCAGGACCTGCCGCCCGACAGCTTCTGCCGTTTCATATTCGTCGTGATCTGTTTCCAGCATATCATAGGCCTCGTCTATGATATCCGGATCTATTCCCTTTTCCCTGAGCTCTTTTCTTATACGTATCATGCCTCTGCCCTTGCCGAATGCATATTCGAAATACAGCATTGCATAATTCATATCATCTATATATCCGTATTTTTTGAACTCCTCTACCACAGCATCTATTTCGCTGCCGTCGAAACCCTTGTCTGAGAGATATTTTCTCAGCTGTTTTTCTGTACGCATCCTGGCATTGATATAACCGGATGCTCTGGTCCATATATCCACACGATGCCTCCATTCTAAGAGCGTTTCATCCCGCACAGGCTCATGCCGACTACTCCTGCGATTATCAGTACAGTGCATACGATATGATACCACATCAGCGGTTCTCCCAGCACTATGACTCCTGCTACGATAGATATGGCAGTTGATACATTGCCGAATATCGTAGCGTTCACTGCTTCCATTTTACTGAGCATATAGCTCATGATATATGCTGACAGCAGTATGCATCCTATGCCAAGATATGCTCCTGAAATTAATACGGACGGATCTGCCAGCGGCCCGAAATAGTCCGCCGGTGATTCACCGTTGATGATGCCTGTGACCACTGCTGC
>CAKQUI010000055.1 GCA_934277495.1 uncultured Clostridia bacterium | reverse complement strand
CCTTTACTGAATAAAGTATGCAAGGGATGGATACTGCATCAGCTGTAGCAGTGTAGTGCTCGATAAGACCCTGCTGTGAGCATTTGTT
Source organism: uncultured Clostridia bacterium (assembly GCA_934277495.1). GTDB lineage: Bacteria > Bacillota > Clostridia > Peptostreptococcales > Anaerovoracaceae > Lentihominibacter. The sequence goes on along the minus strand of CAKQUI010000055.1, from coordinate 13,710 downwards.
GTAGTAAGGTGTTACCAGCAGCAGACCGTCTACGCCTGTAGCTTCTATTCTCTTTGCGAGATTGATACCGTGTCTTGTATCATTGCTGCCTGCTCCGCCGATAACAGGAACTCTGCCTGCAGCTACATCGACACAGAATCTGATAGTCTCGATATGCTCTTCGTCATCAAGAGTTGAAGCTTCTCCTGAAGTACCGCATGCGATGATAGCGTCGATACCTTCGTCGATCTGCCAGTTTATCAGGTCTCTGTAAGCTTCGTAATCTACTGTACCGTCCTCATTGAATGGAGTAGCGATCGCAACTCCGCATCCTGTAAATATTGCCATGTTTGTTTTCCTCCTTAGAAATCACTCGATTGAAACTTTTGTTGATATTCCGGAAATATCGAAAACGATAATTCCTGCATAATAAAAAAGTTGCATCCTATCGATGCAACAGAAACATAGCCTTTCGTGCTGGATCGATAGCGCCTCTGCCGTCTGCCGGCAGGAGTACACAGCCTCTTAATACTGCGTCCCAGAAATCCGTCATGCCTGACAGGATCCTTCGGCGGTATCTCCTTTCACCGGATCTCAATGACTGCCGCCTCAAACCGATTACTGATATCTACCGCGCCTCTATCAACTTTAATACTGAATATACACTTTTTTATTATGGATGTCAACATGATTAACAAAAAACATAATGTTTTTTTGGTGTCTTTTGTGAGAATTTACAAAAAACATTGCTTGCGGTGAAATAATAAAGACTGAATTATGATTGACTTGAAAAATCAAAAGATATGCAATACAATAAAATAAAGTGAAATATAGTTCATGAAAATCAGGAGATAAATTTATGAAAGATACAAAGATAAAGAAGGACAATGCTTTTGCAGAAAATCTCAAAAGCATCATAGACGAAAGAGAGATGACCATGACACAGCTTGCCAATGATACAGGCATAACTTACAACATGGTCAAGAAATACTGCCACGGACAGGCTGAACCTACAGTGTCATATGCTCTTAAAATAGCAGAGACGCTGAATGTGTCGCTGGACAGTCTTATGGGTTATGAACCGGAAGAGAAAAAGGACATGTTCAGAGAGGTATTCGAACAGGATGTGACATATATAGCAGGCTTCATGCGTACTGTTAGAAAGCTGCCGGACAAGACAGCGATGATAGATCCGATAGCTGAGAAAGAGTGGACCTACAGCCAGCTGAACGAAGAGGTGAACATGCTGGCGAACGCCTTTGCAGAAAACGGCATAAAGAAAAAAGATCTTGTTTTCTATCAGCTGCCAAACAGTCCGGAATTCGTATTCTCATACCTGGCGCCTCAGAAGATAGGAGCAGTCACAAGTCCTGCCAATCCTAACTTTTCACCGGGAGAGACTGTGGTATGTCTTGAGAACAACAGACCGAAGGTGTATATATACGACGAATCGGTAAAAGATATGGCAGTTAGTGCTCTGGAGCTTACATCTTTCAAGCCGGAGCTTGTGCTGATGGCAGGGGAAGGACAGCTGCCGGAAGGACATTTGAGACTTTCGGAGTTCATGTCAGGTAAATCTTCAAAGGAGCCGGAAACAGATTTCGTGCCTAATGTATATGAAGAGGTCATGAGACTTTTCACATCGGGCACTACAGGCAAGCCTAAAGGAGTGCCGGTGACTAATGCCAACGAAGTCATGTCATGCCATGACGTCATCATGCACTTCCCGATGAACTCGACAGATACCACGATGAACATGACTCCGTGGTTCCACAGAGGCGGCATACATTCAGGCGGTCCGGCACCGACGTTCTACGCAGGCGGCAGGATCGTGATACTGCGCAATTTCCAGCCGCAGATATCTCTGAAATACACTGAAAAATACGGTATAACGTTCCTGGTAGGCGTGCCGTCTGTGATAAAGATGCTGGTGCGTATACAGGAGAGGTTCAAGGCTGATCTTTCATCGCTGCGGGGTATCGTCACCATGGGAGCACCGTTTGAGAGAGCGGACTGCATCAGAGTGCAGGAAGTGCTGACTCCTAATATATTCAATGGATACGGCACTACAGAGTCTTTCTGGAACACGTTCCTCAGACCATACGATCTGCCTGATATGTCAGGTACAGCGGGACGTTCATGTACCGATGATGAAGTCAGGATCGTAAAGGTAGGCGGAGAGCCTGAAGATCTCGTTGCCATGGACAGCGTGGATACAGGCGAAATAATAATACGCACGCCGAAATCATCCTACAGGTATTTCGACAATCCTGAAGAAGAAAAGAAAAAGTTCTACAAGGGCTGGATATATACAGGCGACATAGGCACATGGGACAGAGACCAGTATATCACTGTTTCCGGACGTAAAGACGATATGCTGATATCCGGCGGTGAAAACATCTATCCGCCTATAATAGAAGAAGTGATAAACGAACATCCGAAAGTGCATCAGTCTGCAGTCACCGGTGTGCCGGATGCCCTGAGAGGCGAGGCTGTCACAGCATATATCGTGGCTGAAGATGACTCGCTGACGGTGGGCGAACTTGCAAGATACTGCCTCAACTCACCGATGCTGTCTACTTTCAAACGCCCTCGCTACTACAGATTCGTCAAGGAACTGCCGCTGACCGCTACAGGCAAGCTGCAGCACTATCTCGTCAAGGAGATGGCTTTGAACGACCTGGAGCTGGGTCTGCTGAAAGTAGCCATAGCTGACGAAGAATAGGGCATAGCGATATTAAAAGAAAGATTTTCCATGATTATGCTTGATTTATCATAGATGCATGGTGTATAATGTGGATATAAAAGGTAAAGTATGAACGAGTAAACATTATACGATCGAGGAGGAATATCATGGAACAGAAATTTCTTATTTGTGAACACTGCGGTAATATGATAGCTATGGTCAGAGACAACGGCGTGCCTGTAATGTGCTGCGGACAGAAAATGACAGCTCTGGTACCGGGAACTACTGACGCTGCTGTAGAAAAACACGTACCTGAATACAGCGTAGACGGAAACAAAGTCAGCGTCAAAGTCGGCTCCGTAGAGCATCCTATGCAGCCTGAACACTACATCGAATGGGTATCGCTGCAGACAAAGCAGGGCAATCAGAGAAAAGCTCTTGCTCCGGGAGAAAAACCGGAAGTATGTTTCTCGCTGTGTGAAGGCGATGAAGTAGTGGCAGTATATGCATACTGCAATCTCCATGGTCTCTGGAAAGCATAGGCTGGCTGTACTCATAAAGTAAATATAAGACAGAAAACAAAGACCTCCCATACCGGAGATACGGTACAGGAGGTCTTTTCAAATGGTCTGATCAAGCTTCGTATACGACTTTTCCGTCCATCACAGTGAGAAGGACTGAAGCCTTTGGTATCTCGCTGTGAGGCACGCTCAGCAGATCACGGTCCACGACTATTATGTCGGCGAGTTTGCCTTCAGCCAGTACGCCGATATCGTCTCTGTTATACGCCAGGGCTGCGGTCTTTGTATATGCTGTGAGCGCTTCGGCAACTGTTATACATTCCTGAGGATTGACGCCTGTAGGGATACCGTTGTCATCGCATCGTGTGACAGCAGCATATATGTTCGGGAACGGATCAAAGTCAACAACAGGGTAGTCAGTGCCGAAAGCAAGCTGTGCACCTGCATCCAGCAGCGATCTGTGGGGCCATTCATATCTGCATCGCTCTTCACCTATGCGCCTGATCTTTTCATTGAGATCAAGAGTCAGATGGTACGGCTGCATCGACGGTATCACGGACAGCTGGCTGAATCTCGGGATGTCTGCCGGATCGATGTTCTCGATGTGTTCCACGGTATTGAAGAAATCCTGAGGACCGTTGATTTTGCGGGATCTTTCATACATATCAAGAGCCATCCGCACAGCTCCGTCTCCGATACAGTGAAGTCTCACCGGGAGCCCGGCTTTGTTTGCAGCGGTTATGTACTCAGAGTTTTCTTTTTCAGGGACATTCGGTACATCGATGCCGCAGGTGTCCGGCCTGTCTGAATAAGGCGCAAGCAGAAGACCAGTGAAGGTGGAAGTGACTCCGTCTATGAACCCTTTCACGCCGTTGAGCCGCAGCTTTTCTGAGAAAAACTCCTTCCTGTATTCCAGCGCTTTGCCAAAATCCGTGTATCCGTCAAGCTTCGTGTAAAGGTGCAGTCTGCATGTAAGATCGCCTGCAGCATCCATTTCGCTTACTATCGAATAATTGCGATGGGTGGTATCTGTATAGTCGTCTGCAGACATCTCGCTTATGGATGTCACGCCGCATCTGTTGATATGATGGAGAAAATCTCTGTGGACCTGTTTCATCACGTCCGGTTCAAGATCCATGACCTTTGCCATGGCCGGTGCGAATGCATCAGGCTCGAACAGCAGACCGCTGAGCTCGCCGTTTTCCAGAAGGCCGACAGAGCCGCTGCGTGGCTTCATGTCGGGCGTGATACCGGTTTCCTCCAGCGCCGGCGTGTTCATCCAGAAAGTATGGCAGTCTGCTGCGATGAGGTATACCGGTCTGTCAGGGATAGCTTCGTCCAGCGATTTCTTTGTAGGAAGCGGTGCGTCTTCCCAGTTGGCAGGGAACCATCCTATGCCCAGGACCCTCTTTTCGTCGGGATGTTCATCTGCGAATTTCTTTATCATAGCGACGCATTCCGCTTCCGATGAAGTATCTGACAGCGTATCGCACATATGGTCGCTGGCTGCGATGGCACCTACGAAGTAATGGACATGTGCATCTATGAATGCGGGCATTATCAGCCTGTCGCCATAGTCTCTTGTTTTTGTATCAGGACCTTCAAGTTCGAGCGCTTCCGGTCCAACTGCTATTATCCTGTTCCCGCTGACAGCAACGCCTCCGGAGATGGTTTCTTCTGAAAGTGCTGTGAATATGCGACTGCTTTTTAAGATCATATCAGCTTTCATTTTCATATCCTCCATGTAAAGTCACGAAATGTCAGGCAGTAACGAAGCCGACTATCAGGAAAGCAACTGCACTTAGAGCTGCCGAACCGAGAACGTAAGGCGCTACGGCTTTTATCTGGGTCATGTTAGGCACTCCTGTACCTGCCGAAGTCATGAAGACTGCATCGGAGTAGAAACAGAACTTGCTGCCGAATGCAACTCCGGACATGATAGCTGCGATAATGATCGCAGGATCGATACCCATGGACGACGCCAGCGGTACGAAGATCGGTACAGTTATGACGATGAGTATCCAGAAACTTGCAGCTGCGAATGCTACAGCACCGATGATGATGAATGCCAGTGCCGGGAGCAGAGCAGGAGGGATAGTCCCTGAAAGTCCGTTTATGACGAATGTGGAGAATCCCATTGCATCGTTGGCTGAACCAAGTATGTAAGCGAAGCAGATGATGAATGCCAGCCCTGCCATGCTTGTTATGCCCTCGAACATAGTGTTCATGAACTCGCTGAGAGTCATCAGCCTCTGAGCCAGATAAAGTATGAACTGGATGACGATGGCTGCTATGATACCGTGTACGACGCTGTTGCCGCATACGATAGTTACTACGATCAGCGCTATGATCGGTATGAAGAAGTTCAGCGGTGACGACGGCTTGATGTCTTCGTCTGATTCTTCTCCCATATTGATTATTGATGATGTGCTGCCTGATGATTCAGCAGGGCAGAGTACAGAGCCGCCTGCATCCACACGCTCGTAGGCTTTCTTTATCAGACCGACTTTTGGTATTATGCCGAGGGCTACAAGAAGACACACGATTATGGCGATGATCGGGAAGAACATATAAGGCAGGGATCTGACGTAGTCAGTGAAGCCCAGACCCTGTTCAGACAGACAGCCGATAGCGAACGCAGCCCAGCTTGTGAAAGGTATCAGTACACATACGCAGGCTCCCATTGAGTTAGCGCCGTAGGCCAGATGTTCACGTGGTATCCTCTGCTTGTCGGTGAGCGTCCTCATGGAAGATGACACTGCCAGTACGTTGAGATAATCGTCTACGAACATGATGATGCCCATGAGCCATGTGACGAACATCGTCTTTTTGCGGGTGTTTGCGAATCTGCCTATGGCGTTTGCGAATCCCTGGAGAGCTCCTGATTTTTCAAAGAGCTTGATGATAGCGCCGAAGCCCAGCAGCAGTATCAGCAGGAACTGATACGATTCGTTGGAAAGCGCTCCGTAGAGCCAGCCCACATAGCCGTTGAAGATATCTGCCTTGAATACAAGAGCAGCTCCCACTATCGATGAAAAGATGATCATTTCAGGCATTTTCTTGGTGACAAGAACGCCGATGATCAGTACTGCGATAGGTATGCATGATATTATTCCGTATTCCATGTTTGCCTCCTTTAAGTTAGTAATATGATATAATTTAAGTACGCCTTCAATATATAATAAAACTGAAAATTAAGAAATTACAAAACAGAGTGATTATTATAACTATGAATTATCATAATAATCACAAAAGACTATTATAATAATCCATAAGGAGTAGTGGAGATATGGTCAAAAAGGTGTATAATCACCTAAAGAAGTTATGAAAGTCAGAAGTTTAAGTGTAGTCAGAAACAAAGGAGTGCTGTTTATGGAAAAAAGCAATGTCATGCTGCTGAATGACATAATATACAAGGTACATACGATAGAAAACTGTGACGAGATGAGAAAATCGGTTCTGGAGATGCTGCAGTATCTGATACCTTCGGATATACTGACATTCTATCTGGCGTCGCCGGAAAGTCCCTACGAGCTGTCAAGGCCTGTAGGGATAGGACTTGAGGAGGACAGATGGCAGCTTTATCTGGATCATTTCCAGAAACTCGATTATACGAGATGGACTTTTGCAGCTCCCCAGGCAGGAGTATACCGTGAAACTGACCTGATGAACGACGAGGTGAGAGTCAACACGCCGTTTTATCAGCAGATGTTCGCCCCTGCAGGAATACATTATTCAGTTATAATGACTATAATCCACGAAGGTCGTTTCCTGGGATGCATCAATCTTTTCAGGAAACCTGAGGCAGGTGATTTCGGCGATGAAGACGTACTTGCGCTGGATATACTGAAAGGCCATCTGGGATTCAGGCTCAGCGTGATGCTGGAAAATCTCAGAGACAGAAGACAGGCCTACCCTGCAGGAGAGGAGCTGAAAAGCAGATATGGTCTGACTCAGCGTGAAACTGAGATCGCATACCTGCTGCTGGACGGCATATCAAAGGAAGACATATGCAGCAGTCTTTGCATCAGCCAGAACACCCTCAAAAAGCACACCCTGAACATATATAAGAAACTGGGCATAAACAGCTGGAGAGAGATGCTGAAACTGCTGAAATGACAAAGGCATAAAGAGTTATGGATCGGTGGCATGAAGGGTAAAATCCGGCAGCACAGGATGGAACCTGCAGGATAAGCAGCATGGTCATCGACAGAAAAAACTGAATGAAAAAGCGATATCTGCGGATTTATGCAGGTGTCGCTTTTGTGGTTTTTGTATATAAAATACCAGCCGGTATATTTTCGGTATATCGGCATAGTTTTGAGTTTAAGTAGTGTGACAAATGGTCTTTCTGATACGGGAAGTATGCTTTATCATCTTAGGACGATACCTGCACGGTCCCTGTATGGTGTTGTAATGCTGCTAAATAATACATAAATCCAGTCAATTGTTACAATAATACACCTTGAGACTCGATTTAGAATTATCAGGCTATTATTTAAAATAAAAGAAAAAATGCAAAAAAAAGACAGTTGATCTGTTGATTTTTTTGCGTGCTGATATATAATTAATTTGTTGTGCCTGTACATGTAAATGCAGGCCAGATAAAGAAATCCAGATGGAGGAACAGGAAATGATAGCAGATAAAGTTTTAAAAAGCAATGTCATATACACTGGTGTCGATAACAACATCATCAGCGGCGGAGTTGCTGTTTCAGGAAACAGGATCATAGCTGTGGCAGGCGATGACGAGATCGGAAACTATATAGGTGATGAGACAGAGGTTTACGAATACAGAGACAAGCTCATCATGCCGGGACTCATCGACAACCATGTACATATCACTATGGGCGCTATGATGCATGACAATGACCTGAATCTGGAAGGTACGAAGTCTGCAGAGGAATGTGTGGCCATGGTAAAGGATTTCCTCGAAAGAAATCCTGAGACGAGTCTGCTGGTAGCTTCCGGCTGGATGGTATCCGCATGGGACAACAAGGAATTCCCTCGCAAGGAAATGCTGGACGAGGTGTCCACAGAGATACCTATCTGTCTGAGCACAGCCGACGGATGGCTCTGCTGGGTCAACTCCAAGGCGCTGGAGATGTTCGGATACACTAAAGAAAGCATAACGAAAGAAAAAGAGATATACGTGAAGAAAGACGAAAACGGCGAACTCACAGGTATGCTGTATCATATGGGTTCAGATCCGGTATTCTTCATGCTGCTGAATATAGACAAGACTCAGGCAAAGAAGCTGATAAAACATTCGCTGGGTATTTACAGCAGATACGGCATAACAGCTGCCGGAGATGTTTCCAACGAACTTGAGATCGAAAAAGAGCCGAAGGGATTTGTGCTTTACAGAGAAATGGAGCAGGCAGGCGATCTGGACGTCAGGATGTATGTATATCCGTCCATAGGCAAGACCGGTGATTTCAGCCGTGCGAAGGAGCTGATGGAAGAATACAGCGACGGTTATGTCATCATGCCGGGTCTGAAAGCATACGGCGACGGAGTTATAGACGCTCATACAGGAGTGCTCAACGCACCGTACAACGACAAGCCTGAAGATCCGCAGTTCAACGCTGCGCCGATATTCACACAGGAAGCTCTTAGCGATATCATAACAAAAGCCAACGCTGAAGGGTATCCGGTAAGGATACACTGCACAGGCGACGGCAGCACAAGGATGGCTCTGAACGCATTCGAAGCGTCCATCAAAGCCAATGGCAGACACGGTCTCAGAAACGGTATCGAACATATCGAGCTGGTGGAAGACGGAGATTTCGAGAGGTTCGCAGAACTGGATGTTATGGCAAATAAACAGCCTGCACACTACTATCTCTGCACAGAGAAGTTCATGGTAGACGCACTGGGCGAGAGAAGATGGCACAGGAGCCATCCGCTGAAGTCGCTTTACGATGCAGGAGCTAACGTGTCACTGAGCACTGACTTCCCTATCGTGGAGATAAATCCGTTCCACAATATATATGTAGCAGTTACAAGACTGGATCTTGAAGGAAACGAGATAGGCGCCGACACCAGTGAAAAGATAGACATCTTCCAGGCTCTGCATGGTTATACATATATGGGTGCATACGGCATGGGAGCCGAAAAGGAGACAGGTTCTCTGGAAGCCGGCAAGCTGGCAGACATAGCTGTAATAAACGGCAGAGTTTTCGACGAAGCACCTGAAAAGCTCCTGAACAGAGAAGCAGTCCTTACTATGATGGACGGGCGCATCGTATACGAGGACAAGCAGTAGGACTGCACATCAACAAACGTCAATAGCATTTTTGCTAAAATATTATTCATTATTATTTCAAGAGAGGAGAACTTATATCATGGAGTATGGAATATTATGTGTGCTCCCGGTAGTGACGATACTCGTTATCGCTGTTACCACAAAGCGTACGCTGTTTGCTATGACATGCGGTCTGGCAATGGCAGCGATGCTTCTTGGCAAAGGACCTAAAGGTTTTGCGGGATCGTTCTTTGACAATATCTACGCCGCATTCACAAACGAGTCACTTCAGTGGCTGCTGGTGGTTATCGCTCTGTTCGGAATACTGATAATGCTGTATGAGAAAACAGGCGCTGTAACTGATTTCGGATACTGGGCAGGCAAGTTCATCAAAACAAAGAAAACTGCACTGTTCGGTACATTCATCCTGGGTGTCGTGATATTCATCGACGACTACCTCAACAATCTGGCTGTAGGTACTACTATGAAAGGTATCACAGACAGACTTGGTATCCCCAGACAGCAGCTGGCTTATGTTGTAAACACAGTGGCAGCGCCGGTCTGCCTGCTGATACCGCTTTCATCATGGGCTGTATATTTTGCAACACTGATGGGAGACCAGGGCGTCAAGATCAACGGATCTTCGATGGCTGCATACATACACGGTCTGCCGCTGGCATTCTATGCGTGGTTCGCAGTTATCATATGTATCCTTCAGATCATTGGAGTGATCCCGAAGATCGGACCAATGAAAAAGGCTTACGAACGTTATGAGACGCTGGGCGATGTATTCCCTGAAGGAACTGATCCTGAACTGGTTGCAAGTGTAAAGAACGAAATGAACAGTGAACCGGAAGAAGGCAAGAAAGCTCATCCGTGGAACTTCCTCCTGCCGCTCATCGTCATGATCGTTGTAGCTCTGCTGACAGACGTGCTGAAGGGATCAGCATCAGGCGTTATCGTAGCATTCGCTATGTACTTCCTTGAAAAGAAAATGAGCTTCAAGGATCTTCTGACAGCATGCTTTGACGGCGTTATGTCAATGGGATTCGTATTCATACTGTCAGTACTGGCTTTCTCAGTGCAGAATGCAAACATCGAGCTGGGACTGGCCAACTACGTTATCTCAGTTACAGAGCCTGTTATGAAAGGCGGATTCCTGCCTGCAGTAGTATTTATCGTATGCGGTATATATGCATACGCTACAGGATGCTTCTGGGATCTGGCGGCTATCATCATACCTATCGTTATCCCGCTTTCAAATGCAATGGGCGTAGATCCGATCGTTACATCAGCAGCAGTATTCTCAGGAGCTGCTTTCGGAAGCAACACATGCCTCTACGGAGACGGAGTCATCATGTGTGCACAGGGTTGTCAGATCAAGAGTCTCGACCTCATGACGACGACACTGCCGTATGCAGCGATAGCCGGAGTAGCGACAGTGATATGCTATCTGGTTGTAGGATTTGCTATGTAGCATAAAATACATATAAAAAACGAAAAATTTCTTAAATGCCGTTAAAACCTTATGTTTCAGGGTTTTAGCGGCATTTTTGTTTGACAGGAAATATCAACGAAAACTTTATGTGAAAATATCTGGAGAAGTGTCTTTTGCCTTTCAGCTTTGTGGAAATATTCCAGCAATAGTATAGGTCACTGTATAAATCAGAGGACTTTATTGTATTAGTTTGCTTGATTTTGATTCAGTGGATATAAAAAGTTTGCATAACAACTTTTAGTAACAAAGATGTTGTTTTAACAACCGTTCTGATGTAGAGAAAATGGCAACATAAATATAATTGTGGGATTATTAAGGAGCTTCATACAATGAAATCATTCATGAAAAAAATAATATCTGTTCTTACCATAACGGCAATGGCAATGTGCTGTGTTGCAGTATATTGTATTACAAGTGACGAAGCTGATGCAGCTTCAGATTCGCTGGCTGTTAAGGTGGGATTTTACGGAGGTCCGTATTATGAGATACAGAACTACAGTTATACGGATATGTGCAGGATGTCGGACGGCACGATATGGACATATTCAGGACTGGACAGTGGATTTTTCATGAGAATATGTTATGCCTGGGGTGTACAGCTTGCTGATCTCGTAAATGATGCTGGTGTAGATATAGATTCAGTGAACTATTTCCATATGGGTACAGCAGACAGCTACGGTGAGAGATATGCTACATTTTCGGCAGATACTTTGTTCGGGAAAAGGTATTTTTATCCGAACATGGTTACTCTTGCAGATATCCAGGGGGGTGATCAGCAGCAGCTGGACTTCAGCAGAGTAGACAGCAATGTCACAGCAGGTGCGGAGGAAGTTCCAGCACTGCTGGCTATAGGGTCGTCTGATTTCAGTCGTGAGGAAGCTGTGAATGTTGCAAGGAATGGTGCGTATACAATGTGTCAACCAATCTTGACAACATCAAAACCAACGGTGAAACTTAAGGCAGGCAAGAAAAAGGTGACTGTGAAATGGAACAGGATAGATGGAGCTGTAGGATATAAAGTATACCGTTCGACGAAGAAGAGCAGCGGCTACAAGTGCATCGCCACTGTGAAAAAAGGCAGCACGAAGAGCCTGGTGAACAAGAAAATCAAAAAAGGAAAACGCTATTACTACAAAGTTCGTGCCTATGTGAAGGTCAGCGGTAAATACGTTTACAGCAGCTATTCATCAGCGAGATCAGCAAAAGCAAAATAACAGCATCAGGAAGAAACTATGATACACAGAGCTTCAAGGGGATTGAAAAGGGGTCTTGTGTGGCTGATGATAGTGATGACGGCAGCGGTCCTGATGCCTGCGACAGTCTTAACATCACATGCAGCTTCGGGAACAGTGAGCATAAACTATGTCGACAGCAGTGGAAAGACCGTGGAGCTGGAGCAGTGGAAATATGACTCGAAGAACAAGACCTATACTGTAGATGGCAGCGAGCTTGGCATCGTCAGGAAGTTCACCACAAAAGAGTCTGTCAGCGAGGTTGCACCTGAACTTGCTGCATATCTGGAAAAACTGGGCAAGGGATATGCACTTGCATATTCAGGCGTGAAACGAGGTAATGATCCCAGAGTTGCCGGAGTTGTAACAAAGGGAATACTTCTGGAGGATCTTATAAAACGTGTCAGCGATAAGACCGGCATCGATATGAAAGGTAAAACCGAGATAGTAATGAAATCGGGAAGTTTCGGAGTTTCGGGCAAAACATATGACAGCTACTGGGGCAAGGAGAGATTTTATTATCCGGGATGGCTGGAAGCAGATGAATATAACACATCCACTGAAGGCTGCGATGGATACAGAGTACCTGCAGCACTGTCAGTAACAGGATATCAGGATGATCAGGGAGAAACCTATATTGGAAAACTTACTGCAGATGCAGATGAACTGTATGCACTCAGAAATTTTCAGGGGCAGATCGCAAATGGAAACCCTAATGATATAAACCTGGGCAACTGGTCATGCAAGAACATCACCGACATCACCTTCATTCCGGATGATCCTGACAGACCGTCTGAGGCTGCCGTTGCAGTATCGGAGAAAATAGACGCCATCGGGAGCGATATAACGCTGAAGAGCGAAGACACAATAAAGGCAGCAAGGTCCGCCTATGATGCACTTTCCGATGAAGACAAGGCACATGTAACCAACTACAGCGACCTGACAGCAGCTGAGAAAAAGATAGCGGAGCTGAAGACTCCACCGGCAGCTGTGAAGAGCCTCAAAGCACAGAGCTCATCCTACAACTCGGTGAAGCTCACATGGGCTAAGACTACAGGAGCGTCGGGATATGAAGTGCGCAGAGCAACGTCAAAGACAGGCACATATAAGTCTGTCGGTAAAACCACATCGACATCGTATACAAACAAGTCGCTGACAACAGGAAGCACATACTACTACAAGGTACGTGCATACAAGACGTACAACGGCAAGGACATTCAGGGGGCATATTCTTCAGTGGTGTCTGCTAAAATTGTACCGGCGACGCCGTCACTGAAACTCACTGCAGGAAAGAAAAAGATAACAGTGAAGTGGGGCAAAGTCAGCGGTGCTACAGGCTACAAGATATACCGTTCGACGAAGAAGAGCAGCGGCTACAAGTGCATAAAGACCGTGACGAAAGGCAGTACCACAAGCTATGTGAATAAAAGCCTCAAAAAAGGCAAGAAGTACTATTACAAAGTGTGTGCATACTAAAAATCAGGCTAAAAATATATAAACGGTAAAAACTCTTCAGTAAAGTATGCAAAAGTAAAATAGCATATACC
>CAKQUI010000054.1 GCA_934277495.1 uncultured Clostridia bacterium | reverse complement strand
TCATATGCAAAAATAAATCTGAGCCTCGACGTATGCGGACTTCTGGACAACGGATACCACGAAGTCGAAATGATAATGCAGCAGATACTGCTCTGCGACGATATATCCGTCAGATGGTTCGGAAACAAACGATACGACGATATCAGGATAAACCTTTCCACAAACAGATACTATCTCCCGACAGACCACCGCAACCTGGCCTACAAGGCAGCAAGCCTCATGGCAGAAAGATACGGCACAGGCAAAGGCGGCACCATACGCATAGACCTCAGGAAACGCATACCTGTAGCTGCAGGCATGGCAGGCGGCAGCAGCAACTGTGCAGCTGTGATACACGCCATGAACGTCCTGTGGGATCTGGATCTTCCGCTGGAAGAGCTTTGCAGCCTTGGCGGCGAGCTGGGATCGGACGTGCCGTTCTGCATCATGGGGCAGGCCGCTGCAGACCCGGCACTGAAAGAAAGATTCAAAGGTCATCCCCTGGCGTGTCACTGTGCACTGGCAACAGGCACAGGCACAGATCTGAGACCGCTGAAAGGGCTCCGCAGTTACCTTGTCGTATCGAAGCCCCCTATCAGCGTATCCACAGCCGAAGTGTATCAGGGCATCGACAGCATGGAGATACCTGAGCACCCGGACCACGACATACTCATCCCTGCCGTCGCAGAAAGCAGTTACAGCAAACTGTCAAAAAATATGGTCAATGTACTTGAAAATTTCACGCTGACAAGGTATCCTGTTATTGTGTATACAAAGAACAAGATGCAGGAAGAATGTGAAACCGGCTGTGTACTCATGAGCGGCAGCGGCCCCACTGTTTTCGGACTGTGCCGCAGTATAGACGAGGCGAAAAGCGTCTGCCGGACTATGCTGGACATAAACAAAGAAAGTATGTGGACCCGCACCACATGGTAACGCCCGCCGGTATGATAAGCAAGTAAGAGGAGTAATATGCTGAATTTTGATATACAGAACCACAGACCGCTCCGTGAGATGGTCTACGAAGAACTTAAAATGCAGATACTTACCGGAGCTATAGTCCCGGGTACCAGGATGATGGAAGTCGAGCTGGCCGAAGAGATGGGCGTCAGCCGCACACCTATCAGAGAAGCCATCCGCAAACTTGAAAAAGAAGGTCTGGTAGTGATCGAACCCAGACGTGGCGCATACGCATCACAGATATCCACACAGGACATGGTGGAGATACTGGAAGTACGTGAGAACATGGAGGGTCTTGCCGCTTTCTTTGCAGCATCACGCATGCAGCCGGAAGAAATAGCAGAACTCAAAGAAATCGAAGCAAAATACAACGACGCCGTGATCGAAGGCAGCATGGAGGATATGATAAAGTACGATACGAGATTCCACCGTATCATCGTCGAATCCTGCAACAACAAAATACTTGTGCAGATGATCGAACAGCTCCAGGAGCTGGTGCTGCGTTTCAGATATATATACTACGATAATTTCAGACGTGCAGAGAACATGCCTGAGGAACACAGGATGATAATCGAAGCCATCGAAAGCGGCAACGCCGAAGCTGCCAGAGACGCAGCCGACACTCATATATCAAGGCTCAAGGACCTTGTCATCAGAGAAGGCGTACAGCAGAGACATCTCTAAACAGGAGATACATACAAGAACATTATAAAGGAGATACATTCCCGTCAGAGCAGACGGCCGGATGTATCTTTTTTTGCAGTCATAACACCCCTGTCTGCTGCATATAATCCTGTAACTGATACAGGAGGTTGCAAAATGACTACATCACCTTATGATAATTTACCTGTCAGCAGAGACAGCTCTGCCGATAAATCTCATACCGCAAATGAAACTGCCGGTCCGAAACAGTACATAGAGGTCCCTGTGGATACGGGGGAAAGCGCCTCTGCCGGCACGTCCCAGATGCAGCGTCCTGCTGCAGAAAGACCGCAGTCCGGGGATACAGGCGGATCCGATGGACTCACATACATCGAAGTACCGCCTGAAAGCATCGAAAACATGCAGGCAGACACTGGCTCCACACAGGATGCGGCATCTGATACTCCCGCATCATCTGTAAGACCCCAGGCCAAAGACCAGGCAGACAGTGAAAGCGACAGACTGCATGATACCGAGAGAAGAAACGATAAAAACAGCGGGCGTCAGAACACCCGTGATGCGCAGGTCCCGGAAAACCCTGAGGACGACTTGTCCGGACAGCATGGATACACATCTGGCGGCCTGACAGATACTGATGAGCCTTCATCTTCCGTGGCAAACTCCGCTGCATCGAAAGAACACAGTGAAGCTTCTGACCATCATGAAAAGCCGCTTTTCCCGGCATCGCAGGGTGCGCAGGACATCCGCACTGAAGACAGTGACGCACATATAACACTACCTGAAGCAGCCGGCAAAGACCGCAGACAGGAAAAATCGCAGGAAGACAGCGAAAACCTGCCTGATGAAAAGACTTCTGCGGATATTGTGCCCGATCCATCTGCCTCCGGCAGCGGTGAGCATCCCGATACAGATGATACTCCGGCCGGCAGCTTTTACATCTCAAAGGAGTCCTCACACAGCACCGGCAGCAAAGGCACATCGCCTTACAGCCCCGCTTTGTATTCAAGACATGACTCACGTTCCGCCAAGGACGACCCAGCGCCGGATATCATACATATGCCTCCTGCTCCGGTGGAAAACGCACCTCGCTACGACAGGGGCATCGTAAAGAACCTCAGCGCGCCGGAATCCATCACTGTACCTTTCGAAGAGACACTGCTGGTGCCTGATACAATGCCGGATATCGAAAAGATACTCTTTGCAGAATGCAGTGTTTCCATATCAAAACCCGCAGGCACGATGTACGACCGAAACGACACAGTATCCGGAAACATCACTGTATTCACGATATACAAACCAGCAGGCGGCAGCGACATGCCTGTAGACGTGATACGCTCCAGCATCAGCTTCAGGACCGATAAATGCTGCGCAGACAGCAGCTGCACTCATTTCATACCGTCTGTGTCGGTCATCAGATGCACATCAGAAACAGTCAATGAACGCAAATTCACTGCCAGAGGCGAGCTGCGCATATCCTGCAGCACTATAGCCGAAAAAGAGCTGGACACTTTCAGAGACGCCGGTAACGACGGATTCGTACCTCTCGTCAGGACTCTGCCGGTATCCGATATGCTGTCCCGCACCGAAGACCAGACCGAGATATCGCAGGAGATAAATCCGAGAGAAGGCAGTCCTTTCCCTGAAAAGATACTAAGCACTGTTATAAACGTGGTGGAAAACCACAAGCAGATGACCGCAGGCAAACTGGTGATAAACGCCACCGTACATTCCCGGATATTCTACGCCGGTTCAGATGACGGCGTCACAGCAGTATGCGAACTTTCCAACAAAACGGATTTCACTCAGTTCATCATGCCCGGCAGCGAACCTGCCAGCGAGCTGATACAGACTGATTTCGACTGCGGAGATCTGAAGATATCCATAACAGACGACGGCAGATTCCTCCTTGAAGGCCGTCTCCGTACAGCAGTATATATCTACGAGAACAAAGAGCTCAGTATGCTCTGCGACGCATATCACAAAAAGAACGACATCATATTCGAGAAACACCACCAGACACTTTACACGATCACAGAGCCTGTCTCCGGCGAGATATCCTCCCGTGAGATAGTGGACCTGGAAAAGACAGACAGGAAACCTTCCCGGCTGCTGTACGGTACATACTGCCCTGCCAGACTCACTGCACGTCCTGAAAAGGGACGCATCGTAATAGAAGGCTCTGTCATGGCACGGATACTGGCCCTTGATGAAAACGACGAGCCTTTCGTCATCGAAAACGATATCCCTCTCAGGGGCTCGCTGGAAATGAGCAGAGCTGCAGGAGACTCCGATGCAGATCAGCTGACAGCCGAAGTCACTTCCGGGATACGTGATTTCTGGTTCGACGAGATAAACAACCGGCAGCTGGAGATCAATGTCACCGTCACGATGAACGTGTGGGTCAGCCGCCCCGGCACATTCACCATGCTGGACGGATTCGCAGTATCAGCAGATCCGTCGCCTGCAAGGAAGGTCTCTATGGCACTTTACATCACAAGCCCCGGGGATACGCTCTGGGACGTGGCAAAACGCTACAGGACTGATATATCCACACTGACGGCAATTAACGATATAAACGAAGGAGACAGCCTCACAGCAGGCATGAAGCTGCTGGTGGCAAGATAAACAGGACTCAGAGCAAAATATCCGGCCCCGCCGCTTCGCACCTGCACATAAAGCCAGGCTTCGTATCAGTGCATCCGGAGGGCTTGCGCCGGATACACCTCAGAACGAAAAAACAGCAAAATGGCGAACTGCCTGTCAGAGGGCGTCCGCCATTTTGCCGTATACATTATTGGTTATCTTGATTGCAATTTATGAGGGGAGCGGAGAAAGCCCCGGTGCCGGACTCGGTCTCAGCTTTCCGGGACTTCTCCGTGAGTGGATTGCTATTGTGTTTTTTTCCTGCGTCTTGCTGCTTTCCAGCATCATACATTCCTGTATCTTCTTGCATACCTCAAGACTGCTGCAGTCATTACAAGCGCTCCCAGGAAAGTGAATATATATGTTCCCGGACCGCCTGCAGACGGCAGTTCGTAAAGTCTGTGATTCTTTACATTTATCACGCCTCCTGAAAAGCTTATATCGCTGTTTCCGGTCTCCTGCACGCTGATGTTTCCATCCTTGTCGAAGCTGAACGGGATCAGCGTCTCCATGGCAGAATATCCGTCAGGAGGTTTTACTTCTTTCAGTATATAGCTTCTGCTTGTCGATGCAGGCAGTTTCGATATAGTAAGATCCCCCGCATCTGCAGATACTCCTGATTTTACCTGATAGTACGTCTTTCCCTGATGTTCCAGGGACTCTGCATCATCAGCTGCATCTTCTTTTTCTGACGAGTATACAGCGAACCTTGCCCCGTCAAGACCTTCTCCTGTAACAGAGTCTTTCTTGACTATCTTTACTTCTCCCAGCCTGTATACATTGTTTACCGTCAGCGTTACATCATTGTCCTTGTTTACCGTCACAGTCGAGGATGTCCCGCTGCCTGAAGCAAGTGAAGCCGACCCGGAGGAGTCACTGTTCCCTGTATTTTTCATCAGAGATGCTTCCTTGTATGCAAACAGGTCCCCGGTCCCTGTCAGATCCTCTGACAGCTGGAATGTACCTTTTCCTTTTTTCAGACCTACAGTATATGTTATCTTCTCATTGTGTTTCAATGCCTGACTTATCTCTGAGCTGTCTATGATGTCACCATCTTCATTGTAAAACGCCATATTGTCATTGTCGAAACCTGAAACAAGCATCTCAAAGACAGAAGACTTGTCTTTATTCGAAAGGATATCACTGTAGTTCGTTATGTTCTTCGACAACGTCACCCTGGCCTTAGGCCATGGTTTGTTTGTCACGATACCGCCATTTCCTATCTGCGAGCTTTTCAGCCAGTATTCGCTGCCCTGTTCGTCCAGGATCTTACTATCCGTGGTGCGGCAAAGGGTCATGGTGACATCGCTGAATGTGATGTCATAGCCCTTCGGGGCTTTTGTTTCCTTCAGCGTGTATTTTCCCCACGGCACGTCCTCGAAAACGACCTCTCCTTTGCTGTTCGTCTCCACAGATGATACGGCAGTCTTGTCATAACTGCTTTTTTCAGCGGACACTCCCGATATCAGGGACGCTCCATAGCTGCCGGTCAGACTGAACTGAGCTCCTGCCAGCGCTCTGCCTGTCTCACTGTCCACTTTGCTGAACTTCAGATTGTAAAGTGTTCCTTTTACAGACGGCACCGGGAATGTCAGAGGTGACTGACTTTCCTCGAAGTCATTCCAGTAATCGCTCTCATCTTTTGATGGTCTCGGATCGTAAGTGTAATTCAGTTTTGCTTCTTTATTCGTCGGATAGACCTTGCCAGGTTCGAAATCCGAGGCAGAAGCATCCAGATGAACTTTGTACGTCAGGTCGTATTCACGATAGTACGTCGCCTTGCCGTTTTTCGTGTCCTTGATCAGCTTATAGTCCTCGCCTATGGGTATCGTACCGTCGCTGTCTATGGTCCATGTCAGTGTATCACCGCTGACGCTGGCTTTCGTCAGCCCGGAAACTCCCGGAATGGATGTGGCGTTGGCAATGCTGCCATTCACATAGCTTACTCCGGAACCCATAGTGTCTGTCACAGTACGTGCCACAGCTGCATGATGCAGGAGATCATATTTCTGCATCGTAGTCCCTATCGGGATGTAATATCTGCTGCCGTCAACCACGTTCTGCTTCTGTCCTCCATGGTCTCCCATGCCAAGAAGCGGGTTATTGAAATACAGGAAGCATTTTCCTTTATTTATTTCTGTGATATAATATGTTTTTTTGTACACCACCTTATAAGTCCCTGGAAGTGAGCTCTCGGGAACACTGTCTGGCGCATTCATGAAATAAAGCGTTACTTTCTTGTCATTGGGAGTTGTCGGCTTTATTGTGAAATAGCTGACCTTTGAGGAATGATCACTATTACCGTTCTGTATCCTGGCACTGGTGCCGTCCAGCACATCTGCCCAGCTGGTCTGCGTTCTTACTTTCAGTGCTATCTCAAAGATATTCTCATCTGCTGTAGGCAGAACGTTCTTCCTTATCACTACGCTGCCGGACTTGTTCGTCACCTGCGTCGAGGCGCCGTTCTTACCATCACGGTAATCACCATCAACGATCTGCCAGTCATTGGCGCTGCTTGAAACAGACGGATACCACGGATCTCTTGTCGTAGTTGTTCCCTCCGGAACATCCTCTGCGAAAATATCCGATGCTGCGGCTGGAATGATGAGAAGTACGATACACAAGATCAGAAATATTTTTTTGATTTTTCTTTTCATCGGTTCCACCCCCTTCGTTTTGCCACTGCTGCGATACATCCTGCCATTGCGGCAGCACATATCAGCAGGAAGGCTGCTGTCATTTCATCTCCTGTTTTCGGTCCCGCTTTTATGTACTGATTGACAAAAACCAGTCCTTTTCTGCTGTACCTGTTACCCTTTTCATCAGTGACCTTGTGGTCCACCTGAAGCCTGCTTCCGGAGTAATATACCCTGTCAGTGATATGATATACTGTCTCATCATATCTGAAATTCCTGCTGCTTCCCGGTATTTCACGAACAGTGTACCTGTAGATACCGGGTTCTGTATATTTCCATGTACCTGAACTTACAGTGCCGGCACCTTTTATCGAAATCTTTTTCGATCCCTGTATGCTCCCGGTCGGCAGAGGATCCATAATATCGTCTGCCTTGAGTTCAAAAGTAAAGACTTCGCCTGTATCTGATATCCCTTTTATTTTTTTTGTCACCGGATATTCCACTTCCAGTGTGTCTGCCGGATGGATATCCAGTTTCGGTACAGCTTTGACAGCTGTTATCCATTTATTCTCCCTGCCTGTCCTATCTATCCCCGGAAC
Source organism: uncultured Clostridia bacterium (assembly GCA_934277495.1). Lineage (GTDB taxonomy): Bacteria > Bacillota > Clostridia > Peptostreptococcales > Anaerovoracaceae > Lentihominibacter. Next base: position 6,706 of record CAKQUI010000054.1, on the reverse strand, counting down.
AAGTACAAGGAACGGATCCATGGCGGTGTATCCTGCATCATCGCTGTCAAACCGGTCCAGTCTGACAAGATAAACGCCTGGAGCCAGATCTTCGAACCTCACTATGCCGTTTTTGTCACTGACCCCATTTTTGCCTGTAATGTTTTTACGGTCAGCGACTTTGGCAAATCCAGCGGCTGCAGTATTTGATTCCTCTACAGTCATATCCTCGAATACGATATCTGTATCGCCAAAATCCGAAAGCGTCTTATAATATGCAGCCCCATGTCTGACAGTAAGACCTGCCACCTGTAAGGCTGATATCTCTGCACCGCTTATTTTCGTTGCACTCCCATCAGGATTAGTGCTCTGAACGGTAAGAGCGAGAGAATACGGACCACCTGGAAGATCCGGAACTACGTTTGATGTATCCGATGCAGAAACAGCTGTGACACTGCCTGCCGTACACATCAGCAGTACCAGAACCAGCAATATTGATTTTTTAAGAATTGTTATGCGTTCCATTTTCCCATCGTTTCCTTTTTCTGTCGAATACTCTGGAAATGAGAAATGCCAGTGCTATCCCTGCAAGTATACAGAGAACGGTCATGATCACACGTTTATGGTTATGTTTTACTGCTCCATCGGTATCCGGATCGTCCGGGACTCTGTGTCCTCTTACCAGGAGCCGCTGTGTGTTGACCCCATAAGGCGTGCATGTCACAAGAGTGACCAGATCCTTTTCCGATTCTATACCCAGGGAACTTGTCTCGTCCGGATCGACGACTTCGATCCTGTCGACTTTATATTTCAGGCGCTTGTCCAGCACATGGATGTAAAATGAGTCCCCTTTCTGCAGCAGATTCAGATCCGTAAACATTTTCGCACTTGGCAGACCTCTGTGTGCAGAAATAACAGAGTGTGTTCCCTTGCCTCCCACAGGAAGGCTGCTTCCCAGAAGATGCCCTGCGCCTTTTTTCAGCACATCATCTCTCGTATAGTGATAGACAGGAAGCTCGATATTTATGGACGGTATGCTGATATACCCCATCATCCCATCCTGTCCGATATCAAGTACCTCTTCGTAGGCGACGTCCTTTTTACCGGCCTTTGCCGAAAAGGCGTCCGGGACTACCTTTGGTGAAAGCTCTCTGTTATACTGCTTTGCGGCTTCCATCTCCGCATCTTTGTCAACTTTACCGGAATCGATTTTGTCTTCATATGAAGACACCTGTGTCCTGAACACATGCTGATTCCACAAGTTGCTTATCGAAGGGTATAGCATTATGGAGACACCTGCAAGAAATACAAGAAGATATATCAGCGTCCGTTTGTCCGCCGGCAGTATCCTTTTTCTGCCTGTGATCTTTTCCATAAGAATCCTTTCTTTATTCAGTTCAGTGCAGCAGACACACAAGGCCTGCTGCACATATCTGCCATCATAAGTCAGGATAAAATATTATCCAACCCTGTCAGCATCACTGTCTGCTAAGCTCTTTTCGATCTTCTTCTGAGCAGTATCAGTGCAGTTGCCATGATCATAACGCCCAGGATAGTGAAGATGTATGTACCGATGCCGCCGGTGGAAGGCAGTCCCGGAACCTTGCTGTTCACGATGAACATAGTTTCTGTCTCTGCAGTGATATTGTCGATGCTGCCGTCAGAAGCATAAGTTGCTTTGTAGGTCGAACCGTAATCCTTTTCTCCGTCATTTATATTCACAGTATGTTCTTTGAGAACGCCCTTGTCGTCATACTTGGCTGATATAGTGACTGTAAGCACTTTGTCGCTTGGAACATAGCCTGATGGTGCCGAGATCTCCTTCAGATAGTAAGTACCCTCGCTGAGACCTGTCATCTCCATGTATCCGTTTGAAGTTGTCGTTGCTTCTTTTATCTGGTTCTCGCATTCCTTGTCGGAGTAAAGTCCGAACACAGCTCCTGCCAGTGCGTTTTCTACTGTCGTTTCAGTTCCGTCTTCATTATATTCCAGTGTCTGCGCCTTTCCGTTCTCATCCAGCTTGATGACTTCGTGAGTCTTCTTGTTCTTGTCTGCAGATGTTCCGTTCAGGTTGGCGTCAAGACCGAATGTGTAGATCTTCGAATTGTCCTTGTCTCCGCCAGTGCTGCCGTCAGGATTGTTTGTGAATGTTATTTCAGCGTTGTTTTTGTTCGGGATATAATTGAATTTAGCCTTTTCATTTACAGTTGCGCTGTATGTTATTACTACTTCTCTTTCTGCAGCTGTCTTTGATGCAAGACTCTTTATATAGTCAGAAGTGAAAACAATCTCGAATCCGTTGCCGTTTGCTTTTACCTCGTAGTTATCTGAGGCAACTGCTGCTCCGCCTACTTTTACAGTCACATCACCTGCTGCTGGTGCAGTGAGACCTTCATCAAGTGTATCGGAAATGTTGAATTTAACATTTTTGTACTGTGCACTGTATGATGGGATAGTAGTCTTGATAGTGAATCCTACTTTATCTCCTACCTGTGCTGATGTACCTTTGTCTGTGGTGCCGCCGTTTTCAGTAGTGCCGGTCTTGTCGTTGGATTTGTCCACAGTAGGTGTGCTGCTCTTTGCATAGGCGGTATTGCCGTCATATCCGAAATCGGATTTAGCGTCTACCGCATCTACGTTTCCATCATAGTCGATGCTTACCAGCATAGGGTTGTAAAGAGTCGATCCGCTGCCTGTCACCAGGATAAGATATACGCCCGGAGTCTTTCCTGACTTCTGGTAAACTCCATCTGCATAATCCAGTGTGAAGTTTTCCAGACTGCTCAGTTTAGCTGAATCTCCGGCTATTGCTGCGATCTCTTCCGCTGTCGGCTTTGCCGGATCAGCTATTTCGATATCAGCAGATGCTTTCACCCATTTGCCGCTTTCTTCTTTTACGATCTTATATGCTTTGACTGTTGCTCCTGACTCTACGTTCAGTACCTTGAGCACATCACCGGCATCCTGATTTGCAGCGAATACCGATGCTGTCGCTGTTCCCATGGTCAGTGACATGACCAGTGCAAGAAACAGCATTGCTATACGTTTTCCAAGTTTGTTTTTCATCTGTAATCTCCTTTTTAAAAGCTGTACCATGCTATGACCTGTGCTTCGATCGGTCTGCTCCGGTACTTTCCTTTTTCTTTCCTCTTTTGCCTGCAGTTTTCCTGATGATCATATATATGATGCCTGCTGCCAGCAGAGTGATCACCAGTTTCAGTATCCACGAATGTATTATATTTTCTGCTGTTGTCCGTGTGCTGTTTTCCTCAGGAATATATTTCACTCTGTGCCCTCTCACAAGCAGACGATGTGTATTCACGGAATATGGTGTACATGTGAACAATGTCACATAGTCTTTCCCGTCAACGATCTGCAGTTCGTCAAGACAGTCCGGCTCCACGACCTTGATCTGGTCGACTTCATACGCCAGAGTCCTGTCCATGATGAACAGATAGAACTTGTCTCCTGCTTCAAGCTGGTCTATGTCTGTGAAAAGCTTTGCCGAAGGGAGACCTCTGTGTGCTGCTATCACCGAATGTGTGCTTCTGCCCCCTACCGGAAGACTTGTCCCTGCGATATGTCCGCATCCTTTTTCAAGGACCTTGCTGCTTGTCCCATGGTATATGACAAGCCTCTGATCGATCTTCGGGATCTCGATATATCCCATGATACCATTGCCCAGAGGATCCAGCAGTTTACTGTATTCCTCTCCTGCAGGTGTTTTTTTGCCGAATGCGTCGATAAGTGTATTTCTCGAATGTTCCCTGTTGTATTTTCCAGCTTCTGAAAATACTGCATCCATCTTTTCCTGTGTCAGTTTCCCTGTTTCATCTTTATAAGAACTTATAAGTGTATCTGTCCTGAGCTGATTCCATATATTGCTTATGACCGGATACATCATTACCGCCAGCCCTGCCAGAAAAAGAAAGAGAATACCTGTCAGACTTAATTTCCTTTTCATCTCTTCATACATTTCACCTCCCCATTCAAATTACAGGTTAATTAATTATACAATGTCACGCGTTCCTCCAGAGTGACATCACTGCACACAGGTCATACATGCAAAATCTGCAAGCGTTCCCCGGCAGTGACACATTCACGCTGACCGCCGTCTCGCATCTGCACAGAAATCCAGGTTTCACATCAGTGCATCCGGAGGACTTGCACCGGCAGCACTTAAGAACGAAAAAACAGCAAAATGGCGAACTGCCTGTCAGGGGCGTCCGCCATTTTGCCGTATACATTATTGGTTATCTTGATTGCGATTATATAGGGGAGCGGAGAAAGCTCCGGGGCCGGACTAGGTCTCAGCTTTCCGGGACTTCTCCGTGAGTGGATTGCTATCTTGTTTTTTCCCTGCGTCTTGTCACCACCGTCAGTATCACAGCTGCCGAAGCTGCCATAAGTATGATCATCACTGCTACCTTCGTGTCGTCGCCGGTCTTCGGCAGGATCGGCTCAGGAGTCTGTTTTTTCTCCGTCACCATGAACCTGCAGTCTATCTCAGTCAGCAGATCTGCAAATTCGATACCTGTATCTGCATCAAGCTGCAGCAGTATCTTCATATCGGCAGTATCTCTGGGACCCAGTCTGCAGAGTTTTATCACATCACGCAGAGATTTTCCTCCGCCGTAGGATTTCCCTGCCGCTGTGCCCTCGTAGATGGTCTTGCCCTTGAAGATGATTTTCATGGAAATCTTCTCGAGAAGCTGGTCGAGTTTCTCATCCTGTTTCTTCGGAAGGAACTGCATGTAAATGTCATATGTCTTCGACGACTTGTTTTTTATCTCCAGTCTGTCAGTATACTGCTGTCCGGGCAGCATATCCGTAAAGCTCATGAACCAGTTTTCTCCTGACTCATCTTTCGAACTCCACTGCATTTTGCCGTCTTTACGTTCGAAAGTCAGTTTTTTGGCTCTATGCTCTTTTCCTGAAACAGCGTATCTGTCCAGCGCAGTATATATGGTTTCGTCACCGCTGCCGAACATTTCACGCATAGCCTCTGATGTTGCCTGCACTGTTTCGGCTGTGACTGTCAGTGTGTAATGCGACGAACTGTAGTCAGGCTGCCCGCTGTCAGTCTCTGTGGTCACCCACTGACCGTTCTGCTTGTCGTACCTCGTATCCTTGCGTACGACGGCAGCTTTGACTGCCGGATCCATAGTCACACTGTCTATCAGCAGCGGGGTCTTTTTTCCCGGCGCCAGAGAACCTATGTAAAAGGCCTTGATATCTCCGTTTTCATCTGGTTCCCTGCTGCACAGGAGCCATTTGCCCCCGGCCTCAGATATATCTGTGATGCTGTCTTTATAAACAACGTTGCTGCCCCAGTTCACATCCGCTGCATACACGACAGAACCGTCTTCTCTGCCGAACGACAGCGGCAGCTTGTCTCCGTCATGAGTCCACTCCTGCCTTATCCTGACCTTTACGAATACAGGGATCGAGCTGTCGTTCCTGACCCAGGCGTCCTTGTCGGTCTCCTGACCGGGAGCCCAGTTGTCCGGCGACTGGAACTCTTCTTCTATCGACGTATCGTACACAGCTGTCTGAAACTCATTATGTGACAGTATCTGTTGTGTCCAGAAGGCTAAAACGCCGCCGATGACACAGACTGCAGCAGCTGCTGCAGCTATCAGTATGGATTTTTTACGGCTCATTTCCTGCCCTCCGATCTCTTTTTCTTCTCATAAAGTTTCTCTATGATATAACTGATGAGCATTATCTGTACCATTATAGCTATCGATACAGGTCTCCTGCCGCAGCTGACAAAGTACCCTGCCCAGGGTATCCTGAACTTCACTGCTTTACCGGCTATCTGTGATTCCTCCACAGGCTGCGAATCCTCGGTCGCATTGTTGTCACCCTTTGTAACCACAGTGCCTGACAGCCCGTTCACCTTGACTATCCTGTGTGTAACAAACGAATCCCCTGCCTTGTAGGTCACTGCATCGCCCACTGCCAGATCTGAGAAATCACAGGAATGGTAGTAGGTTATACAACCTACGGGATATGACGGTATCATACTCCCGGACAGGACTATCACTGGTCTGAAACCTGCAACGACAGGCGCCGCGATCATTATGAAAATCACGACTGCGGCAATCACTGCCCACGATAATATCTTAAAAACTGAATTCAAAATACGCATGATCTGTTATTGTCTGCTGATTTTATTTCGGTATGTAAGTCCAGCCTGCTTCTCTCGCTGCATCTTCACTGGCCTGAAGCAGGTCTGTCGTTATAGTCAGCGTATAGTCTGCACCAGCAAGTCCGGCATTGTTTCCATCCAGGGACGACGTTACTTTCTGGTATACCACCTGGTTCTCTCCGATGTCCTTTGCTTCCGGAGCTTTTGTCAGGGTATAGTCTGAATCCTCCAGATCCTCTGCCTTCACAGATGCATCCACAACAGCATATCTCACACCTGATGTCTTGTATTTACCCATATCTGCGTTTTTGCAAAGTGTCACTGATCCCAGCAGATTTGATGTCACAGCATCCTTTGCCAGAGGTGTCTTGTAATAATAGTATCCGTCGCCTCCGTCTATCCAGCTTCCGTCTTCAATACCTGGCAGATCCTTGTATACAGATGATCCGCCGCTTACAGCCGCATCTGCAGTTGCCGGGAAGAATTTATCCTTGTTTGCCGACGTCAGGGAAGTCCCGTCTATGTCCTTGCCGTCACGTGTCCATTTCTCGCTGAACTTTATCCTGACATACA
>CAKQUI010000053.1 GCA_934277495.1 uncultured Clostridia bacterium | reverse complement strand
GACAACGAGATCTGCTACACAGGTCAGATCTATGACAAGAGCAGCGGACTGTACTACTATAACGCAAGATACTACGAACCGGAAAACGCCAGATTCATAACCCAGGACACATACAGAGGCGAAGCCACCCAGCCAGACACACTGCACCTGTATGCGTACTGTGCTAATAATCCGATAAACTATGTTGACCCTAGTGGGCATTTTGCATTTGTTATACCAATAATTGGTGGAGTAGCTATTTCAGCAGAAGTTATTGAGACTGCATCATTGATTGGGGGCTTAATATCGGTAGGTGGTGTAGTTTATGCTAAATACAAATATTATAAAAAGAATTTTAGAGGTAATAAATATAGAGTTAAACTTGAAGTAGATAAACCAAATCGATATGAAGGCAAGTCGGGGTTTAAGGCGATGAGAGCTCGCTGGAAAGGTTTGAAAGGCACACGAAGAAGTAAGTTAAAAAGGTTTGCTCAAAGGAAAAATCATACATGGAGATATCATGTACATGCTCGTATTCTGAAAAACGGCAAAACAATCAGACGAGTTCTTATTATATGATATTTGCGAGGGTAAATATGTTTGATATTGTATATTATATAGTTCCACAGATGCATATGGATATTTGCGAAGGCGTAGACAGGGATAACTGGAGCGAAATCATTGTAACAGATTCTGAAAATGTATATGAATATAAACATTTCTGGGACAGGTTCCGGCAGATTTTGTTTGCTGATGATTTCGCAAAGGTTGCATATATGCTTTGGTCTGTAAAAGCAGAAAGAGAGCGGTTGCTTTTCAAAAAAAAGGACGGCAAATATAATGATGGAACAGAAATAGGAACTGAAAACGAGCTTTTTGAAAAACTTGAATCAACAAATGACAGAAAATCACAGTACACACTCGATTATGTGGAGAATGGAAAAATAAACAAACGAGTATGCAGTAATTATTATTACGATCCAAGGATTTATGTCAAAAAAGAATGTTTGCAAAATACGGAAAAACTTCTTGAAAAAATAGCGGAGAAAGGTAACTATTATAAATATGAGCTGGGGGAAGATTGATAGGTTGCATATAAAGAAAAATATCAATACATTATCTCCGGTGATTATCGGGTTCTGGATCGCATTGCTGATTCTGGTATGGCTTGTCTTTTCCCGGCTGCAGACAGGGGAATGGGGCAGTATTTCCTTGAGTGATATAGATATGATCGGTGTTGGCGTTTCTCCTGGGCTTATATTTTTTGATAAGGACGAAGTCAGTGAACGCAATTCCATATCTTCAAATCGTTTCGATATATTATGCCTTTTTTGCTGGAATATAGCTGTAATGGTTTGCAGAGAGTTTATAGCGATAGGAACAGGTGCTTTTTTGGGTATGGTAGATAGTGCTACAGTATTGTCACCAAGTTTTCTCCTGGCGGAAAGCATGATTCTTGTTTTATGGTTTCTGGTTATACCGGCTGTATTTATCACATCACCTTTAATATGGCTGCTTTTTATAGAAGTCGTACTGATAATTACAGGCATATACTATATTTGCATGGAAAGATACATCAATAGTATTGGTTTTGGAACCATGATCATGATCTTCCTGACAGCAATATTGATTGCAGGAGCTGTGAGTTATATTGTTTCATTTTTAGAACTTCAGCGCTTGTGCAAGTAAAGCTGTTTTGACAGGGATTGTATTATAAAAATTCAATGGAAGGGGAATTTCTTTGTATGTGGTTTATAAGTATAATACACATTTTTTCATATTGTGATGTAAATAAGGAGCAGGTATGAAATATAACTTTTCCAGAACAAAAAAACTGATGTACATCGTATGGTTGTCAGCATTATCGTTGATCGCAGTTCTCGGTCTGTGCAGCTGCAGCGGATCACAAGGTGAAGTGGATGCTCAGAACGGTGATTTTACAGGTCTTAAGGTAACCGCTGCAGAGTCGGATTCGTGGAAATACGATACTGAGACGAACAAGCTGACTGTGATGAAAGATGGCGTGACTGTAAGCGGAACTGTTGAGGATGACATCTTGATAGAGTGCTATGTCGATGTGTCGGAACTCAGTTTGAACGGCGTACAGCAGGGCGAGCACAGTGTCTCTTTGAAAACAGATATAACGGACAAGGACATGGTGATCGACGTAAGTGGCGACAATGATATAGACAATGTACTTGCCCTTGGCGATATGACTATAAAAGGAACTAAGAACAGCGGACTTGACATAGGTAAAGGCATCTTTGCAGCAGAGGACCTTGTTTTGCAGGACGTGAAAATCAGGACGAAAGGGCTTGTGGCGGATAATGATATGAGCATATACGGCAGTTCAGATGTGAAGGTCGATATAAATGGCGAGGATTTTTCTGATCTGATAACATCTGCAGCAAAAGCCAGACATGATATTCTCATAGATCTTTCTGCAGGAGGCAGATTCGAAGTCACATCAGACCGTGATGAAGGAGGCTTCATTTATGCAGGAAACCGTCTGAGCCTTGGAAAATCGATAGAGATCACGAACCCGTCAGGCAGCATTGTGGACCACGCCAGCAGCGCATCAGTGAAAAACGGCGAAGCCGACAAGAAATGGCAGCTCATCACAGATAAGACAGGCGGGATCGCATATGACGTAGTCATGGAAGGCACAAACTGAGTTTTCGGAAACGATCCGGATTTATCGCAGACTGAACTGGCAGCAGACAGCATATCAGCAAAGCAGAAACCAGGCTGGTGAAAAATCTCTATAGAGAGATCGATCAGACAACGAAGACAGACAGTAACTAACTTGATGTAGTCAGTAAGTATTATCTCATTACAAAAGAAAGGTGGATCATGAAAAAGTTTATAGCAGCAATATTGCTGACAATGGTTCTTGCAGGGAGTTTTCTTATGTACAGCTGTGCAGACAGCAAAACCGACAGCAGCACAGATGAGCAGTATGCCGGCACATACAATATGTATGATGAAACTGGTGCAGATCTTGGGATAACTGTCATGATCGGAAAGGACGGGACTACGACAAGTTATATGCATGGAATTTATGACTTCACAAAAAAAGACAAAAAGACACAGCTTATGATGACTTTCGAATCAAATAAAGATGATACGGTGATATTTGATGTCGAGAAGACTGAACAAGGGTATATTCTTGAGGTGACAGGCGACAATGAAAGTTCAAATAATGTGGACCTTTTTGCCTGTGAATAAATATACGTTACATGGGTTGTGAAGGTTGGAATTTCGTGTATGATCATACATTGAAAAATCCGGTGTATTTATAGACATGTACAATTTAAAAAGAAAACTGCGATTTGTACATGTTGTTGCTCGATACCGAGGATGATGGGAACTACGCAGGCAGATAAGCCGTTGGGTGTTTATGAAAAGGCATTTTACAGAACCGCTTGAAATCGAAGCCGGAACTGATATGATCATGGTGCTGTCTGTCCAGTGATGGTGCGGTACGGACTGGGGCATGCTGGATAATAGATACAAAATCACATGATGTTTCCATGCAAATGACGGAGACTGATCAGTCAGCCGTGGCACCGGAAAGTTATCAGTGAAGAACAGGAAAGAAGGCGGCAGCAACAGCCACAGTAAAAAATAAGTTTTTGGAGGTCAATGATGAAAAAAACAAAATACATAATTATCATATCGATAGTGGTGGCTGTTTGCATAGCAGGATATCTGGTATATACCTTTTCGGACCGGAACGAATACATGGCGGAAAGCGAAAACGGGTACTGGCGAGCCGCAGTATTTGCATTATCAACAGATGAAGGCTATAAGTACGGCAGCGACCTTGCACTGATCTATCAAGGCAGCAAAGACGGAAAGATCGGAAAAAACGTAAATGTCAAATGGTGGTCTGATGAAAATGCCATAAATGAAGAACATGACATCGGAAGTGATGAACCCGGTGAAAGGCAGAATATCAAATATTACCTTTGGAATACAATAAACCGGAAATTTTACTACACTTTGAGCGAAGGCGGGATAGATCCTGATAAAGACAGGAAGATCACAGTAAAAATAGAATGGACCGAAAACGGGGATAAAAAGCAGGACACTGTGTATCTGGAGCTGTGAACCAGGCAGCAGCAGTGCTTTTGATGATACTGTCAGAGATTGTTTGCTGCCAGGCCGGATCATGACAGCCGGGTATCCATATCAGTATACAAATCTGAAAAAGGTGTGTATAATAAAACAAAACATGAAAAACGAAGGGAGGCATAGCCATGTGTTCAAAGCAGGAACTTGATAGTATATTGAGAGAAGTAGCTGCAGCATACCGCCTGGTATATGGCGATGACCTGGTAAAGATCCTGATGTATGGCTCTTATGCCCGAGGAGATTTCGATGCGGACTCAGATGTCGATATAGCAGCGATCGTAAAAGGAGACAGGCAGACACTGCAAAATGACTTGAAAAAAGTGTGGGATGTTTCGTCAGATCTGGAACTGGAATACGAAACGATAGTGTCCCCGACAGTGATACCATTCGATGAATATGAAAAGTACAGGGAAGATATACCCTATTACAGAAATATAGAAAAAGAAGGGGTGGTCATCGTTGCATAACAATAGGGAAGAATTGATGCAGTATCGTCTGGACATGGCAAAGGAAAGGCTGGAGTCATCGAAGCTGCTGCTCGATAATGGCAGATATAAAGATTCTATAGGAAGATCATACTACGCTATTTTCACTGCAGTAAGAGCCTTGCTGGCAGTAGATGGAGTCGATTTTTCAAGGCATGCAGGCGTGATATCGTATTTCCAGAAAGAATATATCAAATCAGGTGTTTTTGATGTGAAATATTCTAAATATATCAGTCAGGTATTTCAAATCAGAAACAATACGGATTATGCTGACTTTTTCATAGTATCCCGTGATGATGCAAAGGAACAGTATGAAAGAGCTGTGGACTTTTATGAAGTGATAGCTGATTATCTGAAAAACAGATATAAATGATCTGTGGTAGAAAGACAAGTACATTAGTCTGTACCTCACATACTTTTTGAGGGAAACAGACGGTCTTATAAATGTGATTATATTCTAAAATATATATTTGTAATTCTGAAAAGGGATGCTTGATTTGCACACAATGCTGATGGCAGCAGCCTCCTGCGGAGCAGGGAATGTAGTCGATCTGCTCATAAAAGAAGGCGCAGATTTGCATAAGCTGGATAAAGACGGCAACTCAGCAGCAGTGAAAGCACAGGAATACGGAGAATACGACGTTTTCGAGAAGATAAAAAACAGCGAATGAAAGTCACGGTGAATACATGAAAAGGATGACGGCAAAGCAGAAAATCGCAGGCTGTGCAGCAGCACTGGTACTGCTCATCGCTGCATTCTTTGCAATGAACATCGGGTATGATGAGATCGGCGATTCGATACGAAAAGCTGAAAAGAACTTCGGCGTAGACGGGATAGACTATGAGGAAGTGCTGTACTTCAAGCCTTTCAAAGGCGGACCTTTGGGAGAAGGAGACAGCCTGCTGGTGCTGAAGCTGTCCCATGAATCAGCTAAGAAGATAGCACCGCAGCTGCAGGGAAAGCTTGATCCTTTCCCTATGGATAAAGAAGTGAGATATTTCACATATGACCGCAGGACCGAAGAGTCTGAGCATTATTTGAACCATTTAAAGAAATCGAATGACGGGTTTTATGGATTTTACAGCTATACCGAAAAAGAGATCGTACAAGGACGTGCTCTTATAAAAGCAGCGAAGTATGCGACGCCTGTTTTATCGGGGTATCTTTATGTCCAGTACGATAACGAAACCGGAATACTGTATATATGGGATCACAGCGGGTGAGAAAGCAGATGTTTAAATATACATCGCCGGGTTTTCCTGCAAAACAGCCCCAAACATGTACAAAATCAACTTTAAATTTGTACATGTTTTGAAGTACTTTTTAAGGATTTCGGTGTGAAATAATTGCAAAATCACATATTGCAGCAGGTGCATCCGAGCGATGGGTATTTATAGGTGAATAAATATACATCTGAGCTGCTGTGATGGGCGGAATTCCGTGTATATTTATACGTAACAAAAACGCAGCTTTTTACCGACATGTACAATTTAGAAAAAGAACTGCGATTTGTACATTTTTGCTTTATATGGAAGGTAGTCGCAGGTCCAAAACCCGCCGATCAGGCAAAACGGCAGTGATTTTGTCACTGCCAGAGACTTTACAGAAAGGTACCGGAATGATAACAATAATCAGTGACATAAATGGAGCACAGTATTCAAAACTGATCGATCACGCATTCAGGCGATGTGACCGCTTTGCCCTGAACATACCCATTTTCGGAGGCGGTGAGCGTGAGAATGAAAGACGGGCAAAGGATTTCGTACATCAGATGAGACCGTATATCACGGACAGACTTGTTTCAAAGAAATATTTCAGTATAAAAAGTTCATACAAAAGAGAAATATATGTTTTCAGCACTTCGCAGGGCGTGTGTGATATGGTAAAATCTGCAGGCGGGATAAAGCATTGCTACAAAGTATCATGAAGAAAGAGGATAAAATATGAAGCGTTACAAGTCTATACATATGGTCAGGATGGAAGATCTCAATCACCATCGCAATCTTTACGCAGGCAGGGGAACGGAGTGGATGATAGAAGCTTCATTCATTACAGCATGTCTCGAACATGGAGACAAGAACGGACTCCTTTACAAGAATACCCACAAATTCGATTTTTTCAAATCGGTGGAACCGGGGGACATCGTAAGCTATGAAGGTGTGGTCGTAAGGACTGGCAGGACGAGTCTGACGATACATGTGTATCTGAAAAACGAGCAGACCGGCGAACTGCACGCCGAGGGCTATACGACTTTCGTAACTGTAAAGTCAGGAACGAAAGAGCCCGCTGCACACGGCATAACGCTCGATGAAACCAGCGACGAACAGGAGCTGAGCTGGAGAGCCGAAGCAAAACGGCTTTTTGACAGAAAGTAGCCTGCCCGGCACGTTTTAGTATATCTCTGCGATAAATGGTAATAATAGTCAAGGAAACTATTCCCGGGAGGGAAAAAATCGCAGAGGTAAAAATGAGAAACAGAGACAGGGGAAACAGCCCTGATCCCGTCCCCGTCAGGGGGAAGATAAGTTGCATCATAGCAGGACTGATGCTGATGGCAGCATCGATAGCTGCCGGGGAAGTGCTGGCAGGAGATGATATCCGCAGTGCGGACATACCTGTAGTGCTGGCTGACGGCAGTGTCACCACCCGTCCGTGGTATATAGAAGTGGACGGCAGGAAGGTAGCAGTGGTGGACACAGAAGAAGACGCAGCACAGGTCGTGAAGGGATTCATAAAAAAATACAGCTCGCCGTCAGGAACCGTAAAATCCAGCCACGAAGGCTCCGAAGCAGAACAAAGCAAGGTTGTCCCCGCTTCAACAAAGCCGGCTCAGGAAGGCCATACACAGAACCAGAAAACTTCTTCAGAAGTGATGGACGTCGAGCTCAAGGAAAATGTGAGCACCGGCAGGCTGGAGCTGGAAAACGGCGACGAGCCACCGGAAGTTCTGGACAGACAGCAGGCCGAGGAGAAGCTGGAAACAGGGGATGACGGTGAAAGCCTCATAACCGTAGTAGTCACAGAAGAAGTGACTGAAGAAGAGAAGATAGAACACGCCCAGGAATACAAAGCAGACGACTCTCTTTGCACAGGTCAGATCAAAGTTGCAGAAAAAGGCAAAGACGGCGAGAAGGAAGTCAGGAAAAAAGTCGTCACAGAAAACGGCAGGCAGATCAGTGAGGAAGTCATTGAAGAACATGTAGTAAAGGAACCTGAAAAGGAAGTGATCCTGACAGGCACAGGCGGATATGCAGGGACCGGAGGAAGCTCGGATGCAGCGGACACCGGAGTTTCCCGTGATGAGTCTGCGACATACAGTCAGCTCAGGATGCCGGTAGGCGATGTATACGTTTCATCAGGATTCGGCACACGCTGGGGCAGGCTACACAGAGGACTCGACCTGGCTCTGCCGCAGGGCAGCGACATATATGCCGCAGACAGCGGGACAGTGTATTTTGCAGGAAACGGAGGAGGCTACGGCAACCTCGTCAAAATAGATCACGGCAACGGCATGCAGACATACTACGCACACTGCAGCAGTCTGCTTGTAAGCAGCGGGCAGAAAGTGGAAAGAGGCGACCGCATAGCGCTGGCAGGCTCCACAGGCAACTCCACCGGACCGCACCTGCATTTTGAAGTGATAATAAACGGAAAATGCATAGACCCTTCGGAGCTGCTGGGACTGTGACACTGACTGCTTTATGCAGCGGACTGTGACCTTGTCTTTCAAAGCCGGATATACGCAGCGGATTATCCGAATCTTACCGGAACGATATGCAATACAGAATTGATAATCCCCGGCTGATGTGGTAATATAAAAAGTGGGTGTACCTGCCCACTTTTGAATTTTTTGAGGTAAAAAGAGATAATGGCATTTTTTAAAGAAGTAAAAGAAGACATAAATGCGATACTTGAACAGGACCCGGCAGCAAGGACAGGGATAGAGATACTGCTCTGCTATCCGGGGATATGGGCACTTATTTTCCATAAACCGGCTCACTGGCTGTACCTGCATCATATGAAACTCCTGGCTAGACTCATTTCACAGATAACGAGATGGTTCACCGGGATAGAGATACATCCGGGAGCGAAGATCGGCAGGCGATGCTTCATAGACCACGGCATGGCAGTCATCATAGGCGAGACTGCGGAGATAGGCGATGACGTGACGATATATCAGGGTGTGACACTGGGCGGTACAGGAAAGGACACAGGCAAGAGACATCCCACCATCGGCAGCAGAGTCATGATAAGCTCAGGCGCCAAGGTGCTGGGACCATTCAAAGTCGGCAACGACGTCAAGATCGGTGCAGGGGCTGTCGTCCTCAAAGAGGTGCCGGACGGATGCACCGTGGTGGGCATACCGGGCACGATCGTAAGACGCAACGGCAAGAAACCCGTATCTGACCTGGATCAGACAGATATGCCGGATCCGATAGCAGTGGAGCTGGAGTGCCTCAGGCGCAGAGTCGTAGAGATGGAGACACTGCTCAAGCTCAAATTCGGAGACGATGATATAGCGGAGTGCGAGAGCAGCTGCCAGTATTCCGATATAATGCATGAGATAGAAGAAGGCACCCTGAGCCAGATATACGATGAAATAGACGGCGAGATCGAGGGTGAATGTGATAACTGCGGAGAATGCAAAGCATGCGGAGGTAAAGAATGAAAATATACAACACACTGACGAGAAAAAAAGAAGAACTCAAACCGATCGAAGACGGCAAAGTCAGCATATACGTGTGCGGACCTACTGTCTATAACTTTTTCCATATAGGCAATGCGAGACCTTTCGTTGTATTCGATACACTGAGGAAATATCTCGAATACAGAGGATACAAAGTGAAATTCGTGCAGAACTTCACAGATGTGGACGACAAGATCATAAACAGAGCGAAGGAAGAAGGAGTCAGTGCAGGAGAGATATCAGAGAAATATATCGAAGAGTATTTCAAGGACGCAGCTGCACTCAACGTCCGCAAGGCAGACGTACATCCGAAAGTAACAGACACCATGGACGACATAATAAAGTTCGTCCAGGATCTCATAGACAAGGGATATGCATATGAGTCAGGCGGAGACGTGTACTACAGGACAAGAAAATTCGAAGGATACGGCAAGCTTTCCGGAAAGAACATAGACGATCTCATCATGGGAGCAAGCGAGAGAGTAAGCTCGGCAGACGACGAGAAGAAAGAAGACCCTCTCGATTTTGCATTATGGAAAGCCCGCAAAGAAGACTCCGAGATCGCATGGGAGTCTCCATGGGGCATGGGCAGACCAGGATGGCACATAGAATGTTCGACGATGGCAAAGAAACATCTGGGCGATACGATAGATATCCACGCAGGCGGACAGGATCTGCAGTTCCCGCACCACGAGAACGAGATCGCACAGTCCGAGGCCCACAACGGATGCCAGTTCGCACATTACTGGATGCACAACGGATACATCAATATAGACGGCACAAAGATGTCAAAGTCGCTGGGCAATTTCAAGACCGTAAGAGACCTGCTCCAGCACTATGACGGAGAAGTGCTGAGATTCCTGATCCTCAACGGCCACTACAGAGGACCTATCGACTTCGGCGGCGACATACTGGAACAGTCCCAGAACGGCATGGCAAGGATGAGGAACGCCAAATCCAACCTGCAGCACCTCATCAAAACAGGCAGCGGTGAGATGACAGACGCTGAGAAAGAGGCTCTGGCAGGCTACGACAAATACAGGCAGGAATTCATCACGGCTATGGATGACGACCTGAACACAGCAGACGGTATCGCAGCCATTTTCGAACTGATAACAGCTATAAATACAGCAGTGAAAGACGGAGCCAGCAAGGAGTTCGCACAGAAGAGCCTTGATACACTGATGGAACTGGCGTCAGTAGTAGGACTGCTGCAGCAGGAAGAAGAAAACGACATCGACGACGACGTGCAGGCGCTGGTGGACGAAAGACAGGAAGCCAGAAAAGCAAAGAACTTTGCACGTGCCGATGAGATAAGAGACATACTCAAGGAAAGAGGCATCACGCTCAAGGACACTCCGCAGGGAGTACAGATCATCAAAGACTGAGACGGTGGATGCAGGAATGAAGATAGATAATCTTAATGCAGTGAACACAACCGCTCTGGCGTATATGGGCGATGCAGTCTACGAGCAGGCGGTCCGGGAGCACATACTCCGGAAAGGATCTTACAATGTCAATGCTTTGCATAACCTTGCCACAAGGTATGTAAAGGCTCCGGCGCAGGCTAGAGTGATAAAGACTATGTTCGACGATCTGAGTCCGCAGGAGCAGGCTCTCGTGAAACGTGCCAGGAACCGCAAATACCGCACCAAGGCCAAGAATGCAGATCCCGTGACATACAAATGGGCTACGGCTTTCGAGGCACTGGTGGGTTACCTGTATCTTGCAGAGGATAATGAACGCCTTGAACAGGTCATAGACAAAGCTTTAGAGATCACGATGAGGTGACGGTCATGGCAGACGGCAGGAAGAAATGCAAAGCACGCAACAGGACCAGAGACATGATAGCCGATTATTACAGGACGAACAAGGCATACGACGAGGACAACAGGCGCAGACAGAAAGAAGAAGGGATGGAGACCAGAGGTCTTAAAAACCTCAATCCTACAGAAAAAACGCTGATTGCAGTGATCGTGCTGGGTCTGGCCGGACTCTTCGTCAGATACGTGATACTTGGCTGACATGGCGCCGCATTTTTCAGGAGAAATTATATGAGCAAAGCAGATATTTTATTTGCCGGTATGTGCAGGGAGATCCTGGACAACGGTTTTTCCAGTGAGGGGCAGACAGTGAGAGCCAGATGGGAAGACGGCACGCCGGCGCATACGATAAAGACTTTCGGCGTGGTGAACAGGTATGACCTGCAGGAGGAATTCCCGGCACTGACGCTGAGACCAACAGCGATAAAATCGGCAGTTGACGAGATGCTGTGGATATGGCAGAAAAAATCAAACAATGTCAGAGATCTTTCCACACATATATGGGACCAGTGGGCTGACGGGAATGGCTCCATCGGCAAGGCCTACGGCTACCAGCTGGGCGTTAAGTACAGATTCCCCCACGGTGAGATGGACCAGGTGGACAACGTGCTGTGGCAGCTCAAAAACACGCCGTACTCACGGAGGATAATGACGAACATATATAAATTCGACGATCTTATGGAAATGGGACTGGAACCCTGCGCATACAGTATGACTTTCAATGTCACAGGAGACAGGCTCAACGCCATACTGAATCAGAGGTCCCAGGACATACTTACTGCAAACAACTGGAACGTGGTCCAGTACGCAGTGCTGGTGCATATGATGGCGCAGGTATCGGGACTGAAGCCGGGGCAGCTGGTCCACGTCATAGCTGATGCACATATATATGACCGACACGTGGATATCGTGAAAGAGCTGATATCAAGACCGCAGTATCCGGCGCCGGTATTCAGCCTGAATCCGGACATAAAGGATTTTTACGAATTCACCCTAGACGATATAAAGATAACAGATTACGAGACCAACCCTCAGGTAAAGAATATACCGGTGGCAGTCTGATCAGTATCAGACAGGCAGCCTGCCGGGACCGGCGTGAGGCCGGAGACAGGAGGAACATGAACGCAATAGTCGTTGTAGACGAAAACTGGGCCATAGGCAGAGACGGAGGACTTCTGACACATCTGCCCGGAGACCTTAAATATTACAAATCAAAGACGCTGGGCAAAACAGTCGTCATAGGAAGAAAGACGCTGGAATCTTTCCCCGGAGGGAAACCGCTGCCGGGCAGGACGAACATAGTGCTGACAGCAAACGAGGATTACGAAACTGACGGATGTATCATATGCCATTCGAAGGAAGAAGTCCTCGCAGAGCTTGAAAAGTACGCATCCGAGGATGTTTACATATCAGGCGGAGCAGCCGTGTACAGTCAGTTCATGGAGGACTGCGACGTGTTTTATGTCACGAAGATATACAGCAGTTTCGAAGCGGATAGATTTTTCCCTGATCTTGACACTGCAGGCTACCAGGTGACATGGCAGAGCGACCTGCAGGAAGAAAAGGGACTTTCATACAGATTTTTAAGATACGAAAGAGGACCGGAAAAATAATGTCAGAGATCATCATCGGAAGGAATGCAGTGCTGGAGGCACTGAAAAGCGACAGAGAAATAGAAAAAATAACCGTGGCGAAAGGTGCAGAGGGTTCGGTGAAGCAGATCGCAGCCAAAGCGAAGGCTAAAAAGATACCTCTGAACTACAGCGACCGTGCAAGGCTGGACAAGGAGGCCTCAGGGACGAACCATCAGGGCGTCATCGCCGTGGTTTCCGATTACAGATACGCCACTGTCGATGAGATTCTGGCAAAGGCTGAAAAGCTTGGAGAACCGCCTTTTGTCATGATCCTTGACGGCCTTGAGGATCCGCACAACCTCGGAGCCATCATGAGGACTGCGGAGTGCGCCGGAGTGCACGGCATCATAATACCGAAAAGACGGTCCGTTACGGTCAATGAAACTGTCGCAAAGACGTCGGCAGGAGCATCGGAGCATATGCTGTGCGCCAGAGTTACAAACATATCCCGTGAGATAGAATACCTGCAGCAGCACGGCCTCTGGATCGGAGCATGCGATATGGACGGCAGTGTTTACTACAGGCAGGATCTTACAGGAGGGATAGGTATAGTCATAGGCAGCGAAGGATCAGGGATAAGCAGGCTCGTCAGGGAAAAGTGCGACTTCGTCGTTTCGATACCAATGAAGGGCAGGATAACATCTCTCAATGCGTCCAACGCCGCATCAATACTTATGTATGAGATAGTGAGACAAAGACTTGCAGAACAGGAATGAAAAAATGCAGGATAATATCATGCTGAACGGTGAGGCTGCAGGCCTTGCTTCCTGCACTGATGCGGAGCTTGTGCAGATGGCGCAGTCCGGTAATATAGATGCAGAAGAGACACTGATAAGAAAATACAAAGAAACTGTCAGGATAAAAGCCAAGATGTACTTCATCACAGGCGCAGATGAAGATGATGTGGTGCAGGAGGGGATGATAGGTCTCATCAAGGCGATAAGACAGTATGAGACCGGACGTGGCACAGCCTTCGGGACTTTTGCGAGCCTCTGCATAACAAGGCAGATAATAAGCGCCATAAGGATGGCAGACAGAGACAAGCACAAGGCTCTGAACACATCCATCTCACTGAACAGGCCTATGCAGGATGAAAACGATGATATCACGCTGGTGGACACGCTGACAGACAGTTCGGGACAGGGACCTGAATCCATGCTGGTGATAAAAGATGTCGTGTATTATATCCTGCATAATGGTGATAATATTTTCAGTGATTTCGAAATGCAGGTGCTGAGCGAGCTGGTGAAAGGAAACGACTATGCAGCTATAGCCAGAAAGCTCGGAAAAAACACGAAATCCATAGACAATGCGATGCAGCGCACAAAGAAAAAAGTAGTCAGATACCTGCAGGGATGACGCTTCGCCTGAGTACCGCAGGCGGCATGTAAAGCGTACAGGCTGCGGCAGTATCAGAAGGGGTCATGCGGCAACTGTAAATTGCTTAAAGGTGTTGCAATAAGGTTGACAGAGACAATAAAATATAGTACCATAAAGTGGAATCGGCATGCTGCTGTAGCTCAGTCGGTAGAGCACTTCATTGGTAATGAAGAGGTTCGGCAGTTCAAGTCTGCTCAGCAGCTC